>NZ_DATMLH010000046.1:0-19886 GCF_035570115.1 Mycobacterium sp.
ACCCTGGCCATGCTGCAGCAACTCGTCGCCGATGGTTCGTTGTGGCCGGTCAACGGCACCGCGTTCGCGGTGACGCCCAGACTGCGCGAAGCGTACGCCCAAGGCGACGACGACGAGTTGGGCGAAGTCGCGCTGCGCGAGGCTGCGTTGGCTTCGCTGCGGCTGCTGGCGGCGGCTTCGGAGCAGCCGGGTGCGACGTTCCCGCCGCGGCGGGCGGTGCTGGTCGCCGATGTCGGCGAGGTGACGCCGCGTCCGGATCTCGATGACGCCGTCGTGCGGATCGAGGCGCCGGTGGCGATCGAGGAGGGCGTCGCTGCATTCGTCGACAATGCCGCCGCGGAAG
This sequence comes from Mycobacterium sp., assembly GCF_035570115.1. GTDB lineage: Bacteria > Actinomycetota > Actinomycetes > Mycobacteriales > Mycobacteriaceae > Mycobacterium. The sequence goes on from NZ_DATMLH010000046.1 coordinate 344, forward strand.
CGGACGTCTCGGCGGCGATCGCGGTCATTGACGAGGCTGATCTCGGCGACGAAGACGCCGAGCTGACGGTTGGCGACGCGCAGGACCACGATCTGGCCTGGTACGCCACCCAAGAGCTGCCGTTCCTGCTTGAACTGCTCTAACGCTAGCTACGGAACCGTAGGTTACGGTACCGTAGGTTAGACGATCGAGGGCAGGAGTTTCCCCAATGGACCGAAAGATCGCGCGAGTCACTGCCGACGTCGTCGACACCATGCCGATTACGGTGGCGGGCGTGGACACACACCCCGGCTGGTACGCGCTGCGCAAACTTGCCCAGCGCATCACCACACCGCTGCTGCCCGACGACTACACCCGACTGGCCAATCCGTTGTGGTCGGCGCGCGAGTTGCGCGGTCGCATCATCGAGGTTCGACGGGAGACGCAGGATTCCGCGACGCTGGTCATCAAGCCAGGCTGGGGCTTTGGCTTTGACTACGAGCCGGGTCAGTACATGGGGATCGGGCTGCTGGTTGACGGCCGCTGGCGATGGCGCTCCTATTCGCTGACGTCGAGCCCGGTCAAGGGCGCCCGCACGGTGACCATCACGGTGAAAGCGATGCCCGAGGGCTTCCTGTCAACCCATCTGGTGGCCGGCGTGCAGCCAGGGACGATCGTGCGGCTGGCCGCGCCGCAGGGCAATTTCGTGCTGCCCGATCCGGCGCCACCGACCATGTTGTTCGTCACAGCCGGCTCGGGGATCACCCCGGTGATGTCGATGCTGCGCACGCTGGTGCGCCGCGATCAGATCACCGATGTGGTCCACCTGCACTCGGCGCCCACCGCGGACGATGTCATGTTCGGCACGGAGCTGGAACGGCTGGCCGCGGATCACCCGGGATACCGGCTGCAACTGCGCACCACGCGCAGCCAGGGCCGGCTGGATTTGAGCCGGCTCGACAGCGAAGTGCCCGACTGGCGTGCGCGGCAGACCTGGGCGTGTGGGCCGGAGGCGATGCTGAAGGCGGCCGAACATGCCTGGGCGGCGGCCGGGGTCCACGAACGCCTGCACCTCGAGCGCTTCGCGGTGTCGCGCGCCGCACCGGCGGGCGCCGGTGGGACGGTCACGTTCGCGAAAAGCGGAAAAACCGCCGCGTCCGATGCGGCGACGTCGTTGATGGACGCCGGCGAACAGGTGGGCGTGCAGATGCCGTTCGGCTGCCGGATGGGGATCTGCCAATCCTGCGTGGTCGGCCTGGTTGAAGGCCATGTGCGGGACTTGCGAACGGGCGCGGAGCATGAACCCGGGACACGCGTGCAGACCTGCATTTCGGCGGCGTCGGGCGATTGCGTGCTCGACGTTTAGATGTTACTCACAGGTAACCTACGGTTTCGTAGGTTACGATAGCGTAGGTCAGTAACTGCAAGACTACGGAGAGGACAGGCGATGGCAATCACCGACCTAGACGTATTCGCGCATTTGACGGACGCCGACATCGAAAACTTGGGCATTGAGCTGGATGCCATCCGCCAGGACGTTGAAGACTCCCGCGGCGAGCGGGATGCGCGCTACATCCACCGCACAATCGCTGCACAACGCGCGCTGGAGGTCGCCGGCCGGGTGCTGCTGGCGGCTAGCTCGCGGCGATCAGCCTGGTGGGCGGGGACGGTCACGCTCGCCGTGTCCAAGATCGTCGAGAACATGGAGATCGGCCACAACGTCATGCACGGCCAGTGGGACTGGATGAACGATCCCGAGATTCACTCCTCGACGTGGGAGTGGGACATGACCGGGTCGTCCAAGCACTGGCGCTACACCCACAATTTCGTGCACCACAAGTACACCAACATCCTCGACATGGACGACGACGTCGGCTACGGCCTGCTGCGCGTCACACGCGACCAGCCCTGGAAGCGCTTCAACCTGCTCAACCTGCTGTTCAACACGCTGCTCGCGATCGGCTTCGAATGGGGCGTCGGGTTGCAGCATGTCGAGATCGGCAGGATCGTCAAGAAGCGGATGGACAACGGGGAAGCCCGGCAGCGGGTCGACGAGTTCCTAGGTAAGACCGGTCGCCAGGTGTTCAAGGACTACGTCGCGTTCCCGGCGGTGACCGCGCTGTCACCCGGCGCCACGTACAAATCGACGCTGAAGGCCAACGCGGTCGCCAACGTGATCCGCAATCTCTGGGCCAACGCCGTCATCTTCTGCGGCCACTTCCCCGACGGCGCCGAGAAATTCACCAAGACCGACATGATCGGCGAGACGAAGGGGCAGTGGTATCTGCGCCAGATGCTGGGCAGTGCCAACTTCAACGCCGGGCCGGCGATGCGGTTCATGAGCGGCAACCTGTGCCATCAGATCGAACACCATCTGTATCCGGATCTGCCGAGCCACCGGCTTGCCGAGATTTCGGTGCGGGTGCGCGAGCTCTGCGACAAATACGACTTGCCTTACACGACAGGCTCTTTCCTGGTGCAATACGGCAAGACATGGCGGACCATCGCCAAGTTGTCGCTGCCGGACAAGTACCTGCGCGACACCGCGGACAACGCACCGGAGACCCGCAGCGAGTCGATGTTCGCCGTGCTGGACGAGGACTTCGCCGGCACCGACCCGGCGACCGGACGCCGCCGGGGCTTGAAGACCGCGATTGCCACGGTGCGGGGTTGGCGCGCCGACAAGCGAAGCAAAAAGCTTGGTGGAAAGGCGCAACCGACTGGGCGGGACGACCTGGCCGCCTAGCCTTCACTACGTGGAGGTCATCACCGGACATCCGATCGTCGATGCCGTGCTGGATCGTTATCGCGGCGCCTTGGGTAACGCGGTGCCTACCTACCGAAACCACGTATACCGCTGCATCAACTACCACCAGCTGCTGCTCGGTGGCTCGATCCCCGACGTCGCGGCGCTGGCGTGGGCGGCCCACGATCTGGGCATCTGGACCGCGCGCACTTTCGACTACCTTGCACCGTCCGCCGATCTCGCCACGCATCATGCCCACGAATTCGGAGTCTCCGACGCCGATCAGCTGCGAGTGCTGATCACCGAGCACCACCGGCTGCGGCCATCGGACGATCGGATGACCGAAACCTTTCGCAAAGCCGACCTCGTCGATGTCAGCCATGGATTGCTGCGCGACCACATCGGACGCCCAGCCGTGCAAGCCGTCGTCGCGCAGCTGCCCTATCGCGGGTTTCACGCGTTCCTGGCCAAGGGTCTGACCGGCTACGCCGCGCGCCACCCGCTGCGCCCGCTGCCGATGCTGCGCTGGTAATCCCGCTCAGGCTGCTTCGGCGATGGCAACCAGTTGCTGCAACGTCGCCAGCTGCTGTTCGGGGTCACCTTCGAGCTTCGCCAGCAGCGTCGTGATGCCCGCCGCCCGGTAGCGGCTCACCCGCTCGGCGATGGCGGCGGGGGTGCCGAGCAGATTGGTGAGGCGGCCGAGATCGAGTGGCACCGCGCTGCGCGCCTCGTCCTGTTTTCCGGCTTGCCACAGTCCGGCGACCGTCTCGACTTCGGCCCCGTAACCCAGTCGGGTGAACGCGTCGTTGTAGAAGTTCTTGCCGCCCGAACCACGTGAGCCCATGGCGCCTATGGTGAACGCGTATCCGTCGGCGTGGCGGCGTGCCGCGGCGTCGGCGGCGGCTTGGTTGTCATGGAACTCGACCGCGACGGGGGCGACCAGGTCGAGCTGGTCGAGGGTGCGCCCGGCCTGCTGCGCTCCTTCACGCAACGGGCCGAAGAACACCTCCGCGGCTTCGGGGATAAAGGCGTTGCCCAGCCAGCCGTCGGCCATCTCGCCGGTCAGCCGCAGGTTTTGCGGGCCCATCGCAGCCACGTAGACCGGGACATGGTCGGGGCGGACCATGGGCCGCAGCGCGGCGCCGCGACTGTCCGGCAGCGGCAGCGGGTAGACCTCGCCGGCGTGCTCAAGCCGCTCGCCGCGGCTGACGATACGGACGATCTCGATGGTCTCCCGCGTGGTCTGCACCGGTTTGCGGAACCGGACGCCGTGCCAGCCCTCCATGACCCGCGGCCCGGAGGTGCCGATGCCCAAAAGGAAGCGGCCCGCGGACAGCTCCTGCAGGCTCAGCGCCGACGTCGCCAACATCGCCGGGCTGCGCGAACCCAACTGCACGACAAACGTTCCGAGCTTGATCGACGACGTCTTGGCGGCCAGATACGCCAGCCCGGTGAGGGCGTCGTAGCCCCAAACTTCTGGGATCCATAGTGAGGTCACACCGATCCGCTCGGCCGCCACTGCGAACTCGACAGCGCCCGGCAAGCGGGGCTCGATCATGGTGCCGACCTTCATGGCTGGCATGCTACAAGGACCGCCACCCCCACCGGCGGGTACCGAGAAGGATTAAATAATGCGTTATCGCGATCAACCCACAGTCGAAGTGACACAGCGCGTTCGGTGCGACGTTCGCACGGCATGGGAGCTGGTGACCGACATCGGCCTGCCCGCGCGGTGTTCCTCGGAACTCGAGGCTGTCGAGTGGCTGGACGGCGCCGAAGCGGTAGAAGTCGGCGCGCGGTTTCGCGGTCGCAACAAGCATGAGGCGTTCGGTGACTGGGCGACCGTCTGCGAGGTCGTCGAAGTCGAGGACGAACGCCGCTGGGTATACAACGTCATCGGGCCCGAAGGGGTCAGCGCGACATGGGCGTTCGAGGTCGAACCGGCCAGCGACGGCGTGCTGGTCCGCCAGTGGGGCCGGATGGGGCCGGGGCCGTCGGGGCTGACCCCGGCGATCGTCGCGCAGCCGGAGAAGGAGGCCAGGATCGTCTCCCGGCGCATTGCCGAATGGCAGCAGAACATGCAGGCCAACCTCGAACAGGTTCGCTCGCAGGCCGAAAGCTGAGGCGCCGCGGTTCGGGGTTACGTCTCGGTCAGCGCGGCTAGTAGCCGGCGCGCGGCGGCGACGCGACGGGCGGCCGGCCCGGTCAGGGCGTCCAGCGCGCATTCGGGATCGGCGGGTGGACCCAGGTGGCCGCAGCCGCGCGGGCAGTCCTCGATCGCCCCGGCCAGGTCGGAAAAAGCCTGCAGCACGTCGTCGGGTTCGATATGGGCCAGGCCGAACGAGCGGATCCCCGGGGTATCTATCACCCAGCCGGGGTGCTGACCCGATTCCAGCGGCAGCGCGACCGATTGGGTCGAGGTGTGCCGACCTCTGCCGATGTCGGTAACTTCGCCGACTGCCCGATCCGCCTCCGGTACAAGACGATTGACCAACGTTGACTTGCCCACACCGGAATGACCGAGCAGCACAGTAATTTTTGCAACTAATAGGTGTGCGACCGCGTCCAGCGGGTCGTCGCGGCCCGCGGTGATCACCGTCAGGTCGAGATCGGCGAACTGCTCGGCGAACGGCGCGGCGGGCGCAAGATCGGTTTTGGTCAGGCACAGGATCGGTACCAGACCGCCCGCATAAGCCGCGATCAGCGTCCGATCGACCAGGCCGGTGCGCGGCGGCGGGTCGGCCAGAGCGACCACGATCAGCAGCTGATCGGCGTTGGCGACGACGACCCGTTCGGTGGGATCGGTGTCATCGGCGGTGCGCCGCAACACTGTTCGCCGCGGCCCACGCCGGACGATGCGGGCCAAGGTATCCGGCCGACCGGAAAGATCGCCAACCACGTCGACGTCGTCGCCGACGACGATCGGTGTACGGCCCAGTTCTCGGGCCCGCATCGCGGTGACCCGGCGACCGGGATCGCCGTCGAGCACACATCCCCAGCGGCCGCGGTCGACGCTGACCACCATGGCCGGTTTTGCGTCGGCGTGCTCTGGGCGGGTCTTGGTCCGCGGTCGGGAACCCCGTCCCGAGCGGATCTTGACGTCGGACTCGTCGTAGTCGCCCGGCCTCAACCGCTGGACTCCGCAACCATGTCCGTCCACATCCGCGGAAAATCCGGCAGCGTCTTGGCGGTGGTGGCGATGTCGTCCACCTCGACACCGGCCACCCGCAGTCCGACGATCGCGCCGGCCGTCGCCATCCGGTGATCGGCGTAGGACTGCCAGGTCCCGGGCCGCAACGGCGCCGCGGTGATCTCCAGGCCGTCGGCGGTTTCCGAGCAATTGCCGCCCAGCCGGTTGATCTCGGTGCGCAGCGCGGCCAGCCGGTCGGTCTCGTGGCCGCGCAGGTGGGCGACGCCGGTCAGCCTTGACACCGAGCCCGGGGTGGCCAGCGCCGCGAGCACGGCCACCGCCGGGGTCAGTTCGCCGACGTCGCGCAGGTTTACGTCGAACCCGCCGTAGGATTGCGGCCCCTGCACCTCGAGATACGAATCTGATTGCTTCACAACCGAATTCAGTTGCCGCAGGATACTCAGAATCGCCTCGGCGGGTTGGATGCTGGCCGCCGGCCAGCCGGTGATGCGCACCGTGCCCGCGCTGACGACGGCCGCCGCGATGAACGGAACGGCGTTGGACAGGTCCGGTTCGATCAGCCAGTGCCGGGCCGCCAGCGTGCCCGGCCGCACCTGCCAGCGGTTGGGCGTGGCGTCGTCGACCTCGACGCCGGCTTGGCGCAGCATCGCCACCGTCATGGCGATGTGTGGTGCTGACGGCAGTGCCGGACCGGTGTGCTGCACGATCAGGCCGTCCGTGAACGACGCACCGGAGAGCAGCAGGCCGGATACGAACTGCGACGACGCCGAAGCGTCGATTTCCACGGCCCCGCCGGCAACCGATCCGCTGCCGTGCACCTGGAACGGCAGGCCGTCGCCGTCGACGTCGACGCCCAGGCCGCGCAGCCCGTCCAGCAACGGCGCGATCGGCCGGACCCGGGCCTGGTCGTCACCGTCGAAGGTCACCGCAGCGACTCCCAGCGCCGCCACTGGCGGGACGAATCGCAACACCGTGCCGGCCAAGCCGCAATCGATGCGGGTGTGGGCCGCCGGGGAGATCTTCCCGCTGACCGTCAGCTCTGCCGCCGACCCGTCGACATGCAGGCCCAACGCGCCCAGCGCGCCGATCATCAGGTCGGTGTCGCGGCTGCGCAGCGCACCGTTGATCGTCGAGACGCCGCCGTTCGCGGCGGCCAGCGCCGAAAGCACCAATGCGCGGTTGGTCTGGGATTTCGAGCCCGGCACCGTCACCGTCGCGTACACCGGCCCCGTCGCGCAGGGGGCGGTCCAGGTGCTCACGTGCTCCATCATCGCCTACCAGGCACCATGGAAGATATGTGCGGATGATTCGCAGTGACCACCGATCCGGCTGCGTTGGCCGAGAAGATCCAGGCGATCAACGAGGCTCGCTCGGCGGAGTCCGCTTCCGGACCGAACTACAACGTGGCGCCCACCACGACCATCACCACGGTGGTCCGTCGTCACGACGAACCCGACGACGAGCCCACCCGGCGGGTCCGGCTGATGCGCTGGGGGCTGGTACCGCCCTGGGTCAAGGCGGGATCTGACGGCGCGCCGGAGTCGAAGGGCCCACAATTGATCAACGCCCGCGCCGACAAGGTCACCACCTCGCCGGCGTTTCGCTCGAGCGCCAAATCCAAGCGCTGCCTGGTGCCGATGGACGGCTACTACGAATGGCGCGCCAACCCCGATACCGAAGCCGGCAAGAAAGCTCGCAAGACGCCGTTCTACCTGCACCGCGCCGACGGCGAAATGCTGTTCATGGCGGGGCTGTGGTCGGTGTGGAAGCCCAAGGACGGCGGGCAGGATGCTAACCCGCTGCTGAGCTGCACGATCATCACCACCGATGCGGTCGGCGAGCTCGCCGAGATCCACGACCGGATGCCGCTGATCGTGCCCGAGCGTGACTGGGATCGCTGGCTGGACCCCGACGCCGCGGCCGATCTCGCATTTCTGGCAACTCCGCCCGACGTGCGCGGCATCGAGATGCGTGAGATCTCGACGCTGGTCAACAGCGTGCGCAACAACGGGCCCGAGCTGCTCGAGCCTGTCGAGCCGCAGGCGGAGCAGACGACGCTGCTGTAGGGCCTGTATCAGCGGAGATAGGTAGTCGATTACTCTAGGTAGCTCACTCGACCGGTGGGAAGATCCTGCCATGGCGCGCATTCTTCGACGCGCCCTGGGAAGGGGTCCACGATGACCGCAATCCAGCCCAAGACCGACGCATCCACCATCACGGTCCGGAACCCTGCGGACGGACGCGTCGTCGGCACCGTACCGATCGAGACGTCCGATGCTGTCGCCGCGAAAGCTCGTGAGCTGCGCCTGTTCCAACCCGAATGGGAGGCCCTCGGCCCGCACGGCCGCAAACGCTGGCTGCTGAGGTACCAGGACTGGGTGTTCGACAACGCCGAGCACATCGCCGACGTGGTGCAGTCCGAGACCGGCAAGACACGGGTGGAAGCCAGCGCCGAGCCGGCCCTCGCCGCCACCCTGCTCGACTACTGGGCGGGCCACGCCGAGCGGTTCCTCGCCGACAAGCATCCACGCTCCTTCAACCCGCTCGCGGTGACGAAGAAACTCACGACTACCTACAGGCCGTATCCGGTGGTAGGTGTCATCACCCCCTGGAATTACCCGTTCGTGATGCCCGTGTTGGACGTGGTGCCCGCATTGGCTGCCGGCGCCGCCGTGCTACTGAAGCCGTCGGAGGTGACGCCGCTGAGCGCGGTCGAGTTTGTGCGCGGTTGGGCCGAGATCGGCGCGCCGCCGGTGCTCGCTCTGGCGACCGGGTACGGCGACACCGGCGCCGCCGTCATCGGCAACGTCGATTTCCTGCAATTCACCGGGTCCACCGCGACCGGCAGGAAGGTGGCGGTCGCGTGCGCGGAGCGGCTGATTCCGTACAGTCTCGAGCTCGGCGGTAAGGACCCGGCCCTGGTGCTGGCCGACGCCGACCTCGACCGGGCCGCCAACGGGATCACCTGGGGTGGCATGGTCAATTCCGGCCAGGTCTGCGTCTCTGTGGAGCGGGTGTACGTCGAGGCGCCGGTCTACGACGAGTTCGTGGCCAAGCTCACCAAAAGCGTCCAAACGCTTAGGCAGGGCCAGGACGACCGCAAGGTTGCGTTCGACGTCGGAGCACTGGCGACGAGCGCACAACGCGACATCGTGCAACGGCACGTCGACGAAGCGGTCGCAGCCGGTGCCCACGTGGTGACCGGCGGCAAGCCGACCGGGACGGGGACGTTCTTTGAGCCCACGGTGCTCGTCGACGTCGACCAGTCGATGTCCTGCATGACCGAGGAGACGTTCGGACCCACCCTTCCGGTGGTCAAGGTCGCCGATGAAGCGGAGGCGATCCGGCTGGCCAACGACTCGGTATACGGGCTATCGGCCACGGTGTGGACCGGGGACAAGGAACGCGGCGAACGGATCGCCCGCCAGCTCGACGTCGGCGCGGTCAACATCAACGACGTCCAATCAAACTTGTTCGCCTGTGATCTTCCCATGGGCGGCTGGAAGCAGTCCGGTGTCGGCACCCGCTGGGGAGGTGCCGCCGGGGTTCTGAAATACTGTCGCCCACAAGCGATCACGTCGCCGCGGATACCGACGCAAGCCAAGGAGTTGCTCTGGTATCCGGCTTCGCGGCGGCGCGCCAAGTTTGCGATGGGCCTGTTACGCGCGTCCGTGGCGCGCGGTGTGCGGCGGTTCGGTATTGCGCCAAAGGGTGTGGCCCGATGAAGTGTCAGGCGCGGGTGCCGACGCCGCGCTAACGGCTCGAGCGGATCAACGACGTCATCGCCGACATGCGTGACGGCCGAAACATGCGCGGTGTGCCGGGGCCGCACCATCTCAGCGTCACCCGAGTCCGGCATCGTGGAGCAAACGCGATAGTCCGACTTCATTGCACCGCGCCACGGCACGCGGCAACACGACATCGGCATCATCGGTTCTGCCTGTTGCCATCAGAGTTTCGGCCAGCAGCAGTTGCGCGCTTAGCGCCGCCAATGGTCTTCGCTCCTGATCGATTCCGGCGAGTAGGTCGGCTGCGCGTCGGCACGCCTGCTCCCGGTCGTTCTCCGAATCGCTCGCGGACAACAGCCGGATCCCGGAGTTCTCGTCGAGTTCGGCTGTGATCATGGCGATTCCGTTGCCCTGAGGAACGACGCGGGTAGCTCGCAACCGGGCGGCAACCTCCGGCGCGATCTCGATACGCAGCCGGACCCGCTCGTTGTTGATGGCGGCCGCCAGCCGTGGCATTTGCAGCTGCTCCGCCGCCTTCATGCCCTCGGCGAGGCGATCGACCGCGGCGCCACGATCCCCTTGCAATGCCTTGATTTTCGCGCCGATCACGTACCCGGCGATCATTGAGTCAACTCCGCCGCCCTCGGACCCCAGCTGGTAGCTTTCGTCCATTAGACGCATGGCCTCGGCCAACTCGTCGGTCTCGTAGAGCAATTCGCCGAGAAGCGCACCGGCCAGCCGTGCGGCGTGCGAGTGCGGTCCGACTGTCGCGCCCATCTCGTACCCTTCCCGGAAATTCTTGAGGGCGGAAGGGATGTCGAGCCGATACCTGGCGGCGATACCGCCGAAGCAGCGTGCGTAGACACTCGCGAATGGGCCCAGCATCTCCTGGTAGGGCGCCGCCCACGCGAGCAGTCGGTTCGCGGCGTCGAAGTCGAAGCGGTAGATCGCGGCGAACGCTGCAAGATTTGCCGCCACGCCGGGAACCCGGGGATGGAAGGTGTCCGGTCGCGACAATGCTTCGGCGACCAGATGGTCGATGGTGTCCACCCGGTCGGCGAAGATGTCGCCGCATCCGCGCACCACGTCGGCCTCGACATTCAGATCAGCCCGCATCGCGTCGGTGAGGTCTGCACGATCCAGGGCCACTTCGAAAGACTTCAGCGCAGCCGCGGCGGGCGCCAGGCGCTGCAGCAGCATGTTCGCCCATACGATGCTCAGTTGCAGCCGTGCCCGCGAAGCCACCATCCGCGGCGGTAACTTTTTGACGATTCTGAGCAGGGTCGTCATGTTCGACTGCTCGAGGAGGTTGGTCTCGTCCTGTTCGACCAAGTCGACCGCGTGTGTAGCGTCGCCCGAGGCCAGCGCGTGGTCGACGGCCTCGTTGAGGTGGCCGTGTTCGGCGAACCAGTCCGATGCGGTCCGGTGGAGTTGTTCGACCCGCTCGGGTTGGTCACGGTCGAGTCGGTGGCGCAGGAATTCGGCGAACATATGGTGGTAGCGAAACCAGTTCGGGTCCTCGTCGATCCGCTGCAGGAACAGGCCGCGCCGCTCGATCTCTTCCAGCATCGCTTGCCCGCGGGGTACTTCAGCAAGCGCGGACGCCAGCACACCACAGGTCCGCTCGGTAATCGATGTCGTCAGCAGGAACTCGGTCATCTCCGGTTCCAGGCTGTCCAGGACATTTTCGGCCAGGAATTCGCCGATCATCTCGGTCGCGCCGGATAGTCGGCTTAGAAGGGCGTTGGTGTCGCCGCCGCCGCGCAGGGCAAGCGCCGCCAGCTGCAGCGCGGCGACCCACCCCTCGGTCGACATGGTCAACGTTTCCACGTCGCTTTCTGACAGCTGCAGGCCGTCAACGTCGTTCAGCAACGATCGAGTCTCGTCGATGTCGAAACGCAATGAGTCAGAGTCTATTTCGACCAATTCATCCAGCATCCGCAACTTGCTCACCGGCAGCCCAGCGCGCGACCAGCTGGTCACGATGATCCGTAGGTGATGGCATCCATGCTCGAGCAGAAAACCGAGAGCGGCGATGGTCGCTGTGTCCGACACCCGCTGCCAGTCATCGATAACGACCGCCATCCGATCGTCTTTTTCGTGAATCTCATCGATGAGCGCGGTCAAGACGTAGCGGGCGGCGTCGTCGCCGTGCTCGTCGAGCACCTGACTCAATGACGCGGCGAGGGCGGGACGGACCCGCCGGACCAACTCGAGCAGATGCGCCAGGAACCACACCACGTTGTTGTCGTCGTCGTCCATCGTCAGCCAGCCGACCGCGACGCCGTCGCGCGCGAGCTCCTCTCGCCACTGGGCCGCCAGCGTGCTCTTGCCGAAGCCCGAGGGCGCGTGGACAAGGACCAACCGTCGCCGGCCGCCCGCCCGGAGGACGTCCAGCAGCCGGTTGCGGGCCACCAGCGATTGGGTCGGAACCGGTGGTCGATACTTCGTCGTCGGTGTTGGGGGCGTCGGCGTGGTCGTGTCGCGCCGGACCGCCGTCGGGCCCGCGGGTGGCGTCCGATGCTCCACACCTAACTCAACGGGACGGGCCATCTCGTCGACGGCGGCACCGAGAATGCGCTGGACCTGTCGCAGTTCGTCGCCGAACGCCGTCGCGCTGGCCGGACGAGCAGCGGGATCCGGGACCATGGCCCGTTCGATGACCCCGGCCACGTCGGCCGGAAATCCGTGCTCCCGCAAATCAGGGATCGGTTGTGAGGTGATCCGGAGGAATTGGGCGACTACCCGCTCGCCGGTGCGGCGCTCGAACGCGGCGTGGCCGGTCAACGTACAGAACAGGGTCGCGCCGAGCGAATACACGTCTGACGCGGGTGTGGGTGTCTTGCCCTCGAGCACTTCGGGCGCGGTAAACGCGGGTGAACCGGTGATGACGCCGGTGGCCGTCTGGAAGCCGCCGGCGATCCTGGCGATACCGAAGTCGGTCAACTCGGGTTCGCCGTACTCGGTCAGCAGGATGTTGCCCGGCTTGACGTCACGATGCAGGATGTTCGCGCGATGAGCGGCATCGAGCGCACCCGCCAGCTTCACGCCGATGCGCAGCGTCTCACACCAATCCAGTGGCCCGTGCTGGCGGATCAGCGCTTCGAGTGAATTCTTGGCGTGGTATGGCATCACAATGAACGGCCGGCCCGTGGTCGTGGTGCCTACCTGCAGGATGGTCACGATGTTGGGGTGGCCGGAGAGCCGACCCATCGCGTGCTGCTCGCGCAGGAAGCGGTCGAGATTTTCCTGGTCAAGGTCGGCGGTCAGCACCTTGACGGCGACCGTGCGATCCAGCAGGGGCTGCGCGCATCGATACACGACGCCAAAGCCGCCGTGTCCGATTTCGGCGATATCTTGGAATCCCGCGTCGCGCAGCTCCGCGGGAAGTTCAGGGAACAGATCCCGCGGCGACGCATGCTGATCGACGTCGGCCATCAACGGTCACTATCTCACTCGGGAGGTCGTTGACCTCTGCTACCAACCACAAATATCGGTGACCCCATGGACCGACTATGCCATCGAATCGATCCCACCCTGTTGTCGACCGACGACAACACCCTGTCCATCTTTGTCGTATACCGACGGAGGTGCGTGCGCGGCCGCCGCTTAGCATGTATGTGTGACTGGTTCATACACCTACACTTTCGAGGACATCCGGAACCGTCCCGTGGCGGTGATCGGGGCGGGAACGTTGGGTCGGCGCGTTGCGCTGATGCTGGCCAGCCGTGGCGGAACCGTGCGGGTCTTTGCGCGCCGCGCCGAACAGCGCGCCGCCGCGACGGCGTTCGTCACGGAGAACCTGCCGAAGCTGTTGGCCGACCGAGGCTTCGGCGAAGTTGGCGTCGCGGTGGGCGCGGCTTCGCTCGAAGAGGCGTTGGACGGCGCCTGGCTTGTCGTCGAGTCCGTCTCGGAAAAGCTCGAAGTCAAGATTCCGCTGTGGGGTCAGATCGACCGGGCGGCACCGCCGGACACCATCTTCGCGACCAACTCGTCGTCATACCCGTCGCGTCTGATGGCCGAAAACGTCCGGGACAAAGCGCGTTTGTGCAATACGCACTTCTACATGCCGCCGCAAGTCAATGCCCTCGACTTGATGTCCGACGGTGAGACCGACCGTGGTCTGCTCGACACTCTGTTGACCGTCCTTCCTGAATTCGGCGTCTACCCCTTCGAGGCACAGCGGGAGTGCACCGGCTTCATCTTCAATCGCATCTGGGCCGCCATCAAGCGCGAGTCGCTGGCCGTGGTCGCCGAGGGTGTGGCCCGTCCGGAGGACGTTGACGGGATGTACAAGCTCAATTTGGGCGCGCCCGCCGGGCCGTTCCAGTTGATGGACCTCGTCGGCCTGGACGTCGCTCTTGACGTCGAGAACCACTATGTCGAAAAGTTCCCGCATCTGCCGAAAAACGCGCGGGACTTGTTGCAGAGCTACGTCGACGCGGGCAAGCTCGGCGTCAAGACCGGCGAGGGCTTCTACACATATCCGGGGTCCTGAATCGTTACTTCGCGTTGCACCGCATGATGAAATGCCCTGTCGCGACGGCCTCCTGGATGCGCTGCGCGGTGGCAGTTGGGTCCAGGGCGGTCGAGTCGATCACGTGGTGCTCGTAGACTCCTAGGTCAGCGAATTGGCGATACATGTCCAGGATTGGCTCGGTGCGGGTAAGCGCGTCAGGACCGCGGTCTCGCGCGCGCTGGACGGTGCTGGCCTCGTCCGGACGCAGGACGAGATAATGAATTGGCGCGGATGCGAAACCTGCTGCAGTGCAGAAGTGTTCGATGAACCAGGGTCCTACGATGCCGTCTACGATCACGTGGTATCCGCCGCTGGCGTAGCCGGCCGCGGCGTGCGCAAGTGCAGTCATGACAACGGCGTTCTGCTGGTTCGCCTCTGGCAGATACGGGGGTATGGCCCCACTGCGAATGAAGTGCCAGAAGTCGTCGGCGTGTAGGTGTACAGCGAGGGGGTAGCGCTGGACAAGGATCGCGGCCACGGTCGTTTTGCCCGCCCCGGGCGGCCCGGTCAGCACAATGAGACGTCCGGGCGCGGCCGGACCGGCATTCATGAGCGCCAGCGTAACGTTCCTGCGGACCACGACTCGGAATCCCGCAGCGGCGTTACGCCTGCCGCGCCAGGTAAGCGAGCGCGAGTGTGGCGGCGTTGGCGCCGCACATGCCGTGTGCTCCTGGTCCCGGCGGGGTGGCAGCCGAGCAGATGTATCTGCCTGGCAACCCAATAGTGTACGGCGACAACGTGATTCGCGGACCGAAGGTCAGCTGGCGAATGTCCTTGGCGCCGGTCATGATGTCGCCGCCGACATAGTTGAGGTTGTAGGCGGCCATTTGCGTCGTCGAGCGAACTATTGACCCGACAATGCGTTCCCGGAAACCGGGGGCGAACCGCGCAATCTGGGCGATGATCGCCTCGGTCGCGTCGCCGGTGTAGCCGTTCGGGACGTGCGCGTAGCTCCACACCGGGTGAACGTTGCCCACCGAGCGTTGCGGGTCGGCCAGATACTGCTGACCGACCAGAACGAAGGGTCGCTCGGGCATGCGTCCCGCGTGGATGTCACGCTCGGTTGCGGCAAGTTCGGCGTAGGTCCCGGCCAGGTGCACCGTACCCGCCCGGTGGGCGTCCGGGTTCGTCCAGGGCACACCGCCGTCGACGGCGAAGTCGACTTTGAATGCACCCGGACCGCGCCGGAACTTGGTGAAAGCGCGGGCAACACGGCGTGGAAGACGGTCGCCGAGGATCGCGGCGACCGCGCTCGGCGCCAGATCGAACATCGTGACGTCCGCGGGCGGCAGCTGCGACGCCGTCTGGATCGGGACACCGGTCTCGATCTTGCCGCCCAGCTCGCCTAGCAGGGTCACCATCGCGTTGGTAATCGACTGCGATCCACCTTCGGCCACCGCCCAGCCATGCCGGTGGCCGGCCGCGATGATGCCCATGCCGATCGCTGAGGTCATCGGGTAGTGCAACGGCCGGAAGGCATGGGCCGCAACGCCTCCGAACAAGGCGCGCCCCTCGTCGGTGCGGAACACCCTGGCGAACGCGGACGCGGGAAGTACGGTGGGTGCACCGAATCGGGCCAGCATCAGCGGATGGTGCGGCAACCGCAGCAGGGGCCGCATGATGTCCTCGCTGAGTGCGTCGAAGTTCTCGGTCGGGTAGCCGAACGCGAGCTGCCACCGGGATCCGTCACGGCCGAGGCCGGCTGCGGTCTGCTGCACCGAGCGGTGCAGCACCCCGGCGCTGCCGTCGTCAAGCGGGTGGACACAATCGATCTCCGGCCAGCGCCACGACAGTCCGTACCGCTCCAGGTTGAAGCGGCTGAGGAACTGCGAGCCGATCGCCATCGGGTGGATTGCCGAGCAGTGGTCGTGCAGCAGACCCGGGATGATCGCTTCGCTGCTGCGGGCGCCACCGCCGACCTCGTCGGCGGCTTCGAGCACGGTGACCGAAACGCCTTCCGCGGCCAGGGTTATGGCGGCGGCGAGCCCGTTGGGCCCGCCGCCAACCACCACTGCGGTACTCATGCCAGCGCTCCGCGCTTACTGTCGCCCAGCGACCAGGTCACGTGGAGGGGAATCGGGCCGTTGGGCAGCCAGGGCTGTTCGGCAACCGCGTCGGCCACCTTCCAGGTGCCCCGCTCGACGACCCCGAGTGCCGCGTCGATCAACTGGTAGTGCTGAACGCCGCTGCCGAAGGCCTCCGACTCGACCCAGGCGATCACACACTCGCCCGGCTCGAATCCGGCTTGGCGCTGCACGGCCTGAATCATGTCTGCATCGTGCAGGTGGCCGTCGCCGAAGTTAAAGCCGATCAGCGAGTTGCACACGAATTCACCTTCGCGCACGGTGCGGGTATCGATGTCAGGCAGGTGGGTCAACAGCAGTGAGTAAAGGCCGCGCGCCTGGCTGTGCAGGCTTCGCCACGCGGTCGTCTTCTGCAGGGTGATCTCCGCCCACTTCGGCTCGTAGCCGGCCGCGATGAACTGGTCGATCTGGTTGGACGCCGTGCGGGTGACCCGGTTCAGCTTCTGCTCGGTACCCGGCGCGAACGTCCACACCGCCGAGGCCCAGTTGCCCGCGTATTGCCGCATCGCAGGCAGGAAGGACACCTTGTCCGGACGCAGATTGCCCAGGATTGGGTAGAACAGCAGCGCGGCGGCGATGACCAGAGCCAGCCACGGCGGCGACATGTTCCACGGGGCGTATCCGCTCCAGTTCGGGAAACCGAGGAACAGGAAGATCGTGGTGTAGGCGAATACGACGTTCCACTCCAGCGGCACCGCCAACGGGAAGGTCGAGATGATGAACAGGTGGAAGCCCACCATCAATAGCGCGGCAACCAGCGTCACCCATTTGTTCGTGGAGAAGAACAGGACTAGCGGGGCAGCGATCTCGACCGTGGTGCCGTTGACGTGTGCCATGAAGTCCGCCAGCCGCGACGGCCGCATGTCGCGCCCGAAGTCGCGGTAGTGAGCTCGCCGCACCCATTTGGGCGCGAATATCGTGTTGCTGACCATCGGCGGAATGACGTTGGAGAAGTGCTTACCGAACTTCGAGAAGCCGGCGCCGACCCAGACGACCAGGATCAGCATCTTCAGCGCGATGATCATGTTGACAAATGGCAGCGCACTGAAAAAGAACAGCGCGGGCAAATACTGTTCGCCGCGGGCGGCCAGGAAGATGGTCTTGTCGCGCAAACCGATCAGCACCAGCAGCACGATCGGCGCGACCAGCAGGGCTGGGCTCACGAGGCCGGATATGTTGTGCGGCAGCGCTTTTGAGAAAGAATCGCTGTGCACACCGGGTGACAGCAGCGCGACGGCCAGGCTGACCAGCAGGGCCAGGTACACCGCGACGTCGAACCAGGTGCGCCGGTCGCCATTGGTGAATGGCACCCATTTCCATGGACGCAGCCGGATTGTTCCCGTTCGGGCCCAAAACAAGATGCCACCGGTCATCGGCTTGACCTTGCCGGCCAACGGCCCCCAGGAGCCGGCCACACCAATCGTCTCGAGCAGTACGGTCCACAGGATGACCTTCTGGTAGACGATCGGTTGGTTCCACCATTCGGTGACATGCCAGAACGCGGGCAGACCCGATGTCGCCGTCGCGACGGTGATGCCGCCGATGGCGAAGAAGATCAGCTTCGCGATGTACATGGTGTGGATCATCTTCGGTGAGCCGAAGCCTTTTTCACCCCAGTCGATGGCCAGGATGCGCATCCGCTCCATCAACGGCTTATGCAAGAAAGTATCCGGATCGACTGCGGCGAAATCCGGTTGTGTGAACCCCATTGTTCTCGCTCCTTCTGATCAAGGTTTCGCTCACGAATGCGACAACGGTAGGCGCCGGGGGGTCCCAAAAACAGTGGTAAGCCGACTAAGGTGCGTGACGGCGTTGTTGCCCGAAGACAATGGTTGAGCATGGGGAATCGTCAACCAGCCGTCCAACAGTCGTCTACCGTCATAGTGGTGACAAAACCGCGTCTGGATAACGACGTCGAGGTGAGCCGGTACGTCGCCGAAACTGCCGACCGGTTGCTCCAGCGGCTGGCGGCCGTCTCGTCGGACGTCCTTCGGACCCTCGAGGACCAGATTCCCGAGCTGCGCGGCGATGCCCAGCTCATGGAACTGCTCGGTGCCAGCGTCGACGGAAACGTCGACACCATTTTGCACGCGATGCGCTACGACATCGGCGTCGAGCGCATCGAGGCGCCGACCACAGCATTGGAGTATGCGCGGCGATTGGCACAGCAGGGGATGCCCGTCAATGCGCTGGTTCGCGCCTATCGACTCGGGCAGCGCCGGGTGAACGAGCTTGTTTTCGCCGAATTGCGCGCGATCGATATTCCGGAACCGATGAGGGTCGGGGTCATCGAGGCGATGACTGGCACGTTGTTCGAATACATCGACTGGATGTCGCAGCAAGTCGTCGCCATCTATGAAGAGGAACGCGATCGCTGGCTGGAAAACCAGAACAGTCTGCGCGCCCTGCGGGTGCGGGAGGTCTTGACGGCAACCAAGCCGATCGACGTGGATGCGGCGACCACCTCGATCCGTTATCCGCTGCGGTGGCACCATCTGGGGCTGGTCATGTGGTACCCGGACGCGGGCATTGAAGGCGACCAACTCGGCCGGCTGCAACGCTATCTCCGCGAACTGGGCGAATCCGCAGGTGCGGCTGCCAGCCCGCTCTTCGCCGCCGCCGATCGCAGCTGCGGATGGGGTTGGCTGCCGTACCGTGCCGCGGTGGCCGACGCCTCGGACAAGGTTCGCAAGTTCACGCTCGCACGACCGGATTCCCCAAGCGTGGCAATCGGGACCATGGCCAGCGGTGTCGAGGGTTTTCGTCAGTCGAACCGGGAGGCGAAGACTGCCCGCAGCGTCGCCGTGATCGCCAAGCGGCCGGAGCCGACGGTGATCGCGGCGACCGACCCAGGCCTTTCCGTGGTGGCGCGCCTGGGTGGTGACGTGGCCGACACCCGCGATTGGGTGGCCGCCGTACTCGGCGACCTCGCCGCCGACAACGAGAACGACGCGCGGCTGCGCGATACATTGCGGGTGTTTCTGGGATGCGGCTCCAGCTATAAGGTCGCCGCCGAGGAACTTAACTTGCACTTCAACTCGGTGAAGTATCGGGTTGGCCGGGCGGTCGCCCGGCGTGGTCGTGAGATCGGCAGCGACCGGCTCGACGTCGAACTCGCGTTGCTCGCCTGTCACTGGTACGGCCCCGCGGTTCTGCAGCCGGGCGCCCCATAAAACCAGTCGGGGCCACACCCGTAGGTGTGGCCCCGACTGGGATGACTGAGGTCAGGCGGCGGCGGGAACGAGGCGACGAGCCGCAAAGCCGGCGGTGGTGGCCGGGCGGTGGTTGCCTTGCATGACGTGCACGAGGGTGACGGCGGCCGGGATGAGGATGGGG
>NZ_DATMLH010000047.1:0-17861 GCF_035570115.1 Mycobacterium sp.
ATGCGTGGGGTTGTCCAGCCCCTCGAAGATGATCACACTGCCCTGCGAGAGCGGGAAGAAGGGTTGATAGCGGATGTAGAGAAACCCACCGATAGCGGCCTCGGGAACTTGGAAACCGAAGTAGTGCGTGTGCACTGTGGAGGGCTCCCACGGGCCCGCGCCGGGTTCGACACCGATCAGGTCGGTGTCTGCTGGATGGGTCTGCAATGGCATCTCAGGACCACCGCCAAGTTCGCAGAACCTTTGTCGTCGAGTTCAGCATCACGGACCCTTCACCAGATATGGCACACACTGTCCCAAAAACGAATTAATTAATTTTGTCAACGATACGAACTGTCGCGGCTTCTTGCGTTTGGATCAGTAAGGTTGGGCCGGCCGGGCAGCATTACCGTTGCACCAGGACCGTTGGCAAGGTCGGGATGTTCCATGTTCGAGAGCTGCTCCAATGACTGCGCGATCTCACGAATAGATAACGATCGCTTACACGATAGCTACCACCGATGCTTCGGCACCTCGCCGCCTAACATAGCAGCGGCGTGTCCGCCAGCGCGACCTTTACCAATTCTACGGGGGCTCGCAACATTTCCGATCGAACTCCTGCCTGCATGTTATGTAAGTGATCGTTTACAGAACGTGGTTTCGGCGCTAGCATCGCTGGTAGCGGCGTCGGTGCGTGCGCGCGCCGCCGCTAAGAAACACGGACCAGAGAGCAGAACATGAGCTACTCCATACCCGACACGGTGACCACTAAGGGACCGTTCCAACCGATGCGGTTCGAAGCCACCGTCGAGGAGTGCATCGTCAGCCACGGCGAGATCCCCAAAGACCTCGCGGGTGGCATCTACCGCACCGGACCGTGCTGGAAGCGGCCGACCAAACAGGGCACGACACCGCTGCTGGCAATGGACGGCATGGTCCAGGGCCTGGTCTTCGACAACGGCCGCGCCGATTTCCGCAACCGCTGGGTGCGCACTCCGAAGTATGTGCTGGAAGAGAAATACGGCCGCGGCATGTTCGACTACGCCGACGGTGGATTCGGCGACTACCGGGACTACGGCTACGGCGACGTGGTGCGCACCCCGCAGAACTCGTACACGCCGCAGGGCACCAGCAGCATCAACATCTTCCCGTTCGCCGGCGACCTCGTGGTGTCCGGCGAATTGGGCGGTGCCCCACAGATCATCGACCCGATCACCTTGGAGACCAAGGGCATCGTGCCCTGGGCGCCGGCCTTGTCCAAGGGACCGCATGATCTGGTGTGCTTCGGCGACGGGACGTTCTGCGCACACCCGAAGTGGGATGAGGACACCGGCGTCCTCTACGGTTGGTCATACAGCGACACCGCGCCGTATGTGTCGATGAAGTACGTGCATCCGGATGGCACGGTGGAGTCCCGTGACCTGTGGGATGCCCCGTACAACACTGTGGCACATGATATTTGGCTTACACCGGAATGGGTTGTCATGCCGTTCCAGCCGTTCATTATCGACCTGCAGCGTAATAGCAAGGGGCTCGCTGTCTTCGGCTGGGAACCCGAACTGCCGATCACCCTCGCGCTGATCCCGCGGCACAACCTGCAGGGCGAGATCCGTTGGATCCAAACCGATCTGCCTGCCCAGTATGTCATGCACACGATGACGGCCAACGTCAAGGGCGACCAGCTCATCCTGGACGCGCCGATCTTCAACAAGCCACCGTTCCCGATGGAGCAGGACTTCAAGGAGGGCGACCAAGCCGCGCTGTTCTTCAGCAACGCCGCCAGCTACCTGGGGCGGTGGACCGTCAACCTCACCACCGGTGACACCAAGGCAGAGCAGCTCTCAGAGCTGCCGTCCGAAGTCTGCAAGGTTGACCAGCGCTTCTACGGAAGAGGTCACCGCTACGGCTTCCAGGTGGGGGGCCAGCCCAAGAAACGCGGGATGAGGATGGACAGCCTCATCCGCAACGACGTGGACAAGGTGACCGAACAGGTCTACCAGATCCGGGGCGACGGCGAACTGGCCGCGGTGCTCGAAGCGTCCTTCGCACCGCGCACCACCGACGCCGCCGAGGGCGACGGCTACATCATCGTGCCGGTGTCGTGGTGGGGCGAGCGTCGCGGCGAGTTCCAGATCTTTGACACCGACGACATCACCGCCGGGCCTATCTGCAAGATCGAGCTGCCCTTCCACATGGGCTGGACCCCGCACGGCCACTGGATGGACTTCCGCTAAACGATACAGAGGTGTCCCATGACGACGACTCCTGCCACCGCTACCCAAAGTTCACGCTCGACCGGCGTCGCCTCCCCGCCGAATGTGGTTGCACTGGAACCACACCGGTTGGTTCCAGTGAAATGGTGGGCTGGCCTGGGCACGGTAATCCTGGCGTTCATCGCCTATGTGTTGATCAAATGGGTAGCCGGTCCGTTCTTCGAGCGGGTGCCGACCGGTCCCACCGACCCACCGACGTTCATGAAGGTGGCGATGGTCTTCTTTCAGGCCGTGTCGATTCCCGTCGGCATCGGCCTCATAGGCTGGTTCGTGGTGCGCCCGATCATGCGTCAGCGGCGATTGACTCTCGACGGCATGCTGGTGATTGCCTTTTCGACGCTGTGGTTCCAGGACCCGTTGTCGGCCTACGGTGGTCATTGGTTCAGCTACAACTCGTGGGCCATCAATTACGGCTCCTGGGTACACGGTGTCCCGGGTTGGCTATCCAACGGGAGACCGGGCGCGATGCTGGTCGAGCCGATCCTGATCATGCCGGGGTTGTACGTCTACGTTTTCGTCATCACGATGTTCCTCGGTTGCGCAATCATGCGACGGGCCAAGGCCAAGTGGCCACAAATCGGCACTCTCGGACTGATCGGCGTCTGTTTCGTCGGTATGGTCGCTTTCGACATCATCCTCGAGGGCGTTATCTTCATGCCGCTCGGTATCTGGGAGTACCCGGGCGGTCGCGGCTTCGCCATCTTCAGCGGGTCCTACCACGCCTTCCCGCTCAATGAAATCGTCACGGTCTCCGCGACGTTCACCGCGGTTGCCGGCCTGCGATACTTCCGTAACGACAGAGGCCAGACGCTGGTCGAACGCGGCGCTGAAAATCTTCGGATGTCCGATCGCACGCAGCTGGTGGTGCGGGCGCTAGCGGTGTTGGCCGGAGTGCACGTGGCACTGTTCCTTACCTATAACGTGCCGAACTACTGGATCGGAACCCACTCCAAGGAATGGCAGCGCGATCTTGTTGACCGGTCTTACCTCACCGACGGATTATGCGGCCAGGGCACCGATCGCGCGTGTCCCGGCCCGGGTGTCCCATTGAGCCGCAACGATAACAGCGACTCCGGCAAGGGTTCTGCATACATCACGCCTGACGGCAAGGCCGTCATACCACCGCACACCACACTGCCCACGCAATACCCGTTTCGCTGAACGCCAGCTTCGAATAGCGATTCATACGCCGACGGCGCCAACGGTTTTCGTGTGCTCCAGCGCCGCCGACGTCCGCGCCGCGTAGACGATCAGCAGGTCCAGCGCGGCGAGGCCGATAGTAACGGTCAGTGCAGCAGCCAGCCATCGCACGGGCGCGGAAGCTTGGGCATTGAGGGCGCTGAAGATCGGCCATCCAACCGCGACACTGCCCGCCGCATCGCACACCATCGGAAGAAAAAGCAGATACACCGCACGCCAGCCGGTGAAGGAGTCCCCCGCCGCCAGCAGCAACACGGCAAGGGCCAGCGGTCCCACCGTATTGATGACGATCCAATACACCGGAAAGCCACCAACCTGCAACGGCGCGTCGCCGTAATAGCTGTAGATGCCACTGGCCAAAATCGGCAACTCGACTGCAACGTCGACCACCGCTAGCACACCCACCCAGCCCCACAGCTGCCGACGGGTCATGCCGCGGAGCAGATTCCGCAGGATCAGATAGGGCATCCCACCGAAGAAAACGATATAGATACCCAAGCCCCACAACGGAACACGTGAGAAGGTGTCCAGTGCCGTCCACTGACCCACGACCGGATGCCAGACCAATCCCAGCACATCGTCGATGGGTTCGTTGAAGTATGAGATCGCCCCGCCGATAAGCAGTAGCACCAGGGTGGCCGAACGCCTTTGGGCGATCTCTCGTATCGCGTACACGGCGAAGCCGGCCACCAGCACGGCCATGGCCACGGTTGCCACGAGTTGAGCGGTTTGCGGCATCTCCGTGCCATCGGGGGTCGCCGGCAGATCGAAATGCCCACGGACCCAGCTCATGACTGGGCCTGCAGTTGATCTGCCGGTTCCGCGGCCTTGTGCATCTTCAGAGTGTGGGCGTAGATCCAGCGGGCCGTCGCGTCGAGGATCGCCAGCCCGATTGCACAGGAAACGAGCGCGCCGGCCCAGGTCACCCACGCCGAGGCGCCCGGCACGTGCAGCGCGTTGTAGACGGGCAGACCCACGGCGGCGCTGCAGGCGGCATCGGTGACCAGTGGCAGAAACAGCACCAGCGGAGCCCGCCAGCCCGTGAAGTAGCCCGGCACCGCGAACAAGATGGCCGCACAAAGGATTGGGCCGGTGGTGTTGATGAACAGCCAGTACAACGGAAATCCACCGATGCTCATCGGCACCTGCCCGTAGCCGAAGTATGTGTAGAGCCGAAAGTGCAGCAGCGGCAACTCGATGATCAGGTCAGCGACAAAGGTGATGGCGATGCCCGTCCAGAACGCGCGTGGCGTGAAGGTCAATCTACGCAGTTCGAGCAGCAATACGTACGCGATGCCCCCGAAGAAAATGATGTAGGTGGGTAGCCCCCAGTGCGGGATCGGGCCCATCGTCTCGAAGACCACGTCCTGACCCGGCCTGGGGTGGTACACCAAACCCAAGATGTCGTCGAGCGGTTCGTTGAATAGCGCGATCCCGCCGCCTGCCAGCAGCACCAGTCCCAGCGGCGAACCGGTTCGCCGCCACTGGTGCACCGCAAAGACCACGAGCGCGACCACCCCGATCCACAGAACAATCTCCGCGATCGTCTGTGGGACCCGCGGGAACACCATGTACGGCGGCGTCGGAATGTTGAATTGGGCCATGGTGATTACGCGGTCAATGCGGCGGCGGGTGAAAGTGCCTGCAACAGCTCACGTGCGGCCCGTTCACCGGCCGTAGTGGCGGTGTTGACGTTGCCCGACGAGTTGTAAGACCCGGCGAGCTGGATACGGCTCTTCAGATTCCGGGCAGCATGGAAACGGCCCAGGTCGCGGTACAACCCGGGATGGCTGTAGACGAGCACCGGGTACCACCGGTTCACCCGCGTGAACTCGATCGCATCAGCCAAACCGGGTATCGCCTTCTCTGCGTCGGGGAGCACGTCAGCCAGGATTTCGTCGTCGGTGGCATCCATATGGTCGACTGCCCACTGGTTCATCATGAACAGCGACACCAGGCCCTTGCCCGCCGGCGCGCGTCCCGGTGCCTTGTTGTGTTCGAGGATGATCGCGAACAGCCCCTCAGACACTGGCCGGGGCACGACGATAAAGGAGGCTGGGCAGTCCGGAATCCGATTGAGTGCCAGGTTGATCGACATCGTCGAGGTGTACTTGAGCTCCCGTAAAAACTTCGCGCGTTCGGTATCCAGCTGCGGCACGATGTCAGGGACTCTGTTGCCCATGGAACTGACGATGGCTCCGGCACCGCGTTCCGTGTACTGCTTGCCGTCAGGCCCGACGCAGGTGATCGTCACGCCCTTGGAGTCTTCAAAGACTTCGACAACTTCGGTGTTGAGGCGCACGTCGGGTATGGCCGCGGCCAGTCGGTTGGGAAACGAGGAATACCCGTCGCGAAAGGCATACAGCTTGGTGCCAAGCACCTTCTGCCAGAGGAAGAAGAACTCCACCACCGAGATCACGTTGGCCGGCACGCCAGCTCCACCACGCACGGTGGGCTCTATCAGATAGTCGTAGAGCTCGCCGTCGAGGCCGCGCCGCCGGCAATATTGTTCTGGCGTCTCGGTGTCGAAGGCGCCGGCCATGGACAAGTCTTCGTAGCTGAGAAGTTTGCGTAGCTTGAACGAGTCCGCGGCGAGCCTGGCAACCTTCAACTTGGAACGCAGCGACAGCAGCTTTGTGCGCGCCGCGTCAATGACGAGCCGGTTCGCCCGCAGGTAATGCATCTGGTTGCCACGCATGAACCCCATCAACGAGTTCGCCGGTATCAACTCATCGGTCATGCCGATGTCGTCGACCAGCCGCATCACGCTGTCGTAGGCCGCCGGCAGGATCGTCGTCCCCGCTTCCATCAGATAGCCATCGCGATTGATCGAAAGCAGTTGTCCACCAACACGATCTCGGGATTCCATCACTACGACGTCGCGACCGGCCTCTCGTAGCCGCCATGCCGCCGCCAGCCCGGACGGACCTGCGCCGACGACGTACACCTTCGACAGCTCAGACATGCCGTGCACTGTATCAAACAGATAGTTTGATAAAAAGACATTCTGTATGATCATCTGCACAGTGCGTATACTCGTCGCGTGGACGCGTCGCCCCCCCGACCTTTGCAACTGTCAAGGCCTCAGCGCCGCAGCATGCTCAGCCGGCATTTCGTAAGCGTCGTCGAAAATCTGGTCGAGAACGGAGTGAGGTACGCCGACCTGAGCGTCGAGGCGATTATCACCGCGGGTGGTATTTCACGCTCCACGTTCTACGTCTACTTTGACGACAAGGGCGATCTGCTTGTCGCGATGGCGCAGGATGTAATCGGCGACCTGCTCGCCGACGGCGCGTCGTGGTGGGAACTGCCCGTCGACGGAACGCGCGAGGATCTGCGCAAGGCTCTGCGTGTGCCGATCGATACCTACCGCAAACACCGAACAATTCTGGGAGCCATAGCCGAGACCGCGGCCTATGACCCGCGGGCGCAACAACAGCAGCAGAACCTGATCGACCAAGTGGTGTCCGCGCTGACAACGTATATCGGCGACGCGCAGCGTGCCGGAGTTGCCGATGCCCATCTGGACGCCGCACGCACCGCGCAATGGCTGATCTGGATGATCGAACGCGGGCTTTATCAACTGGTCGGTACCGCCGACGACGACGAGGTCGAGCGTCAGCTCGATTCGCTCGTCGAGATCGTTTGGCGGGTGGTCTATCTCAGCGGCCGTGGCGCGCCGAGCCGGCCAACCGAAGCGCCGCCCGCCAAACAGGCCTCCAGGAATAGGCGGAAGTCACTCAATTAACGCAACAACCGGCACCTACCGCCGCGGTCACATGCCCAGTGCTGCGAACACCTCGAGGTCCGCGCAGGCTTGTGCCGAGCGGTCGATGTTCGCCAGGCTGATTTCGGGCTTCTGCATCTGCGGTTGCAATTTATTGGAGCCGATGGTGCCGAGCCACATGAACATCGCGTGGGGAACCATCTGGCGGTAGCGCAGCCAGAGTGTCTCGGCGTCAGGCACGTTCGTGGCGCCGTGTTTGCCAAGAAGCTGGCCGTAGAGCTCAACAAGCTCACGTTCCCAGGCGCGTCGGTGCTCGATCGTCAGGTTGCCGATCAGCGCGTATGCGAGGTCTTGGACGCCGAGACCGTGCAGCATGCACTGCCAGTCGAATAGACCGACCCGCCCGTCACCGGTGACGTACCAGTTGCCCGCGTGAACATCGCTGTGCGCGATGGTACGCGGCCCGTCCGCCGATATGCGCCGGCTGCGGAGCAGGGCTTCGATGAAATCGTTTTTGCGCGAGAAGATCTCACGGGGCATTACGTGCTCCGAGCGGTCGAACCCGACTAAGGCGTTGCGGTCCATCATCATCAACTTGTTGAGTCGCAGCTGCCAGGAGTACGGGTCCATCAGCCAGTCGAACCGGCGCCTTAGGCCCGGCTGGTCCCAGTAAGTTGCGTGCAGCGTCGCGAGCAGGTCGACGGCGTCCTCGGCCCAGTCCCTGCTGAAGTGGCGCGTCAGGATCGTGTCGGTCTTGGCGCCCCGGGTCCGTGTCACATCCTCCATGATGAACAGCGAGCGATTGGATTTCGGGTCCCAGGCAGCGTAGTAGCCCGCAGGCGCCTCGATATCGACTTCGGCGCGGATCGTCCGGTAGAAGGCGTGCTCAGCGGGTAGCAGGTTGGCTGTGGTGGTGACCAGCCGCGTCAACAGGGTCGGGGAGGACTTGGTGAACAGATAAACCGGTAGTCCGACTTGGGTACCCGCGGCGTTGTAGGTTACCTCGACGGTTCGGCGGGCCGATGTGCCGTCGTCTTTCGGGCCGAGCGTGAAATGTTCGACCCGTGCGCCCGGCGTCCTCGAACACAATGCGGCGGTAAGCCATTCGACGGTCAGCGCGGCCGGCGATGGCGGAACCCGGTCGAGGGTCGTCGGTCGCGGCCGGACGATCTTCTCATAGACGATGGCCGCCGACGTCCTCGCGACAGTGGAGCCGATTTCGGTGATGGCGGCAACGGAAGGCATTGGCACTCCTTTCGCGCTCGGCTCAGGTCAGCGAAGTTATCTGGCACGGTTCGAAGCCAATGTGTTTCTCAGCAAGTGTTTTTGGGCCTTTCCGGCCCCATTGCGCGGGATGGGCGCGAAAATGAACTCGCGCGGGATCTTGTAATCGGCGATGCGAGAGGTGCAGTACTGCCGGATCGAGGCAGGCGTGAGATCAGACCCATTGACCGCGGTGAGGAACGCCACGATCGTTTCGCCCCATTCCGGGTCTGGCTGGCCCACCACGGCGACATCGATTACATCCGGATGGTCGGCGATAGCCTGCTCTACTTCTGCTGAGTAGACATTGCGGCCCCCAGTGATGATGACGTCTTTCAGTCTGTCGACCAGACGCATGGCACCGTCGTCGCACACCTGCATCAAGTCACCTGTGTGCAACCAGCCGTCGCGGATTACCTCCTGCGTGGCTCGCGGTTGGTTCCAGTAACCCTTGGTGATGGCCTCGCCACGAAACACGAGTTCGCCAACCTGGCCGGGACGCGTGTCGTTTCCGTCCTCGTCGACAACACGAGCCTCGATAAAGGGCTGTGCGAGGTGGCCAGATGACTGCGGTCGACTCCGCACCTGCTCCATCGTCGAGTAGATCCCGGTGGGTCCGGCTTCGGTCTGGCCACATTGCTGGAAGAAGGCGACGTGCGGAAACGTGGCCAGCAGCCGCTCGATGGCCGCCGCCGGCATCGGCGCGGCACCGAATATTCCGACCCGCCACGATGTCAGGTCACAACGGTTGGCCTCATAACGGCCGAGGATCTGCTGATACATGGTCGGGACAGCGAAAAGCCATGTTGCCCTGTATCTCTCGACCATTTCCAGCACTGTTGTCGAATCAAACTTCGGCACGACGATGTGGGTTCCGCCTAGCAGCGTCGTCGCATTCAAGAAGGTCATTCCACCCGAGTGGTACATCGGCGCCAAGTGCAGGTAGCGATCGCCGTCACGCAGGCCCAGCGAGACGATCTGCGCCATCGCCGCCCACACTGCACGGTGGTGATCAAGCAGCACACCCTTGGGTTTTCCGGTGGTCCCGGAGGTGTACAGAATGAACGCGTCGTCTTGCTCGACGGCGCGATCTTCATGTACCGCATCGCCGTAGCCGCCGGCGAGCAGATCGGGATAGCGTGTCGACGCGCCGAGCGAGAGCAATGTGATGGGCACCGCTGTGCGACCTGCGGCCTCGGCCAGGTGGGCTTCACCGGCGCCGAAGGCCAATACGGTGCTGCCGGAATCGTCCAGGATGTAGACCAGCTCCGGTGCGGCCAACCTGGTGTTCACCGGCACGACGATCGCGCCGAGCCGCGACGCGGCGTGGGAGGCGATGATGAATTCCGCCGAGTTGGCCGACAGGATGGCGATTCGGTCATGTTGCCGCAGCCCGAACGCGGCCAGCGCCGCCGCGGCATTGGAGATGTCGGTCTCCAGTTCTCGCCATGTCCACCGCCGCTCGGCGGTGACGATCGCGTCACGTTCGCCAACCCGGTTGGCGTTGAGTAACGCCGTTCCACCTATGGTCGGCATCGCCTGCCTTCGCTTCAGCCATCTATTATTGAGCCCAGTCATATCAATATAAAGAGGCCCTGCAGGACGGTCAACGGCGCCGTAAGAAGCTAGAGCAGGCGTCCGTTGTGGTAGCTGCGAAATGTGAAGCGAGCCGGATGTGATTCCTATCCCTGAGGGCAAACCCGCGCGGTGCCGACGCCGCAGATGTGGTCGTTGAGGTAGCTGTTCTGCTGCATATCCTCATGCCACGCCGAGTTCGGGGTGATGGTGGTCCAGATCGCCATCGGCACGTGATAGCCCAACAACAAGCACATCTGCATCGCCGCGAATACGGCAAAGAACCGGAGCGTGCTCGGCCTGGCCCCGCTCCTCCCGAACTGCTCGGACCCTCGCTCGACAAGGGTCTCGCCGCGGTCATTGCGGAAGTAGCGCAAAGCCGTGACGGCGGTGATCGTCACTGCCACCAGAACGATATTGGCGAGCGCATTGTGGGAGTAGTAGCTGTCGAGCAACGGAATCGACGGACCGGTGTGATCGTAGATGCCCAGCCGCATGACAACGAGGCCCTCGAGGACGATATCGATCACCACAATCGTGATGAAGCAAATCGCCAGCAACCCGATGTTGGGCAGCTGAGGCCACCTCGAACGGGCCCGCCGCATCACCAGGCAGCCGAGAACGGGGATGCCCAGGAACATTCCTGCGTAGAGCGCCGGAATGAAGAAGATCGGCCAGGCGATCTGTGCACCGGGCTCGTTGAAGGACTGCCAGCCTGGCATTCCCACCATCGGTGTACCCCAGTTGACGAAATAGGAGTTGTAGGCGAACCACACGTGGAAGTACGAGCTCAGTGGGTCGTACATCGACACGCACAAGGCGGTAAGCACCAACAGTCCGTCGAATGGAATCCGGCGCTCGCGGCGAAAGGGCAGGACCACAAAGCGGTAGACCAGCACGACCACCATCGCCGTGGACAAGACCTGCACGGTGAGGATGGCGACTTTCATCCAGGTAGGCGGAACCGTCGGCCCGTAGGACACCTCAGCGAAGTTCGGGCCGGCGACCCACTTCACCAGCAAGTAGGCCTGGATGCCGGCTAGCAGGATGCCCAGGGCCGCAGCCGCTTTCAGTGGCGTAACGCGCCGAACCCGGCTGCGGGTTTCTACGGCCGACCGCACCATGCGATGCTCCTCACGAATTTGTTGTCACTGAACCTCGAGGGATGTCGGCAATTCCTATGCGGGCGACGGCGGGGAGCTTCTAGAGTTTTCGCGTCGTCGCCCGCGTAAGAATTTGCAGGCGTGCCTACTTCGTCGCGAACCGGGTGACTTGGTTAGCGTCGGCCGGTGCCGGGCTGCCTTCACGGACGATGAAGTTGCCGTGCGGGTCGAAATGACCGGAGTGCCGGGTGGGCATCGGCAGAGCGGGCGACGGGCAGGCCTGATCAGTTCCGGGCCCACAGATTCCATTCGTCCAGTAAGAATTTTGCTGCGCATCCTGAGGCCAGGCCGCGTTGACGTTGTTGGTGATCCAGTACGGAACGTTGTAGGTCACCATGTAAATCGCCGCGCAGATCGCGGCCATTGCGCTAAACCGCAGCGCAATGGAACCCGCCTTGCCGACCTTGATCTTCTCGACGCCCCGCTCGACCAGCGTCTGGCCCCTGTCGTTGCGGAAGTACAGGAGCGAGGCGTAGCCCACGCACCAGGCACCCGCGAAAACTGCTTCGTAGACCGGCATCTGGTAGTAGTGGCCATACCACAAGGTGAGTGCTGGCACCGCGCCGTGATAGCCGTAGATGCCGGCCCGCATGTAGACGACCTCCAGCGCCAGGAAGGTCAACGTCGCCAGCACATAGGTCCACACCAGCAGTGTCGGTGTGCTCATGGCCGGCCAGCGCGAGCGCATCCTGCGCATCGACCACGCCAAGAACGCGATCACCCCGAACAAACCCCATACGTAGGCGGTGACGACAAAGCCGAGCGGATAGGCCTGCATCGCACCCGGCTTGCCAGCCGTGATCGAGCCCCAGAAAGGTGTGTCAGCGACCCACGACCCCATGTTCGGAAACCAGCTGTTGTAGGTGAAGAACGCGTGGAAGCAGTTCGCGAACGGATCAAAGAACCAACCGAAGGTGGCGAACCACACCAGCATCAGTCCCTCGGCGGTGACGCTGCGTGAGCGCCGCCAGGGCTTGACCACCCAGTTCCAGAAGAACCACACCGTCGCAATCGCTCCCCCGACGGTGATCGCGGTGCCGGCGATCTTGAACCCCAGCGGCACCGGCGTGGGACCCGGCGGCACGTTCTGGAAGTTCGGCCCGGTCACCCACTTGATCAGCACATAGGCCTCAAACGCGAGGATCAGGGCACCGAAAAACGCCCAGATCTTGACCGCGGCTATCGGTTTGGGCATCGGGGGCTGGGTTGCCCGATCTGGCGTGGTCACTGCGTTTGCGGATCCCATGGTCGCGGTCATTTCGGCTCCTAGGTCAGGGCTTGCGATACCTCGATGCTACGCAGATAGCTAGCCTTCTGTCTATACATCTGTCTACTCAATTGTATGGTGATATTCTGCTGTTCAACAGGGTTACTGACCGACACGACAACAAGGAGTCGTCTGGACTAGATAGCTGTCTAGCTGCTAGTCTGGCGAGCAGTTGGGCCGGCTATCGAGTGGAGAAAAAACGTGGCGTCCTCGACACTGGGCCGTGACCCGGCCTTGGCGCGATTCCTTGACCGTCCACGAATGCGCAGGGGGAACAGCGCCACCGAAACGGCCATCTTCAAGGCCACCGAGAAACTGTTGGCAAGGGAGCCGTTTGCCGACCTCAGCGTCGCGCAGATCATCGAGCGCGCCGGGATTTCGCGAGCCAGCTTCTACCATTACTTCAGCTCGAAGCTCGGCGTGATCGCCGGACTGCTGGTGGCGGTCATGGACGACATCTTCGACACCGCCAGCCCGTTTCTGCACCGCCCCGGCACGACGGTCGTCGAGTCGCTGCGCATCAGCATCCAAAACGCCATGGACATCTGGACTGAGCACCGGGTCCTGCTGCGGGTCGTGATGGAGAACTGGGCGTCCTCAGACGAGCTCGAGGCACAGTGGACCGGCGTGATGAACCGCTTCGCCGAGGCAGTAGCCATCGAGATCGACGACGAACGCGACACCGGGCACCTGCCGCCCGGGCTGCCCAGCCGCGAACTCGCCGCAGCGCTCATCTGGAGCACCGAGCGCTGCCTTTACATAGCCGGGCGGGAGGCTCACGGGACTGATTTCGACGAGCGCGCCCGGGTCGAAGTGCTTGTCACCCTATGGGCGGGCGCCCTGCAACTGGGCCAAGCGGAAACGTCCTGAACTCTGACGTCTAACCGCGCCGGGGTGCGTACTTGTGCCTGTTTATGCGTCGGGCAACAGAGGGGGCGCAGTGACGGCGCCGTGAGCTTCACTGGACGGCGACAGCCGTAGCCCGTAGAGCATCAGGTTGGCGATGTGGGTGATGATGCGTTCGCGCGAGATGCGGTTGCGGCCGGCGGGAAGGAACCAGCGGCGGTATGCCACGACGGAGGTCACCATAGCCACCAGGAGGCGTGCGTTGAGTTCCATTTCGTTTCCGCTGAACCAGCCCCGCCGCTCAGCTTCCTGTTCACCCATGTCGCGAAGCTGCGCGAAGATGTCGTTGAACAACTGTTGGATTTGTTCCGTCGTGGCCGGATCGAGGAGTTCTTCTGCGGTAAGCAGCCCGGCGACAGCTGCGTCATGAGCTCGCAGGCTGTCATACAGGTCGGCGACCAGCTCACGCATGAGGTGACCCTCGTCGATCGGGGCCGCAAGACTGCGTTTCCAGGCGGCGGTAAACAATTGCATCGATTCGACAAAAGGCGCCACCAGTGCTTCGCGAAAGAGATGACCTTTGCTGGGGAAATGGCGGAATATCACCGACATTGAGACCCCGGCCGCCTCGGCGATCTCGTCGGTGGTGACGCGGGCGAGTCCCTTTGTCCGAAATGCGGCGGCGGAGGCGTCCAGCACGAGTCGACGCACCTGCTGCGATGAGCGTCGCTTCACCGCGTGAAGTCTACGGGGGATGGCGAACAGAGATGTTCAGACTCTTTAAATAGGGCCGCGTGCTGAATTGTCATGCGGCTATGCCGCGATATGAGATACGAAGCTCTCGGATGATTCACTGACTTGTGAGCGGGTTTCGAGAGCACCCGTCGCTGCCGTGCGGAGGGTGTCGTCGCAGCGCGCCGAGGCGGCCGCCAAGTGTCTGCTTGAGCATCGTGCGGGCGGTGATGCGCCCGGGCCAGCCGTTCGTCCCCGACATCGGATGCGTTCCGTGACCAGAGCGCCACAATCCCTCGATCCCGGGGGTCTCGTAGCCGGACAGGGCCGGGCTGGGGCGCCACGGCCCGATCTGGCTCGGGATGAGGTCCACCGAGCGTGATGAGCCCTTGAACACCCATGGGTTGTTGAGGTCGTGGGGGCCCCGAATGCTCACGCCGAGGATGGTGTCGCGGATGCCAGGTGAGTACTGCTCGAGGTGGTCGATGACCCGGTCGAAATAGCCCCGCTTGACGTCGGCCCAGTCGCTGCCGTCGGCGAGGTTGTACGGGACCGCGCCGACCCAGACGGCGATGCTGTCGCCGTCGCTGCCGTCGGGAACCAGCGTGCGATCCAGCACGGACGGGATCGCGATGTAAAACGGTAGTTCGTCGGCGAGCTCGCCGCGCTTAATGCCGGCCATCAGTCGTTCCACGTAGTCGACGCTCGGCGCGAAGCTGAGCCCAGCGAGCTGATCGTCGGTCACGTCGTGTCCGGGAAAGGTCGGGCGGCGGCTGACCGCGAAGTCCGCTTTGAAGTGGCTGACGCCGCTGGCGAGCACTTGCATCTTGGCGACCTGCGCCTGCACCTTTGGGGGAATCGCGTCCGGCTCGAGTAGCCGGGTGAACAGAGATGTCGGATCGATCGCGGCGACCACCTCCTTCGCCAGCATCTCCTCCCCGCCCTGGAGCTCGACGCCACGGGCCTTGCCGGCGTGGTGCAGGATTCGCTCGACGGGCGCGAACGTGCGGATCTCACCGCCTGACGCGCGCACGCACGCCGCGAGTGCATCGACGAATGCTCCTGCGCCGCCGACCGGCCGGTGCAGTGGGACCAGGTGCAGGAGCGCGAAGTACGCAAGGATCGACGTGTTCATGGGCTCGTCGAGCGGCCGGAAGCTCCCGGTTGCGACGTTCATCGCGATGAACGCCTTCATCTCTTCGCGCTCGAAGTCGTCCATGATCTCCAACGGCGTCTGAAGCAGGAGCCTGGTACCGGGGAGCAGGTGCCGCCGCTGCTTCCGCGCACGCCGCGCCAGCTCCAGGACCGTTCGCGCGCTCGGCCGCGTGGGATGGTCTGCCAGGTACGGGAGCCCGACGTCGGCGCACGCCATCAGCGTGGTCATGAGCTCCCGGTAGGTCTCGGCGTCCTTCTTCGACAGCCGCGCGATCGACCCACAGGTCTTGTTAAGGTCACGGTAGAGCGAGAACTGCGTGCCCTGGGGACTGAGGTAGGTGTTGTGCGGGTCCGGCAGGGTCCACCGCAACCCGTACCGCGACAACTCGAGCTCGTCGACGATCGAAGGCTTGAGCTGGACGAACGGGAACTCGAAACCGAACGTGTTCATCCGGAAGCCCGGCGCCCCCGGAACGTCCCCGCTTACAACGAAGCCACCGAGCCCGGCATTCGCCTCGAGCACCAGCACCCGCCGGCCCGCTTGGGACAGATAGGCCGCACACGTCAATCCGTTGTGGCCACCACCCACGATGATCACGTCGTACAAGGGACTCTCCTGGTCGGTAACAAAAACCGGTCACTCACCCAAATAAGGGAGTGACGACTCTTTAGTTCTGACATAACATGCCTGAAAATGCGCCGAAGATCAACAGTTGGGGTACGCCACTCCTTCTCTTTGCCGGCTCAGGTCTTTCGACCGCATCTTCCAGCGCGCGAAGTAGCCAATCGGTCGGTTGACCTCGTCACCCAGAAGCGGGGGTATCGCGATAACGACCGAGTCGACTCGGACACCGCAATGGCGCTGTGACAGCGCCGCCGTCACGAACGCCGCATCGATGTCCTCGACGCAGGCCCGCAGCCTCACTGCGTGGTGTGAACTCTTGGCGACTCAGCTACACCGCGACGAAGCGCCGGCGCGGCGCACGCAGCTGGGCGGCGCCATCGTTGCCCGTGAACTCGGAATCCCTTGTGTCATAAACACGGTGGACGGCAGCCGCAGGCTGCGCACCGGCGATCGAGTGACCGTCGACGGTGGCGCGGGCTCGGTACGGCTGCAGCCGCAATAGACCACAACCTGCCCTCACGTTCGGAAATCGGTGGCCTAACGCTGGTGGCCGTTCAGGTTCCGCGGCATCACGAACGTCGTCTCGATTCGCTTGCGCCGCGTGCGCTGTCAGATGATATCGCGGTCGAGGTGATCGCTTTCCGGCGAGGTCGGGTACTCCACCGCTTTGACCAGCCAGACAGTGTTTGCGACGAACTGGATGCCGAAGACCACCGCAGGCAACCAGAACACAAAGACTCCGTTCCACGCGAACGGCCCGTCTTTGAAGAACTGCAACACGATCGCCGGGGTGTAGACAATCGTCGCCCAGATGTTGAGGTAACCAAGCCAACGCGGAAACAGGGGCCTGCGCCGGGAATCGGTGAGAATCGCAAAGGCGAACGCGAAGTTCTGGGCCATAAACGGCGCCCACGGCATCACCACAATGAACCACGCCATGTCGTTGAGCGTCTGGGTCGTCTCCGGTGACCGCTCAGGACGAAACGCGGTGACCGCCCACAGCATCGCCGGCATCATGAATGTCACCGCGGCCACCGCACCGCCTGCTAGAGCAACCCCCGCGGCGGTGTGTCCGGACCCCGGAATGCGGCGGATCTGACCGTAAATCGCTCCCGAGTAGACGATGTAGAACATCGACGCGAGAAGAATCAACGCCGCACCGAACCTGATACCGGTCGCATGCTGCTGGTAGTGCGCAGCAATCTGGATCGCCGACGCACCGGGCCGCAACGGCGGCAAGAACCCACAAAACAGCAGGCCCCCGAAGAACAACAGGGGACACACCACGCCGCTAATCGCACACAGCCGCTGGAAGGTTTGCTGAACCCTGATCGCCGAGGATCCCGAAGCGCCGGCTGCCTCGACGGACACCGCCGTCGTCCCGCCTTCAAAGTCAGTCCCGCCGACGTCGTGCTGCAGTGCCATGACGATTGCTCCCTACGATCGGGCTGACAGGCCGGGCCGCTCGAAACCAGATGTCGGAGGGCTCAATGAGCGGCGATGGCCGGCAAAGCCTTTCCCGTGCCCGCTGACGCGGCCACGCAAGACCTGCCGCACGCGCGGGCACTGAACAATCGTCAACACCGCCCACTTTCCGAGTCTGGGCACCCGGATCGCCCAGTATTGGCCAAGCTAACCTACGATGAAATAACTTTCAATGGTGAGCCGACATTCAATGAGCCCCCGAGACCCGTATTGAGCTGGCCATGACCGGTAGCGAGCAGCTGGCCGATCGTCTCAAGAACGGCAGTCCTGTACAAGATGCCGATGAACCCGAATCCCTTGTGCCATCAATACTATGGACGACAGCCGCAGGTTGCGCGCAGGCGACCAACTGACCGCCGACGCGACCAGATTCCCGGCCACGTGTTCCTAGCCATTGCCTCCGACGATAAACCGACCTAACATATATCGAATTACTGTGCGCGTTTCGAAGGGAAGCCCATGTCGATCCCGTCGGTCGCCGAGGTCGCTGGCGCCACCGCCAGCCATCTAGGTATGACAATCACCGAGGTGCGCAGGCAAACACGCTGGCGCCCAACGTGGTTCGTGCGTG
>NZ_DATMLH010000048.1:0-17420 GCF_035570115.1 Mycobacterium sp.
CGAACCGGCCGTCGAAATGCTCCCAGCGGTAGCGGAACCCGTCCAGCAGTGCGGCGAACATGGGTAGCACCAGCTCGGGCGGTCCCGGCAGGGTGCGTCCGGCTTTGGTGATTGGCTCCAGATGATCACGCAAATGGTCGACATTTGCGGCCGTGAGTGCTTCGAGTTTCGCGCCGAACTCGGTGTTGATCAGCGCTGCCTGCCGTAGCGCGGTGAGCTCCACGATGTAGCGGGTGAAGAACCGCCAGTAGTTCGCGACGTGCCAGCGAATGACGTCGCGGTCGCTGAAGTCTGCTTCATGTTGCGAGTCCGACGCGAAAATCGCAGCGTCGTCTTCCGCTAACGCATCGGTCAGTAGCGCGGTGAGCACCTCTTCCTTGCTGGTGAAGTGGTTGTAGAACGACCCAGCGGCGCGACCGGCTTCGGCGGTGATGTCGGTGATTTTGGTGTTCAGGTATCCCTGACGGGCGAACACACGCCGGGCTGCGTCTTTCAGCGCCGCCTCGGTGCTGGCGGCCTGTTCGGTGCGTTTCACCCTGCGCCTCCTTGACAGAAAAGCTAACACCGCGCAGACTGAATCAAAATTCACTGAAAATAAATTCATCAGGGAGGCCGTCATGGAATCAGTAACGGACGCCGACGTTCTCATCGCGGGAGCCGGGCCCACCGGGCTCACGTTGGCGCTGGAGTTGGCCCGCCGCGGCGTGGGCGTGCGGATCATCGACAAAGCCGATCGCTTCTCGGTGGGATCGCGCGGCGATGGGATCTCGCCGCGAACCCTGGAGGTGTTCGAGGACCTCGGCGTGCTTGACGAAGTGATCGCCTCGGGCATTTCGGCGCCGCTGACCCGTGTTTATGCCGGCGAACAGGTGGTGTGGGAGGGGCGGATGGCCGAGCCGGCGGCACCGCGTCCCGACGTTCCGTACCCCAACCTGTGGTTCGTGCCGCAGTGGCGGACCGAGCAGATCCTGCGCTCGCGGCTGGCCGGTTACGGGGTTGAGGTCGTCCTCAACGCCGGGGTGCTCGCCTTCGAGCAGGATGAGCACGCGGTCACGGTGCGGCTGGAAGACGGCCAGACTCTGCGCGCGACGTATCTGGTCGGCGCCGACGGCGGGCGCAGCACGGTCCGCAAGCGACTCGCGGTGCCGTTCGCCGGCGAGACCAACGAAGACATCACCATGCTGCTGGCTGATGTGCGGGTCGACGGCCTGGACCACGACTATGGGCACGGGTGGATGCTTGACGGACTTACCTTCTTCGGGTTCACGCCGCTGGCCGGCGCCGATGACACGTACGTCCTCAACACGCCGGCATCCGGAATACCGCTCACGCTCGACGGTCTCCAGCAGACATTGGAATCCGCATCTGGAAGTAGCGACATTCGGCTGCGCGAACTGACCTGGAGCACGATCTGGCGCCCAAATGTTCGGATGGTCGAGCAGTTTCGGGTCGGCCGCGTCTTTTTGGCCGGAGACGCCGCGCACGTGCACCCGCCTGCCGGCGGCCAAGGCCTCAACACCGGTGTGCAGGACGGCTATAACCTGGGCTGGAAGCTTGGAGCCGTGCTCGACGGCGTGCCGGATGTGCTGCTGGACAGCTACGAATCCGAGCGGCTGCCGGTGGCTGCGCGGGTGCTCGGTATCAGCGCCGCCCTGTTGCAAAAGCACCTCAGCGGCGCCGACGACGCGTTCGAGCGCGGCGAGGAAACCCGCCAACTCGACATCAGCTACCGGCTCGGGCCATTGGCCCTTGACGACGGTTCCAGTCGCGTTTTGGCCGCGGGTGATCGAGCACCCGACGCACCATGCCGGGGCCGTGACGGCAGGCCGGTGCGCCTGTTCAACTGCTACTCCGGACCGCACTGGACACTGCTGCGATTCGGCGCAACCGCACCCACTCTCGACCGTTCAGGCGTGCAGCCTTACCGCATCGGTGACGACACCGGAAGCGATCTGGTCGACGTCGACCGCCACGTCCAAGATGGTTACGACGTCAAAGACGGTGCGGCAGTGCTGATTCGGCCCGATGGCTACATCGGTGCCATCACGTCACGACCGCCCGACTTGGCGGCCTACGCAGCCCGGGTTATGTCGTAAGTAGGTCAGCGCGTCACGAACGTCACGACCACGTCGCTGAAGGCGTCGTTGTCGTCGCCGGCGGCGGTGTGCCCGGCCTCGGAAAGTTCGACGAACTCCGCGTTGGGCACCGTCGCCAAGAAATGCCGCACACCTTCCGGGCTGACCACGTCGGACAGCTTGCCGCGGATCAACAACACCGGAATCTTCAGGTCGGCGGCAGCGTGCTCGAATTTCTCGGTGCGCAACTCCGGGTCGTCGCCCGGCTTGGTCATAAACGCCGGATCCCAATGCCAATACCAGCGGCCGTCGCGGAGCCGCAGGTTCTTCTTCAATCCCTCGGGGCTGCGCGGCCTGGTCCGATGCGGCAGATACGCGGCCACGGCGTCAGCGGCCTCGTCGAGCGAGCCGAACCCATGGAGCCCGCTGAACATGAAGTCGCGGATGCGGGCGCTGCCATTCTTTTCGAACCGTGGCACCACGTCGACCAGCACCAGCCGCGTGACC
This sequence comes from Mycobacterium sp., assembly GCF_035570115.1. Lineage (GTDB taxonomy): Bacteria > Actinomycetota > Actinomycetes > Mycobacteriales > Mycobacteriaceae > Mycobacterium. Next base: position 2,583 of record NZ_DATMLH010000048.1, read on the forward strand.
CGGTCGGGTCCGGCTTGATCCGCGGCGAGGATGCCCGTCAATCCGCCCATGCTCGCCCCGATCAGTATCACCGGCCGGCCGATCGCATCCAGCACTTTCATGACGTCAGCGGTCAGCGTCTCGACGTCGTAGTCGGCGTCGGGCGCCCGATCACTGTCGCCGTGCCCACGACTGTCCAGCGCCACCACGTGGAATCCCTCGTCGGCCAGCACTTGGCCGGTGTTTTTCCAGGAGAACCGATTCTGGCCACCGCCGTGCAGCATCAAGATCGTCGGCCGCTCGGCCGCTGCGTCGGTGCCGCGGTTCCACTCGTCTGCGACCAGGGTGAGTCCATTGAGACCTGAATACTCGACCGTCTGCGGAGCGCTGCTCACTGTCGTCACGGGCGTCCTCTCGGTTGATCGTGCTTCGACGTTACCGAGGTGTTCTACGCACTTTGCGCGCGGTGCTTGGTTAGCGCTCCTGTGCCTCGCATGTAGGCCATGACGAGAGCTAACTCGCTCGCCGGAAAGACTGGAATGCCGTTCTGGAAACATCGGGTACTGGTCGTGATCGCGACCCTTTGACACGTACGTTGGACGATATCCGACGTGCCGAAAGGGAGCGAAGATGCCAGACGATGCTGCGACCTCCGGCGGGGAGCCCGTCGTGGATTCGCCGGACCCGGTAGACGTCGTATACCTTCGGCGAGTCCAACCACCGGGCCAGGTCGAGCGGATCGCTCTGATCGCCTGCATGGTCGCAGGAGTGGTATTGGCAGGGCTGGTCGGCTGGCTGGGTTTCCGGGCGTATGAGGCCCACAACCTCGACGCGCAGCGCAACCTTTTCGTGCAAACGGCGCGCCAGGGCGCGGCGGATCTCCTCACGGTCGACTACCAGCATGCCGACGCTGACGCGCAACGGATCCTGGATTCGGCAACCGGCAAGTTCCACGACAGCTTCGCCCGCCGGAAGCAGTCTTACATCGACAACGCCAAGCGGATGCGATCGAAGTTGGTAGGCACCGTCACCGATGCCGGACTGGAAACGCGAACAACCAACCAGGGCCGGGTATTGGTGGCCGTGACGGTGAAGTCGTCGGATCCCAACCAGGCGCAACAGGAGCCGCAGTTCTGGCGGATACGGATCACGGTGAACAAGACGGGCGGCGTCGCCAAAATCTCTGACGTGGTATTCGTGCCATGACGCAACCGACAGGCGTCAACTGGTCGCGCGTACTGGTCTACGGCTTGCTTCCCGCTCTGTTAATGCTGCTGGCGGTCGCTGCGGGCCTGCTCAAGTGGAAGGACTCGTCGGTTCGCAATACCGACCTGGCTCGCAGTCAATCGGTCGTGGCCGCAAAAGATTCCACTGTCGCACTGCTTTCGTTCCGATTCGACACCGTGGATCGGGACGTGGCGGCCGCGCGGGAACGGTTGACCGGCGAATTCCGCGACGTCTACACGCAGCGGACGCAGGAAGAACTCATTCCGAATGCGAAGGAACGGCACGTCTCCGCGACGGCCATCGTTCCCGGGGGGGCCGCCGAGTCGGCCACGGCTAACCATGCGGTGGTGCTGCTGTTCGTCAACCAGACCATCAAGATCGGTAACGCTGCGCCGGCCGATGCCGCCTCCAGCGTCCGGGTGACGCTGGACAAAATCGGCGAGCGCTGGCTGGTCTCCGGCTTCGACCAGTTCTAGTCCCGACGGGACGGCCGTAAGTAGGCGAAGGATCAGGTGATGACTAGACCCCGCTGGATTGATGTGCAAGCCCCCGCCGTCGAGTTGAAGGCCCTGACGTGGGGGCCACCCGACGGTCCGATCGCGCTGTGCCTGCACGGTTTTCCCGACACCGCCTACGGCTGGCGCAACTTCGCACCCCGGCTCGCGGAGTCGGGCTGGCGGGTGGTCGCACCGTTCATGCGGGGCTACGCGCCGTCGTCGATTCCGTCCGATGGCAGCTATCACATCGGCGCGCTGATGGACGACGCGCTGCAGGTACGGTCGGCGGCCGGCGGCACCGATCGCGACGTGGTGATCGGCCACGACTGGGGCGCGATGGCGGCGAACGGTTTGGCGGCGATGCCGGACAGTCCGTTCGCCAAGGCGGTGATCATGGCGGTGCCGCCGGCTGCTGCTTTTCGGGGACGGGTTCCCGAAGCCGGCCGGTTGCTGGCTGAGATCCCACCCCAGCTGCTGCGCAGCTGGTACATCATGTACTTCCAATTGCCTTGGCTGCCAGAGCGATCCGCATCCTGGATACTGCCACGGCTGTGGAGACGATGGTCACCGGGCTACGACGCCAAAGAAGACCTGCGCCATGTCGACGCCGCGATCGGGACGCCGGAGAGCTGGCGCGCTGCGCTCGGGCCGTACCGGGCCACCATCCGCAACACCCGAGCACCGGCACGGTACGCCGACCTGCACCAGCACTGGACGTCGGCACCAAGGTTGCCGAGCCTCTACCTACACGGTCGCGACGATGGCTGCATGACAGCGGCTTTCACGCACTGGACGGGACGAGTGCTGCCCGACGGCAGCGACGTGACCGTCGTCGACCATGCCGGACACTTTCTGCAGCTCGACGAGCCGGAGCGGGTTGCCGACTTGGTGCTGAGCTTCATCGGCTCAGCCGATTAGGGCGGGCTACGGATGGCGAACTGGATGTCGCTGTCTAACCTGCTTCAATCCGGCATTCTCACCACGAATAAAATCCGCGATCTCGATCGGAGGCTAAGTGGACATCACCAAGTTTGTTGACAAGTACTTCCGGCCTTTCGTTGCGTCGGCTGCGGCGATATTTCTGATCCCCTGGGTTCTGTACCTAGAACTGGTGTTGCCCACCCACTACGAGGCGTATCACTGGCGCGGAGCATGGGTCGGATTCGACATAGGACTCGTGGTATTCCTTGTCGCCACAGCCATTCTGGGGTTTCTACGTTCCCACCTGCTCAGCATCGCCGCCTTCGCCACCGGTGTCTTGCTGCTGGTCGACGTGTGGTTCGACATCATGACCGCTTCCCCGCACGACCGGCCGACCTCGATCATCACCGGCGTGTGCGGAAACATCCCGCTAGCGTTGATTTTGATGGGCATCGGGATTCAAATCGGCCGTCGCATTTACCAGCTCGCCGAAAAAGCAACAGACGATATCGAGCACGACCTGTGAGCGTCGGTGGCCGAACTCGTCGCGGGCCAACCGTGACCAGCTACCACGTGCAGCTCTGCGACGGCCAGAAGTTCACCGTCATCGCCGACGCGGCTCAACCCCTCTGCGCCCTTGCGCCGGAAAGTGACACCGCGATGACCATTCTGCTACGCAGGTTCCAATCCTGAACGTCCCATCTACGTCAGAGGGTTTACGGGGGAGGTGATGAACATGTCGACCCGCATGGCGGCGGTCGACGCGCAGTTCTACTGGATGTCGGCAAAGGTCCCCAGCGACGATCTTATGCTCTACGCATTCGATGGCGAGCCAACGGATTTCGAACGCGCGGTCGACGATGTCCGGAGGCGGGCCCATGCTTGCCAGGCTTTGACGGTCCGCGTCGACGACGGTTCGCCGCTGACCTATCCGCGCTGGGTGCCGACGAGCCTCGAGCCCGAACGGGTGATCCGCCACCACCTCGACGACGACAGCTGGCATGGCTGCCTGGATGCCGTGGTCCGGCTCGGCGACGACCAGCTGGACATCCGCCAAGCGCCGTGGCGCTTGCACCTCTTCGCGCCGGTGCATGACCTACCGGGCGGCTCCGCACCGGGCACGGTTGCGGTCATGCAGGTGGCACACGCGCTGGCCGACGGTGTGCGTAGCGCGGCGCTGGCCGGCTGGCTGTTCGGCCGGACGACTCCGGTGCCCGAGGTGATGGTTTCGCGCGGTTTCCTGCCGTGGCGTGCCGTCAATGCCGTTCGCGCGCATCGCAAGCTGGTGCGCGACACCCGCACCGGGCTGCTGCAGACTCCGGCCGGAGTGCGGCCGGCGCTGCCCACCAACGCGCGGCCCGCCTGCGTGCGCAGCGTGCGCACACTGGTGCGGCAGCGCGCGCAGCTGGGTGGCCCCACGGTCACTGTCGCAGTGTTGGCGGCGGTGTCCGGCGCATTGTCCGGCCATTTGGGCGGTGCAGCCACATCGCTGGGCGCCGAGGTCCCCATGGCTAAACCGGGTGTGCCTCAGGCGTACAACCACTTCTCCAACGTCACCGTCGGCCTGTATCCAGAGCTGGACCGGCAGGCCCGAGTGGAGCGGATCGCCGCCGACTTGGTCAATGGCCGCCGCCGCTTACAGCACCCCGCGGCGCAGGCGGCCGATCTGGCCTTCGCGGCGACGCCGGCTCCGCTGCTGCGCTGGGGTGTCAGCCTTTTCGATCCCGACGACCGACCCTCGCAGGTCTCCGGCAACACCGTGGTGTCAAGCGTTGACCGCGGGCCCGGCGACCTGCATTTCGGTGCTGCACCGGTGCTGCTGACCGCAGGCTATCCGGCGCTGTCCCCGGTGATGGGCCTCACGCACGGCGTGCACGGTATCGGCGACACCGTGGCGATCAGCGTCCACGCGGCCGAATCCGCGGTTGGTGATATCGACGACTATGTTGCCAGGCTCGACGCGGAGCTCTAACGAAAGTTATTGGGGTAGGCATTGGGATGTTCAGGGCGGCCGCACGGCGGGCCAGCGCGATCTTGATGCGGGGCTGCTTTCCGGTCGTTTGCGGGTGGCCGGATACCTGCTGCCCGTCCGTGCCTACCCGATGATCTAGGTTGACGTCTATGGCTGCCTATGATCTCGGGTTACTCATCCTGCGGTTGGTGCTGGGGTTGACCCTCGCCGCTCACGGCTTCAACAAGTTCTTCGGTGGCGGGCGGATCCCGGGAACCGCGCGCTGGTTTGAAAGCATCGGCATGAAGTACGGCACGTTCCAGGCCGTGGTCGCGGCCAGCACCGAGATCAGCGCGGGCCTCGGGTTAGCCGCGGGGCTGCTCACGCCCATCCCCGCCGCCGGCTTCGTTGCGCTGATGTTTGTCGCCTCGTGGACCGTGCACCGACCCAACGGCTTCTTCATCGTCAAGGAGGGCTGGGAATACTGCCTGGTGCTGGCACTCAGCGCCGTCGCGGTGGCCACGATCGGCCCCGGCCAGTACAGCCTGGACTGGCTGATCTTCGGGCAAAACTGGCGCAACGGCTGGCACGGTCTGCTGATCTCGCTGCTGCTGGGCCTGGGTGGCGCGGTCGGCCAGTTGCTGATCTTCTACCGGCCGCCGGTCAAACAGGCTCAGTAGGCGGATTCGGCCGGAGCGAAAAGCTTCCACTCTCCGGGCACGCCTTTGAGCGTATGAGTGCCGCGGTCCCGGAAGGAAATACCGGAGCCGTTGACCAGATCCTTGACGGTGCTGGAGACCAGAACTTCTCGCCCCTGCGCCAGGGCAGCGATGCGGGCCCCGATGTGGACAGCGATGCCCCCGATGTCACTGCCGCGGATTTCACACTCGCCGGTGTGCAGACCGGCTCGAATGTCGACACCCAATTCCGGTAGGCGCTCAGCGAGTGCGGTGGCGCACCGCAGGGCGCGGGTAGGGCCGTCAAAAGTTGCCAGAACCCCGTCACCGGTGTGTTTCACGACGCGACCATGGAACCGGGCGATCTCTGTGCGGGTGGCCTCGTCGTGGCGCTCGAGCAGCTGACGCCAGCCCGCATCGCCGAGTTTGGCGGCGTGCCGGGTCGAGTCGACGATGTCAGTGAACAACACCGTGGCCAGAACCCGGTCGGGGACGGGCTCGTGGCGCTGGCCGGTGAGGAACTCCTCGATCTCGCCGGTGATTGATTTGATGTCACCGACTGATGGCCAATGATCGGCTCCGTCGAGTTCCACCAGTCGCGCCGATGGGATCTTCGCAGCGAGTTCGCGCGCGAATTCCACCGGGATTGTGTCGTCTTTGCGGTGCAGCACCAGCGTCGGAACATGCACGCTGCTCAGGATGTCGCGCACGTCGACCTGGGTGAGGATCGCTTCGAAGGTCAAACGGGCCATTCGTGGGCTCATGCCTGCCCTTTCCAGAGCGCCCATGTCCCTGCGAGCCTGCGGACGGTGACTAACACTCGGCGCGGTCCAATCAATGGTTTGGCCCTCACCCCAGTGGTCAACGGTCGCCCGGATTCGAGCCACCAGCTCGATCCACTTGGCCCGGCCGGGGGAACCATCGTCCTCGAGTAGGCCGGTTGCGAAGGTTCCATACAGGACCAGTGTGCGGACCCGCTCCGGATACGTTGCGGCGAACAGCACGCTGATCGGCCCGCCCTCGGAAAACCCGAACAACGCCACCCGCTCACAGCCCGCAGCGTCCATAACCGCACGTAAGTCGTCGGCGCGGCTCTCCAAAGTGGGCACTGTATCGACGGGGTCGGACAGCCCAGTACCGAGCTTGTCGTAGAGAATCACTCGCGCGAACGAGGCCAGTTCGCCGACGAAGGCCGGCCAACCGGGATCGTTCCAGAGCAAGTCGACGTGCGAGAACCAACCTGGAACGATCACCAGGTCCACCGGACCGTCGCCGGCGACCTGGTAGGCGATATTCCCTTCCGGGCCTTTCGCATAGTGCGTCTGGGGCTGTTCGACCATTGCCGTCAGTATCCACCGGATCGGCAAAACCGGCGGCGGTTAACCAGGCTGAGTGGCCGGCGAATAGGGCAGGCCGCTGCCGGTGTTCTCGTCGAGCGCCAGGCGTCCACCAAGGTAAGGAAACGCACGTTGCGGACAGGCCGACCGATTGCAGATCTTGCAACCGGCACCGATAGGGACGGCGGTTGTCGGGTCGCCGAGGGCGATCCCGGTGGAGTAGACCAGCTTGTCGGCGTGCACCAGGTCGCAGCCCAAACCGACAGCGAAGCTTTTGTGCTGGCCCAGATAACCCAGTCCTTCGGGCGCGGTGGTCTTGGCGATCCAGAAGTACGAACGGCCATCGGGCATCTGGGCGACCTGCGTGACGATCCGGCCCGGCTGAGCGAAGGCGTCGTGCACCACCCACAGCGGGCAGCTGCCGCCAACCCGGCTGAAGTGAAAGGCGGTGGCGGACTGTCGCTTTGAGATGTTGCCCGCCTTATCCGTCCGGACGAAGATGAAGGGGACTCCGCGCAGCTGAGGGCGTTGCAGAGTCGAGAGTCGATGACACACCGTCTCGAAGCCGACTTCGAAACGACGGGCCAGTAGGTCGACGTCATAGCGCAATTCCGCTGCGGCCCGATGGAATTCGCGGTACGGCAACAGAAATGCGCCGGCGAAATAGTTGGCCAGCCCGATTCGGGCGACACCGCGAGATTCGGTGCTGAGCTGGTCATCAGTGGCCACGATCGCGGTTAGCAGCTCCGATTGGCTGAGCAGCGCCAGTTGGGTGGCGATCTGAAAGGCGCGCTGGCCCGGCAACAGCCACTGCGCGACGCGCAGCACCCGGGCATCGAGGTCGTAGTAACGCTTGGCATGCTCGGCGAGGTCGCCGTCAATGACCACGCTCACGCCGAACCGGTCCCGCATCAGCTCCGACAGCTGGGCGTCCAGCCCGCCGATCGTCATCCCGTTCTCAGCGAACATCTGCTCGGCGGCGGTGTCGAGTTCGCCGATGTAGTTGTTGCGGTCGTAGAAGAAGTCGCGGACTTCCTCGAACGGCATCGGGTGTTCCGGCGGTACCGACGTTTCCGTGGTCGCATGCGAGCGATACGCCTCCAGTTCCTCGGTGGCGTCCCGCAGCCGCCGGTGCACGGCGACCAGGCTTCGGCCGACCTCAGGCATCCGGGCGACGAGTTCCTCGATCTGGCTGCCGCTGACGGAGTCTTCGGCGGCGGTGGCGGTGAAGACATCGGACAGGTCGGCGACCAACCGGGCATCGGAATCGGCGGAGAAGTAGTTCGGCGGTAGGTCGAACCGCGCGGTGAGCGCAAGGAGCACCGGCACCGTGATGGGTCGCTGGTCATTTTCCAGCTGGTTGACGTAGCTGGTGGACAGGTCGAGCGCCTTGGCCAGCGCAACCTGGGTGAGGCCACGTTCTTCGCGCAGCCGCCGCAGCCGGGCGCCGGAAAACATCTTCGCCACCGCCGACATGCTACTACGGATCTCCTTTCGCAACATTTGCAATCTGGGCCAGCTAAGGACGCAGAATTACGCAAATGCTGGGGCTTTCCTTTGTCATCAGCATTGCATAGTGTGCGGATTATGTTGATCCATTCGGTTCGGACGCACCGCAGCGCCGACGACTTTCCGCGCACCGAGCACCTCGCCTACAAGATCGCGGAGGTGGCGGCCGATCCGGTCGCCGTGCCCGCCGAGACCGCGGCGATGGTGATCAACCGGATGATCGATAACGCGGCGGTCAGCGCTGCCTCGGTGCTGCGCAGACCAGTCACCACCGCCCGTCAGCAGGCTGTGTCTCATCCGGCTACGCCGGGCGCGACGGTGTTCGGCGTGGACGGCAGCTACTCGGCGGAGTGGGCAGCCTGGGCCAACGGCGTCGCGGTGCGCGAACTCGATTACCACGACACGTTCCTGGCCGCCGAGTACTCCCACCCCGGGGACAACATCCCCCCGCTGGTCGCGGTCGCCCAGCAGCTCGGCGTGCGCGGCGCCGACTTGATTCGCGGCCTGGCCACCGCCTACGAAATCCAGATCGATCTGGTCAAGGGCATCTGTCTGCACGAGCACAAGATCGACCATGTCGCCCATCTCGGACCGTCGGTGGCCGCGGGTCTGGGCACGATGCTGCGGCTGGACGTCGACACCATCTACCAAGCCATCGGTCAGGCATTGCACCTGACCACGGCCACCCGGCAATCGCGCAAGGGGTTGATCTCCAGCTGGAAGGCATACGCACCAGCCCACGCCGGCAAGGTGGCGATCGAGGCGGTCGACCGCGCGATGCGCGGCGAGGGCGCACCGGCACCGATCTGGGAGGGTGAGGACGGCGTGATCGCCTGGCTGCTGTCAGGTCCCGGCCACACCTATGAGGTGCCGTTGCCCGGTCCGGGAGAGCCCAAGCGGGCCATTCTGGACAGCTACACCAAGGAGCACTCGGCCGAGTATCAGAGCCAGGCGCCGATCGACCTGGCCCGCCGATTGCGTGAGCAAATCGGTGACCTCGACCAGATCGCGTCGGTCGTATTGCACACCAGCCACCACACCCACTACGTGATCGGCACCGGCTCCGCGGACCCGCAGAAGTTCGACCCCGACGCGTCGCGGGAGACGCTGGATCACTCGTTGCCCTACATCTTCGCCGTCGCGCTGCAGGACGGTACGTGGGACCACGAACTCTCGTACGCCCCTGAGCGTGCGCACCGGCCGGACACCGTCGAGTTGTGGCACAAGATCTCTACCGTCGAGGACCCGGAGTGGACCCGCCGGTATCACTCGACCGACCCGGCCGAAAAGGCGTTTGGCGCCCGCGCGGAGGTCACGCTCAAGAGCGGCGAAGTGATCAGCGACGAGCTGGCCGTCGCCGATGCGCATCCGTTGGGTGCGCGGCCGTTCGAGCGCGAACAGTACATCGGCAAGTTCACCGACCTGGCTGAGGGTGTGGTGGAAGCCGCTGAGCGGCAACGATTCCTGGATGCCGTGCAGCGGGTCAGCGAGCTGAAGGGCGGCGAGCTGGCGGCGCTGAACGTGCGGGTGCTGCCCGAGGTGCTGGACAAGGCACCGACCATCCCGTCGGGGATCTTCCGATGAGCGGCCTGATGGGGGCGACATCGAGCGCCGCCGACAAGCGGGCTGCCTTTCGAGGCGGGCTGACTTCCGGTCGGCTGCAACGCTTCCCGGGCGCGTTCTCGCCGCTGGTGGCCAAGCTGGTTGCCGAGATCGGCTTCGAGGGGGTTTACGTCTCTGGCGCAGTGTTGTCGGCCGACCTCGGACTGCCCGACATCGGCTTGACCACGCTGACCGAGGTGACGGCCCGGGGCGCGCAGATCGCGTCGGTCACTGACCTGCCGACGTTGATCGACGCCGACACCGGGTTCGGCGAACCGATGAACGCCGCGCGCACCATCACCCTCCTCGAGGACGCCGGGCTCGCGGGTTGTCATCTCGAGGACCAGGTCAACCCGAAGCGGTGCGGCCATCTGGACGGCAAAGCCGTCGTCTCGACCGCGGAGATGGTCAAGCGGCTGCGGGGGGCGGTGGCGGCGCGCCGGGACTCCAATTTCGTCATCTGTGCCCGTACCGACGCCGCGGGGATCGAAGGCGTGGACGCCGCCATCGAGCGGGCGCGAGCCTACGCCGACGCGGGCGCCGATCTAATCTTTACCGAGGCGCTGACCGGCCCGGCCGACTTCGAGAAATTCCGTGCCGCAGTGGATATTCCGCTGCTGGCCAACATGACCGAGTTCGGCAAGTCGGAGCTGCTGAGCGAGTCGCAGCTCACCGACATCGGCTATAACGTCGTCATCTACCCGGTCACCACGTTACGGCTTGCGATGGGAGCTGTCGAAACCGGCTTGCGCGAAATCGACACCAAGGGAACACAATCCGCGCTCCTCGGTCTCATGCAGCACCGCAGCAGGCTCTACGAGCTGCTCCATTATGCCGACTACAACCAGTTCGACGACGAGATCTTCAACTTCACTGTGAAAGGACCGAACCAATGACCGCCGCTACCGTCGAGTCGAAGATCCACAAGGGGCTGGCCGGCGTCGTCGTCGACACCACCGCCATTTCCAAGGTGGTGCCCGAGACGAATTCGTTGACCTACCGGGGCTACCCGGTGCAGGACCTGGCCGCGCAGTGCAGTTTCGAGCAGGTCGCATACCTGTTGTGGCACGGCGAACTGCCGACCGACGGTGAATTGGCGTTGTTCTGCCAGCGCGAGCGGGCCAGTCGCCGCATCGATCGTTCGTTGCAGTCGCTGTTGAGCAAGCTGCCCGAAACCTGCCATCCCATGGACGTCGTGCGCACCGCAATTAGCTACCTGGGCGCCGAGGACCCGGAGGAGGACGACAGCAGCGAGTCCGCCAACTACGCCAAATCCCTGCGCATGTTCGCCGTGCTGCCCACCATCGTCGCCGTCGACATGCGTCGCCGGCGGGGCCTGGCGCCGATCAACCCGCACAGCCACCTCAGCTATGCGGAGAACTTCCTCAACATGTGCTTCGGCGAAGTGCCTGACCCGGTCATCGTCTCTGCGTTCGAGCAGTCGATGATTCTCTACGCCGAGCACAGCTTCAACGCGTCCACGTTCGCCGCACGGGTGGTGACGTCGACGCAGTCGGACATATACAGCGCGGTGACGGCCGCGATCGGCGCCTTGAAGGGCTCGCTGCACGGTGGTGCCAACGAGGCGGTCATGCATGACATGATCGAGATCGGCGATCCGTCGAAGGCCTTGGAGTGGTTGCACGGCAAGCTATCTCGCAAAGACAAGGTGATGGGCTTCGGGCACCGGGTCTACAAGAACGGTGACTCCCGGGTGCCGACCATGAAAGAGGCGCTGATCCGCGTCGCGGAAGCCCGCAGCGGCCAGCGGTGGCTCGATATCTACTCCATCCTGGAAAAGGAGATGTTCGCCGCCACCGGCATCAAACCCAACCTGGACTTCCCGACCGGGCCGGCCTACTACCTGATGGGATTCGACATCCCCAGCTTCACACCGCTTTTCGTGATGAGTCGCATCACGGGCTGGACTGCTCACATCATCGAGCAGGCGGCCTCCAATGCGCTGATCCGCCCGCTGTCCGAGTATTCGGGTCTGCCCCAACGCAGCCTGTCCTAGGCCGGTCGAACTACGGCTACAGCAGGTCGGTGATCGTCTTGAGGCCGGCGTCGTAGAGCACCCCGGGCAGCATTCCGCCGTCGTGTTCGATGGTCGTGCCGTTGACGAAGTCCGCGTCTCCGCTGGCCAAGAAGACGCACACCCGGCCCACCTCGGCGGGCTCGCCCGCGCGGCGTAACGGGACGGCGGCGAAGTACTTCTCGCCGGTGGGATCGTCTTTGGGCAGCACGAACGACCGAAAGTTTTCGGTCATCGTCGGCCCGAGTGCGATGCAGTTGACCCGGACCTTGGGCCCCCACTCCTCGGCCAGCGAGCGGGTGAGGTGGTTGAGCCCGCTTTTCGCCGCGCCGTAGGAGACCAGGGTCGGTGAGCCCGCCGGATGCCCGGCACCGCTGGAAATGTTGATGATGCAACCGATTCCGTCCTGCGTGGCCATCTGTCGGTAGGCGCGGATGGCAAACCAGAGCGGACTGATCAGGTTCATCTGCACCGCGTAGGCGTGAAAGAGCGCCGTGCGCTCGTAGTCGTCGTCGCTGCGGGGCGCGCCCTGAATACGTTGCACGAGTTCGGGAATGCTCTCCGCGTGCGGCGCCGGCACCGTCCCGCCGGCGTTGTTCACCAGGATGTCGATCCGGCCGTGGGCGGCCACGACTTCGTCGACGAATGAGTCGATCGAGTGGTAGTCGCCTTGGTCGCACACTTTCTGTGAAGCGCGTGCCGCCCAACCCGGTTCCGTGTCGATACCCGGGATGGTGTCCACCGGCGAGCGCGCACACCCCACGACGATGGCGCCGGCGCGCAGCAGTTCATGGGCGATGCCAACACCCACGCCGCGGCTGGTTCCGGTGACGATCGCGATCTTGCCATCCAGCACGTTCATCATTGGCCCTTCTCACGCGGCATATTGACAGTTACTGCCATCACGGCATACTGTGCCATCTTGCTTGTGAGCGTGTAAAGGCCCGCCGCTGCAGGGACTTGAAATCCGTGTCCATTCGGGAGGTAGCAGATGACTAGACCGGCCAAGCTTCGCGTCATTCAGTGGGCGACCGGAGGCGTCGGCAAGGCGGCCATCGAATGCGTGCTCAATCACCCGCAGCTCGAGTTGGTCGGGTGCTGGGTACACGGTGCGGACAAGAACGGGCGCGACGTCGGCGAGATCCTCGGCACCGCTGCGCTGGGCGTCACCGCCAGCTCCAGCAGTGAGGAGGTGCTGGCGCTGGATGCCGACTGCGTGGTCTACAGCCCGCTGGTGCCCAACGACGACGAGGTCGTCGCGATTTTGCGGTCCGGCAAGAATGTGGTGACCCCGGTTGGCTGGGTATACCCCGATCCGGGTAACTCGCGTCACAGGGCCGTCGCCGACGCGGCGGTCGAAGGTGGGGTGACCCTGCACGGTTCGGGGATCCACCCCGGCGGCATCACCGAGCGGTTCCCGCTCATGCTGTCCTCGCTGTCGTCGGCGGTCACCCATGTGCGCGCCGAGGAGTTCTCCGACATCCGCACCTACAACGCCCCGGACGTTGTCCGGCACATCATGGGTTTCGGCGGTACCCCGGAGGAAGCCATGCAAGGGCCGATGGCCAGCTTGCTGGAGGCGGGTTTCAAACAATCGGTACGAATGGTCGCCGACCACATGGGATTTCGCATCGACCCGAACATCAGGACCATCCAGGAGGTTGCCGTGGCGACCTCCGAGATCGACTACGGCCCGTTTCCGCTTCCCACCGGAACCGTGGCCGCGCGTCGGTTCCGCTGGCAGGCCCTCGTCGACGGTGAGCCGGTCATCACCGCGGCGGTCAACTGGCTGATGGGGGAGGAGGACCTGGACCCGGCTTGGAATTTCGGTGGGCGCGGCGAACGCTTCGAGGTCCAGATCACCGGCGACCCGACCCTGAGCCTGACCTTCAAGGGACTGCAACCGGAGACGATCGCCGAAGGGCTGCAACGAAATCCGGGTGTGGTGGCGACCGCCAACCACTGCGTCAACGCCATTCCCGACGTCTGCGCCGCCGGGCCCGGCATCAAGACCTACCTGGACCTGCCGCTATTCGCCGGGCGCCCGGCGCCCAACCTTGCGGCGGTTAACCGGTGATCCTGGACGCCTGCCGTCTCACCGACCTGGTTGCGATCGGCGCCGGCGCGACCGCCAGACCAGCATTCGAGCTGCCGACGCGGCCACTTCAACCCGCCCACCAACAGGAGACACCGTGACCGAAGTCACCAGCGTGCTCGACGATGTGTCGTTCTGTCACCTCGTCGTCGGAGTAACCGATATGGACCGGGCTCTGTCGTTCTACCGAGATGTGCTCGGCATGGAGGTGGTCTTCGAAACCCTGATATCAGGCCAGCCTTTCGACGCGGTGCTGCACGCGAAACGTCAGCAAGAAGGTCGGGTGGTGGGCGGCATGCTGGGCGGGTTGATGGTGGAACTGCTGTCGCTGGGGGCCAGTCCGTCCGCCGAAAAGCCGACCCGCCGCGGCATCACCGGGATCCACAACGTGGCGTTGTCGGTCACCGATCTCGACGAAACTCACCGCCGCATTACCGCCGCCGGCTGCCAGCCCGATCAGGCGCCTTTCGAGATCGGCGGTGTCCGAATGTTTTTCGTCAAGGACCCGGACGGGACACCGGTGGAATTCATCGAGTTGCCCAACGGTGCGCGCAGCACTTACGAAATGCACCGCGGAGTGCAACTCCAGATGGGACCCGTCACGTGAGTTATTGCCATCCCGACTCAATGCGCGGTCACGTCGCGATCGTCACCGGCGCGGCCCAGGGCGTCGGTAAGGGCATCGCCGCGGCACTGCTCGAACGCGGTGCGGCGGTGCTGTTGGTCGATATCCAAGATGACGTGCTCGCAACGACCACCGCCGAACTCGCGTCAGCGGGCCGAGTCGAGAAGCTGGTTGCCGATTTGCGGGATCCGGACAGCGCTGCGCGGATCGCGGCGGCCGCCGTCGACGCCTTCGGGACGGTGCACGGGTTGGTCAACAACGCCATCGCGACCAACGAACCCAAGGCATTCGTCGACATCACCATCGAAGACCTGGCGCTGGGCTACGACGTCGGGCCACGCGCGACCTTCCTTCTCATGCAGGCCGTGCATCCGTTGATGGTC
>NZ_DATMLH010000049.1:0-19742 GCF_035570115.1 Mycobacterium sp.
GTGCTGGATGCCCTGACCCGGGAACGCGTAGACCGTCTTGGGCGCGGCCAGCCGCGCCGTGGCCGACATCACCAGGTCTGAACCGATCCGGGCAGCAATCTCTAAAACCTCTGCGCCCTGGTCGATTCCGACCCGGTCGACGCGGAAGTCCACCTCGTCGCCGGGGCGCACCATACCCAGGAAGCGAGCGGTCCAGCCGACCAGTCGAGCGGGAGGACGGGCCTGCCCGTCGGTGGCGGTCACCACATGTTGTGCCGCCGCGGACAACCACATCCCATGCACGATCGGCGACTCCAGACCGGCCAGCAGTGCAGCGGACCGGTCGGTGTGAATCGGGTTGTGATCGCCCGAAACCACCGCGAACGGGCGCATGTCAACCGGGGCGGGGAGCGTGACGTCCCGCCGGCGGCGCCGAGGCGTGTCGGTGGCGTTCTCGGATACCGCGCCACCGGCCCGCAGCGGGTCGGTCAGTTCGGCAACGCCGGTGCGGCCACGAATTGCGAACCGCTCCTCAAGGGTGGCAAGCACCGTGCGGTCGGCTGCGGCAACCGTCACCGAGATCGGGACCACTCGGCCGACTTCGGTATCGGTGGCCACCGAAGCCGTTGCGGTAACGGTCAATTCAGCTGCCACCTTGGGCAGCGTGCCGACCAGGTGCGCGGAATGGTCCAGATGCACCAGGCTCAGCAGGCCCTCCACGACCGGGACACCGGAAGCGGTGACCGCGGAGCCGATGGCCGCGAAGACCGCGGGCCAGCATCGACCGACCAAAGCGTCGGGCACGGTGGTAAGGGTGGGTGCCAACGGCTCGCCGAAGATGGCGGTCACCCCGGTGTGGTCGGCCACCCGCTCGGGGTCCCACGGCACGGTCACGGTGGCCGTCCCGTTGTGCACCCGGGGCAGCGCCTCCGGACCATCGACACCCGCGGCGATGGCGAGCACCGAGCGCATCGCTTCGATAGCGTCTTTTGTGCGGACAACCGGAACGCCGCCGTCAATCGTGGTGGCGGGCAGGCTGAATCGGATATCGATCCACGTTCCCGCGATCGGCACGCTCAGCACCACCTGGTCACCGTCGGTCAATAACCTAGCGCCGGTGGAAGAATGAGTCGCTCGTGGCTCTTCGGGTCCGCTGATGTCACCGTGCACCTGCCATTCGGCGGGATCGGCGATCCGGTGCACCGGGTTGGTGGCGATGCGGCCGGCCCACAGCACATCGGGGGCGTCGAGCACGATGGCCAGCGGTCCATGGGTATCGATGCGACCCTGCCGACGCGCGGTCACGCGCGTCGACTGCACGCCGGTCGACAGCACCTCGTTGACCGCGGCTTCCTCGAAGCGGTCCAACAATGCACCGACCGGTTCGTCCATCCGGGTGATGCCGGCGACCGCTTCGGTGCCGGGGATGATGCACACCTGGTCGGCGTCGTAGCGGGCGTCGTGCGCCTGCCACAGCGAGTCGCTGCGCCACCAGCGGCGGACGTCTTTGTCGATCACCGGGACGAAGTTGACCGGCTTGCCCAGCGTCTTGCACAGCGTGACGAAGTACGGCACATCGGCCGGGTGCAGTTGCACCGTCTCGGCGTCTGGATAGTGCGCAAGCAGTACGGCGACGGCCTCGTCGGGGTTCTCCAGTAGCCGCACACCCGTTTCGTCCGAACTGGAAAACAACGTGTCGATCGGGCCGTGGTCCTGCGGGTGCAGCCGCGCCTCGGCTCGTTGCAGCATCTGCTCGAACCGGTCGCGCCAGGTGTCGGCCAACCACGGGCTGCCGGGCGCGGCGGTGTCAGCCGTGCTGTCGCCGTCGCCGATGGTCAGTTCGACATAACGCCGCAGCCACTGCAGGTAAGTCATCTCCGCGACGTCGCCGAAGTACGGCTTGGCGGTGGTGGCCATCGCAGCGATGATCTCGTCGCGGCGCTCCGCGACCGCTTCCCCGTCTCCGGCGACCTCGTCGAGCAGCCGTCCACAACGCGAAGCGGAGTTGTCGATCTCGTGGATGTCGGCGCCGAGCTGGCTGCGGCTGGATGCCATGCCGCCCTGGGCTTTTCCGGCGCTGATCCAATGATCGGTGCCCTGCGTCTCGACTAGCATCCGCTTGACCGATGGCGACGTCGTGGACTCCTTGGTTGCCATCGCCGCGGTGCCGACCAGGATGCCGTCGACCGGCATCAACGGGAAGCCGTAGGACTCGGCCCAGCGCCCGGACAGGTATTCGGCCGCCCGCTCGGGGGTGCCGATGCCGCCACCGACGCAGACGGTGATGTTGGGCCGCGACCGCAATTCCGAATAGGTGGCCAGCAGCAGATCGTCCAGGTCTTCCCAGGAGTGGTGGCCGCCCGCACGGCCGCCCTCGATGTGCACGATGACCGGCTTGGTCGGCACCTCGGTGGCGATACGGATGACCGAGCGGATCTGCTCGATGGTGCCCGGTTTGAACACCACGTGGCTGATCCCGATCTCGTTGAGCTCGTCGATCAGCTCGACAGCCTCTTCCAGCTCGGGGATGCCCGCACTGACGATCAGGCCGTCGATCGGCGCGCCGGACTGGCGGGCCTTTTGTACCAACCGTTTTCCGCCGACCTGCAGCTTCCACAGATACGGGTCGAGGAACAGCGCGTTGAACTGGTAGGTCCGACCGGGGTCGAGCAGCCGGGACATTTCGTCGATGCGGTCGTTGAAGATCGGTTCGGTGACCTGCCCGCCGCCGGCGAGCTCGGCCCAGTGGCCGGCATTGGCCGCGGCGGCGACGATCTCTGCGTCGACGGTGGTCGGGGTCATTCCGGCCAGCAGGATCGGCGACCGGCCCGTCAGCCGGGTGAACTTCGTCGAGAGTTTGACCCTGCCGTCGGGCAGGGTGACGACCGACGGGGCGTAGCTGGACCAGGGACGGGCCACCTCGGGCACGGCGCCGATCGTGAAGAGGTTGCGCTGGCCGCCGCGGGTCGCGGCGGGCACGATGCCGATACCTAGACCGCGGATCACCGGCGCCGTCAGCCGGGTCAGGATGTCGCCGGGCCCCAGGTCAAGAATCCACCGAGCGCCCGCCTCGTGGACCCTGACGACCTCGTCGACCCAGTCGACCGGCTGCGTCAGGATGGACTCGGCCATCGCGCGGGCCAATCCGACATCGAGGCCGACCTTCTCCGCCCAGTCGCCGACGATGTCGATGCTGTCGGCCAGCCGTGGCGTGTGGAAGCCCACCTCGACCTGAACAGGATCGAAGACGGGCGCGAAGACGTCGCCGCCGCGGATCTTGTTCTTGCGGTCGGCCTCCTCCTTCTCCGAGATCTGTTTGCAGTAGAGCTCGAAGCGGGACAGCTGCTCGGGGGTGCCGGTGATGACGACCGAACGCCGGCCGTTGCGGATCGACAAGACGGGCGGCAGCACGGTCCGGACGTCTTGGGAGAACTCGTCGAGCAGCCGGTAGATGCGCTCGGGGTCGGCGTTGCTGACCGACACCATCGGTGGGCGGTCGCCGAGGACCGAGATGCCGCGGCGGCGGGCCACCAGCGTGCCCGCGGCGCCGATCAGCTGTGCCATGGCCAGCAGCTCCTTGTCGCGTGCTCCGCCGGCCTTGAGGGCCTCCACGGCCAAAATGCCCTGCGAGTGCCCGACGACGGCCACCGGCGGGGTGGCTTGCAAGTCCATGCCTTGCCGCGCAAGGGTGCGGATGGCAGCGATCTGAGTCAGCAGCACGCCGGGCAACGACACCGCGGTCGATGTGAGGTGCCTGGCGGATGGAACCGAGTCATCGGCAGCCAGCGCGCGTACCCAATTCATCGGCTCGAAGCCGATGGGACGGACCACGACGAGCTCCTTGGCCACCGGCTCGAGCAGCAGGTCCACCTCGCCGACCAGCGTCGCCAACTCGGATTCGATGCCCGCCGAAGACACCAGCTCTTCCAGCGTCTCCAACCACGCGCCGCCCTGCCCGCCGAACGCGACGGCATAGGGCTCGCCGGCAGTGAGACGATCGACCAGAGCATGAGTGCCGTGCGTGGCCTCCGCGGTCAGCCCGTCGTGGTCAGACACTCGGTGGTGCTCATAGATCGTCACGTGCGTATCTCCCTATAAAGCGCTTATCGCCTGCGTTTCAGAGCCGCGCCGCCCTGCGATGTCGTCCAAATCCGACGGAGCCCCCGTCCAGCCAACCGCGTCTCGACTGACCCGGCTTCAGCGAGCCGACCGAGGAGGCGTCATCGGCTGCCATAAGAGTGTCATAAGGACCCGTGGGACTTACCTGCGCGAATTGGTTACTGGTGAGTTCTACGCGCGGGTAATGGTGCCCTAGGTAACAGTCCGCGCGACCACGGCTGATGGCCTGCGGAACAAACCTGCTGGATGCAGGTGGTTACGGTCGAGTAGCAACAACAGCGCAGATCAAGGCAGTATTGTTATGCAATCGTTATCTTGAAAATCTGCGCTCCGCCGGGCGTGCCGGTCAACGCCTGACGACCTGTCGCGCCGTGATCGACCAGAATCGGGCCGCCCTACCGGGCGGCAAAAGTTTGCTGGAAACTTACCCGCGGGTCAGGTCAGCTCAGGCCCACTGACCGAACTGGGGCTTACAGATGTTGTTGATGTCGACCCCGACGCCGCCGACGTTGCGCTTGTCGATCTCGACTTGGTGCAAATTCGCGGCCGGATGGGTGTATCCCCCTGGCGAGCCCCAGTTGTGCTGCCAGAAGTAGGAGCCCAAGCCGTCCTGCAGCGCCCAGTCGATCGTCTTGGAGTTGCCGTACACGCCCACCCGTTGGTGGCCGAGTACCGACTCCCAGCCTCGCAGATAGGGCGCTACCTGCTGCTTGTACTGCTCGTAAGACGGGTCATCGTCGATTGAGGCGTAGATCGGAGCCCCGGACGGACCGCCGGCGGCAGTGTGCAGCTGCCACCCGCGCCGTGCATGCGCGACGCCCGCGCTTTGACCGCCCAGCCAGTCGGCGGAGCTCTGCTTGCCGTATTGATAGCAGGAGACGATCTTGAGACCGTTCTGGTTGAGGTCACGAGCCTCGGAGATTTGCATCGGCTTGCCCAGCATCCAGGATCCGCCAGGCCGACGATCGGATACGTAGCGGATCGAGCCCGCGGCGCCGGCCGCCCTGATCTGGCTGGCCGGGATCACTCCGGCCGCATAGTCCAACAAGACGCCCAAGCCCTCCGCCGAGGCCGACGGGGCGCCCAGCGACCCCGCCGCAACACCGAGACCGGCCAGGGCAGATGTCGCTGCGGCGAATTTCAACACGGAGCGCCGCGACATGAGCGTCACCTGTCACAGGGTACGACAAATGCATCAATTACCACATCAACGCCACTGTTCACATCTGCATCAAGATCGGCCGACGTGTCTGGCCATCACGTCCGCCAGCTGGCGGTGCCCGAACAACTCGAAACTTGCCACGATCGCCGCCGGCGCCGCCATCACCACCAGCAGACACACCGTCGTCGAAGTTCCGGCGGCGGCCAGCCCTACCGCCAGGCTCAACACCAACAGGCCAATCACCACATCAAGCGCATAGAAGGCATCCCAGGTTCGCACCAGCAGCAGGTAGGTCCCAAACACCACCGCGATGTAAACGCCGACGGGCACCGCTACCGTCACGACCGTGGCAACCGAACCCAACTCCGACCGGTGTTGGATGTAATACGCGGCCGCATGCAGCCCGGCGCCCGTGGCGACGATCGAACCGAACAGCAAGATGTGTGAGTAGCCGTAGCCGAACGAGCGATCCCGATGTGCGTCCAGCAGGTCGGCAGCCGGCACCACGAAATAGACCCACCACATGCCGAAGGTCAAGCCTGTTCCGGCCACCGCCACCAACACGGCATCCGTCGTCCAACCCTGTTCCGCGACCACCGCCGACAGCGAGGCAACCGTGCCCACCACGCCTTCGCCGAGCGCGATGATCGTCAGCAACCCGTTCCGCTCGACGATGTGGTGTGCATGCCACGGCGTCCCGCCCATCCGCTTTTCGGCGAGCAGCGGACCCGTCAGCTCGATGGCAATCATTAGGGCGATCAGGATGAAAGTGACTCTTTCGGAGTTGTCGGCGATGGCAACGGCTATCCACCCGACCTGCGCGACGGTGATGGCGGTCGCGTATGCGAGGCAGGCGGACCGGCGATCGGGGTCCTGCTTGGCGGCGCGTAGCCACTGGATCACCATGGCAATGCGCATCACTACATAACCGGCGACCAGGACCCGGTTGTCGACGTGCTTGCCGCCGGCGATCGAGGAGAACACCTGCGGGATCCCGAGGGCGAGCACCAGGACACCCACCATCTGCAGCATCGTCGTCAGCCGGTACACCCAGTCATCGGTGTCATACGCCGAGGCGAACCAACTGAAGTTGATCCACGCCCAGCTGATCGAGAAGGTGGCAAATGAGAATCCGGCCAGCCCGGCACCGAGGTGGCCGGTGACCAGCGTGTGCGCGAATTCCGATGCGGCTACCCCGAAGGCGATGACGAACGTCAGGTCGAACAGCAGCTCGAGCGGCGTCGCCACCCGATGCGGCTGGTGAGGGTCGCGGCCCGACATCCGGCGGAGCCGGTGCGCGAACCCCGCGCTCCTCTGGTGGCTTCCGGATTCGCTCACCCGGACATTCTCACCACACTCGCGGCTCCGCACGCAGGTGGCCGCGTGTGCGCAGGTCCAAGCGCCGCCAGCACCGGGGCCCTGGCGTCATTCGGCAGTCTGTACTATCCCCCCATGCCGCTGGTCACTGGGGCGACGGCCGCCGGGTTCACCATTGTTCGGCTGCTCGGGCGCGGACAGATCGGCGAGCTCTATCTCGCAGAACACCCGAGGTTGCCGCGCCAGTACGCGCTCAAGATCCTTTCGGCCGATGTATCAGCCGACGCGGAGTATCGCTTCCGGTTCAACCAGGAGTCCGATCGAGCCGCAGCCCTGTGGCACCCGAACATCGTCGGCCTTCATGACCGTGGTGAGTACGAGGGCCGGCTGTGGCTCTTGATGGACTACGTCGACGGCACCGACGCGGCTCAGCTGCTCACCGATACCTATCCCGACGGCATGCCGACGGACATGGTGATCGAGATCGTCTCCGCGATCGCCGACGCCCTCGATTACGCCCATGAACACGGCCTGGCGCACGAGTACGTGAATCCGAGCAACATCCTTCTCGCCAATTCCGAGTCCGCCACACGACGAATTCTCCTAGCGGGGTTGGGCATCTCCCGACGCGTCGACGAGACGAACAGTTTGACTCGTGCGAACCTGGCCATCGGCACTGCGAGCTATGCAGCTCCCGAGCAGCTGATGGACGACTCGATCGACGGCCGCACTGATCAATACGCGTTGGCGAGCACCGCGTTTCATCTCTTGACCGGATCGGCACCGTTTGCCCACATGAACCCCGCCGTGGTGATCAGTAAGCACCTCAACGAACTACCGCCCCGGCCAGGTGATGTCAGGCCCGAGCTGACCTACCTCGACGCGCCGTTTGGCCGCGCACTCAAGAAAAACCCCAGCGAAAGATTCCGGCGATGTCGAGACTTCGTCACCGCCCTTGAGTCAAAGGAGCGCCTGGGACCGTACATCCCCGCGACACTCCTTCCCACGGCACAGACCAAGAACGCGACGCCGACCCAACCGGCTCTGCCCCCTCTGCCGGCTGCGGCCATACCCGCTCCCCCAGCTGCCGAAGTCGCCGATGCCATCGCCCCGCCACATGTCCCGCCAGAACCCGAACTTGACGATGGCCCCGCCCCACCAGATCTGCTGCCAGATCCCGCAGTTGGCGATGCCGCCACCGCGCCACACGTCCTGCCGGAACCGGCACATCGCGATACCGTCACCGCGCCACACGTGCTGCCAGAACCCGAAGCCGATGACGCGATCGCATTCGCGGGAGATGAAGATGACGTATCGAGCGTTGCGACGGACGAGACATCGAAGGTGTCACGCCGTCGCCGGCTACTGCCTATCGCGGGGCTCGTCCTCACCGTCTTGGCAGTGGCGCTGGGCGGGATCTTGGGCGTCATGGCATTGCGCTCGACCTCCGAATCCAATGACACGCCAACTAATGTCGAAACTCCGTCCTCGCCGACCAGAGTCCCGCCCACTCGCCCGGCACCGGTGACGGCCATCCCGCCGCCCATGGTCACCGCGCCGGCTCCGGCGCCGGCCATTCCGCCGCCGGTCGCGTCGCCACCAGCAGCGACGACCACGCCTTCACCGTCGCGAGCAGAGACGACTGTGCCGCCGACAACCAGGCCACCAGCAGCGACGACCACGCCTTCACCGTCGCCAGCAAAGACGACTGTGTCGCCGTCGCCGGCATCCCCGACCCCCCCAGCCGGCCTGGATACTCGGCCTGCCGTCGGCATGCCCTGCGGCTCCGAGGGCTCTTCAGCCACGTCGAACTCGGGCGGTCCCGTCAGCTGCGTGGAAACGCCCGGCGGATTCGCATGGGAACCCCCCGGGGGCTGAGCAGCGGCGCCCGGATACGGCAGTACTCCCGACTACTTCTTGTAATTGCTAAGTTTATAAAGTTACGGTCAAGGAGAATCTGAGCCTCTGGAGGACCGCCGATGGAGCGCGATCAGCTCATCGACTTGACCCGACGTGCCGTCAAGCTCGCACGCGACAAAACCACCGACCTTGCGCGGGCCGAACATGAGGTCGGCGCGGCCGAATACACGTCGATCGAGCGCCACGAGCGGGACATCACCATGTTGACGGCCAGCCCGCAGCTGGTCGGTTATGTATCCGAATTACCCGAGCCGGGTACCTACTGCACCAAGTCCGTGATGGGGCGGTCCATTCTTCTGACTAGAACGTCCACCGGCTCAGTCAAGGCGTTCAACAACGTCTGCTTGCATCGGCAGTCGCAGGTGGTCAGCGGTTGCGGTCGCGCCAAGCGGTTCAGCTGCCCGTATCACGCGTGGACATACGACGAAACCGGTCGATTAGTCGGCTTGCCGGGCCGCGAGGGCTTCCCTGGTGTGCAGGTGAAGTCCGACGGCCTGACCGAGCTGCCGGCCGCCGAATTCGCCGGATTCCTTTGGGTGGCAATCGATCCCGCCGCCACTTTAGATGTCTCCGCCCACCTGGGCCCGCTGGCCGAGGAACTCGATTCGTGGGGCATCGGGCGATGGTCTCCGCTGGGCGAGAAGGTCCTCGACTCGCCGATCAACTGGAAACTGGCTATTGACACCTTCTCGGAGAATTACCACTTCGCCACCGTTCACCGGGACACCTTCGCGACGATTGCACGCAGCAACTGCACGGTGTTCGATTCGTTCGGGCCGCATCACCGGTTGATCTTTCCGCTGAACTCCATCCTCGACCTCGAGAACGTGCCCGAAGACCAGTGGGACCCCTTCCAGAACATGGTGGTGATTTACGCGCTGTTCCCGAACATCGTGTTGTCGGTGACGATCGCAAACGGTGAGCTGTTCCGCATCTATCCGGGTGCCTTGCCAGGCAGATCCATTACCGTCCATCAGAATTCGACGCCGCTGGACATCTCCGACGAATCCGTGGCAGCCGGCGCCCAGGCCGTGTTCGACTATGCCCATGCCACCGTGCGCGACGAGGACTACCGGCTCGTCGCGGGGCTACAAGCCAACCTCGAGTCCGGCGCCCGCGATCACCTGTTGTTCGGCCGCAACGAACCTGGGCTGCAACATCGGCACACGTCGTGGGCATCCTGGCAACCGATCACCGCCGTGACATAGTCAGCTGTCGTCTGCTAACGCCGCGATCAGCGCATCGACAACATCGCGGCAACCCGGCTGATCCGAGTCAGGCATGGCCTCCAATAACTTTCGCGCCTCTGCGCGACGGCCCGCGGCCACCAACGTGCGGACTTGGTCGACGAGGCTCGACTCCCCGCCGGTGGCGGCCAGCACGTCGATCAGCTCCCAATCCCGGTAGAGCGCCAGCGAGCGTTCGTAGAAGGCGAAGCCGCTGACCGGTTCTCCGCGCAGCGTTCCGCGGTAGCGATACGGCCCTTCCATGTATTCGATCGGCAGGCCATGCGCCGGAGCCGGCACCAGCGGCTCGCCGGTGAGATCCAGTTGCAGCGCGGCACTGCGTAGCCGGTGGCGGTCGGGCATGAACCGGTTCGCCGCCAGCGACCGCACCAGCGGGCGGATCGCATCCGGCCATCGCACGTAGCTGGTCACCGTGACATCGACGTCCTCCGCGCACTCCGGAGCCGTCGCGGGGTCAGGGTAACTCACCGTTACACCCGAAAAGGGTTGCAGAGCATTGCCATCCGTCCGGTCAAACTGTCGCCAGATGCTCAGGTCGACGCCGTTATCCAGGTTGATCGTGCGCCATTCGTGCGAGCGGGCACGCGGATCTCCCCCGGTTCCCCCGCCGCCGGCGTATTTGGGGAACCACTGCCGATCGACGTGTCCTGCACTTCCGCTGACCCGTTCATACAGCTCACCCCAGCGCAGCGTCCCATGCATCGCCATCCCGGTCTGAAAATACGAATAGGTGTCGTGCTGGCCGAAGCAGACGATCTCCCCATTGTGGACG
The DNA here is from genome assembly GCF_035570115.1 of Mycobacterium sp. Taxonomy (GTDB): domain Bacteria; phylum Actinomycetota; class Actinomycetes; order Mycobacteriales; family Mycobacteriaceae; genus Mycobacterium. The sequence goes on from NZ_DATMLH010000049.1 coordinate 10,517, forward strand.
TCTGCGCCGACCGGCACCGGCGCGCGGGTGGGCGTGACGGTCAAGTCCAGTCCCATCGGCTGACCCGCCTGATCGACACCGAACAGGCTGACACGGTAGGTGTAGGGCAGCAGGTCTCCATCGTCGTCGCGGCACGTCGTCCACGCCGCGGTCCCGGCACTGCTTTCGTAGTGAATGTCGAGATATCCGGCCGCCATCGACATCTTCGGTCGCGCGTCGGGCTGCATGTTCTTCGGCGGCATATCGTAATCGGTGTAGGTTCCGTATGTGCCGGTGTCGCAGTCGAATAGCGCCATCGTGTAGAAGTCGGCGACCACTGTCCCGCCCGGCCGGTTCTTGTTGAAGATGGTCAGGAAAGCGAACGAGCGGCCTGTCGTCCCGGTCAGCTCGCCGGCGATGAACCAGGTGTCGGACTCCTGGTCGGCGTGTTCGCCTTCGGCGGCGGGGAAATCCAAGGCGCTGTCGTTGTGCACAAGCCGGAACGGGTAACTGCGCCAATCGGTGTTTACTGACACCGGAAGTTCGTCGCTCACGTCGGCCTTCACTATTGACCCGAGGCTGATGCCCGGCTTTTTTGCTATGTTAGCATCAATAGCGAAGTTGCCTTCGCCTTTTCAGAGATGGTGCCCCGATGCCGGAAACCCGTGACCACCGTTGCTATGACCAGCTTTTCATCGGAGGACACTGGCGCGAGCCGTCCAGCCGAAACCGGATAGCGGTCATCTCTCCGCATTCCGAAGAGCCGATCGGCGAGGCACCCGCCGCCGCCCCGGCCGACGTCGACGCTGCGGTTGCCGCCGCACGACAGTCCTTCGACCACGGTCCGTGGCCGCGACTGGATCCGGGCGAGCGGATGCGCAAGGTGGAAGAACTCGCGACCATCTACTCCGGTCACCTCGACGAGATGGCCGACTTGATCACCGACGAAATGGGTTCACCGCGCAGTTTCAGCCGGCTGGGCCAAGCGACGGCAGCGGTGTCGCTGATTCACCTCGCACTAGCAGTCGCCCGCGACTTTCCCTGGGCCGAACGCCGCCAAGGGGTGCTCGGTGAAGTACACCTGCACCGCGCACCGGTCGGCGTGGTCGGGGCGATTGTGCCGTGGAACGTGCCGCAATTCCTGATCATGCCCAAACTGATTCCCGCCCTGATCGCGGGTTGCACCGTCATCGTCAAACCCGCACCCGAAACACCTTTGGATGCTTTGTGGTTGGCGGAGATGATCGAGCAGCTGGACCTGCCTGACGGGGTGGTGTCGGTGCTGCCCGGCGGCACGGATGCCGGCGAGGCGCTGGTGCGCCATCCGGGTGTGGACAAGATCGCGTTCACCGGGTCGAGTGCCGTTGGACGCCGGATCGCCGGGCTGTGCGGCGAGCAACTCAAGCGGGTCAGCCTGGAACTCGGCGGCAAGTCGGCGGCGATCATTCTCGACGACGCGAATATCGACAAGACGGTCAAGGGTTTGAAGAGCGCGAGCCTGATGAACAACGGCCAGGCCTGCGTTGCACAGACTCGCATTCTGGTCAGCGAACGGCGTCACGACGAAGTCGTCGACGCGCTGGCCGACATGATGTCGGGTCTGCACGTGGGCGACCCGTCCGATGAGGCGACGGATGTCGGACCGCTAGTGGCCCAACGGCAGCAGCATCGGGTGCAGGACTACATCAGGTCGGGGGTCAAGGAGGGCGCCCGCATCGTCCTCGGCGGCGAGGATGCTCCGGGCGAGCGCGGCTGGTACGTGCGGCCGACGCTGTTCGCCGACGCGACGAACGACATGCGCATCGCGCGGGAGGAGATCTTCGGTCCTGTGCTGAGTGTGCTGACCTACCGCGACGAAGCCGACGCGATCCGCATCGCCAACGACAGCGACTATGGCCTGGCCGGGTCGGTGTGGACGGCCGACGTCGCGCATGGCCTCGAGGTCGCCGCGGGCGTGCGCGCCGGCACCTACGGCATCAACATGTACACGCTCGACATCGGCAGTCCGTTCGGCGGTTTCAAGCAATCAGGCATCGGCCGCGAGTTCGGCCCGGAGGGCCTGCACGAGTACGTGGAGCTGCAGTCGGTGGTGAGCGCGGGAGCGCTGCCACCGTTGCCTGATTAACTACCGGCTGGAGTCGAGCAGGCTTTCCAGGGCACGGCCGATGACCTCGCGTCGCGAGCGGCCGTCGTGCTCGGCGGTGATCAGGCTGTTGCCGACGAACAGTGAGAACACCAAAAGACTGCGGGCCTCGGCGTCGTCGTCGTCGATGCTGATCTGTCGGAAGAGCGTGCGCAGGTACGCCATCCGCCGGTCGTCCACGCGGAGGAGTCGTTCGCTAACCCCGGGGCTGCGGCGGGCCCAGTCGCGGATCGCTAGCTCGACCGCGAGCCCGTGGCCGACAGCGCCGCTGCGCTCGCGTGCGAGATCGAACAGATGCCTCAGCTTCGTGCGCGGGTCGTCGTCGGTGTTTTCGATCCGGGAGATGACGTCATCGACGACTGCCTGCTCCCAGGTATCGAGCACGCGCTCGACCAGCGCGTTGCGATCGGCGAAATCGCCGTAGAAGCCCCCCTTGGTCACGCCGAGCGACGCAGCCAGCGCCTCAATCCGTATGGCGTCCGGGCCGCCCTCGGCCAGCGCGGTGAGCCCGGCATCGACCCAGGCCTCCGGAGGCGTCTTTCTCGCCGGCACGAGGGCATTATACGGCGGCGTATTGACGGCGAGGGACATGCCGTCTACCGTTTATACGCAGCCGTATAAAGGAGTGGGACGTGCGGATTGCCAACGACGTGCAGCTCTCACGGCCATGGCGTATCCACAACGTCGTCGCCGACTTCACCCTCGAGGACGTCTGGACACTGCCCGCCATCTGCGGCGGGGAGAACGACTTCGGCACCGTCGTAGAAATGGCCGCCCGGTTCGACCCCGCCAACGCGGATTCAGCACCGACGAGGGTGTTGTGGGGCGTGCGTGACCGTCTCGGCGAGTGGTTCGATCTAGGTCGGATATCCACGACCGCGAGCAGGAACGATCGGTTGGCCATTCCTGGAACACGCGACTTCTCCGTCGCCGAGCGATTAGCGGAGGATCTGCGCGGCTCGGCGAACGATGTTCAGTTCGAGCATCTTCCGTTTGTCCCGCTCTACCGCACGCCGAACGAGTTCGCCGCAGAGATTTCCAACCAGACAGTCCACGGTGTCATGCACCTTGCGTGGGTCGACCGCGATAACGGCACCTACCAGGCCCAGATGGCGGTCTACGTCAAACCACGTGGCCGGTTCGGTCGCGCGTACATGGCGTTTATCAAGCCTTTTCGGTACTGGATTGTTTATCCCGCGCTCGAGGGTGAACTCGGACGCGCGTGGAGTCGTCGCCGCCCGGCCCAGTGATTGATTCGAGCGAGGGAGCGACATGACGCCGCCAAGGGCGAGACGCATCCAGCCGCCGCCGACGCAGCTTGACGCCCGCGCAGATTATGCCGATGCATTCGAAATCACTATGGACAAGGATGATTCGCGCACAGCCGAACAAGCATTCTGTGACGGGCTGGGTGCCGAACCGAGTGCAGGCGGACGTCTTGTATTGTGGATCCACCGGCATGTACTGCGGTTTAGCCTCGGCCCCTTCATCTCCTCTGCCCACGTAATCGGTTGGAAGATCGTTCATTCAGACCCCGACCAGTTCGTATTGTCAGCGGACGGGTCGCTCATGCGGGGCCAACTGGTGCTGAGTCGTCAGACTGACAGGCGCGCGGTACTAACCACCCAGTTGTTTTATCGGCACCATGCCACCGCGCGAATGGTCTGGGCCGTGATCGGGCCCGTGCACCGGGCCATCGCACCGCGTCTCATCGAGCACAGCGCCCGGCGCGCCGCCGGATCCACGGCTCGCACCTAGCCGGCGCTAAGCCGCGTCGACGACCGTTGGTTGTTCGGCGGGTGCCAGCAGGGGTTGCGGCCCAGCCGGGCAAGAAGTTTCGATTGCAGGTCGATGTGGTCACCCACCGCGACCGGAGCGTCGAACATCCCGGAATCGCTCAGCGCCTGAGGATCTGTCGGCAACGCCGCGTAGAACTGCTCGCACCACTCGGCGTCCAACTGGTCGTCGGCGCCCACCGCGCGGGCAAGGTCCCAGGTATGCACCAACACGTCGCGGGTCAGGTTCGGCATGATCGCGCGGGCATTCAACTTCGTCGCCGGATTGCCCTGTAACTGCGGGACGTCAACCACCCGTTCGAACAGGCCCCTCTCGGGTTCGAACGCCGTCTCCAGCGCCCCGTAAGTCCGCTCCCACCGCAGCTGCGGATCATCGCGCGGGCGGTCGGGCTTGAGCCCCAGCGGTCGCAGCAGCAGCACGTCGTGAAAACCGATGACGTGCTCCAGCACTCCCCTGGCATCCCACGCATCGCAGGGCGAGCGACGATCCCATTTTCCGTCCGCGGCGCGCACCGACTCGCCGAACCTTCGGCACACCGCGAGATGTCGTTCGCCCAACTCATCAGGCATCGCAATCACCCCGGCAGCTGCAGGGTGAGCTCGACCGGACAGCACAGCTCATCGCGCTGGTTGGTCACCTCGATCTGCAAATCCAGCAGGTAGCGCGGCGGGTCGACGCTGGTGTCGCAGCGCTTGGCGAGAACGCGTCCTCGGCCCACCATCGTGTCGCCGGCATAGACCGAGCCGATCAGCCTCATCTTGCGGCGCACCACCCGGCTGTCCGGCCCGGCCCAATCGGTCGCGATGCGGTCGGCGAAACCGGCGAGGTGCATGGTATTGACGAAAATTGTTGGATGCCCTTGGCTTTCGGCGTAGGCGGGGTCAAAGTGGCCCGGGAAGTAATCCCACGTTGCGCCGGAGTTCATCACCACCCGCTGGTAGGTGATCTCGTCTTTTACCTCGGGCAACTCCAGCGGAACGGCGATCCGGTCCCAGTCCGGTGCGGCGGTCATAACGGCTTATCTGGGGTGAAGCGGAACAACGTGTTCCGGTTTGTGGCCACCACCGCATCGTCTTGGCGGGTGAAGGTGTCCAACGTTTCGACGAAATGGCCGATACCGAGCTTGGTGCGCTTCTCCGGCGAAACCGACACCACTTCCTCGACGACGGTCAGCAGGTCGCCCTCGACGATAGGCAGCGGAAATTCGGCCTCGTTGGCCGCGTTGATAAAGGTGGTCCCGGGCAACGGCACCCGGATGGCGATGGCCGAAACGGGCGGTCGCCCGGTCGGCTCCCAGGGCGGCGGCGTCAGCCACCCCATCAGCAGCCCCGGCGGCGCTAACAATCCTCCCCAGGTACGCCTGGCGAATTCGGCGTCCCAATATGACCGATTGCCGTCACGGACCGTGGCGGCGAACATCTGGATCCGGGCCGCACTGACCACGGTCCCCGCGACTCGTGGCTCGCTCGCCACACCGACCATCCGCAGGGCGTCCTCATACGTCCCGAACGCCAGCCGGTAGCTGATGGGTTTCACCTAGGGCGCCGCTTTCGTCACACCGTGAGCGAATGCCCGTTCGACACCGAATCCCATTCCAGCTCGCGGGAAGTGAAATACCAGCCGCCACGTTCGTAGATGAGTTGGTCCCGATAGGTTCCGGTGCCGCGCAAGGTGGTAGCGCCGTCCTCGCCGACGGCGAAAAGCATTGCGATGCAACGCTGGGTCGCGTTGATGCCGTCGACGGTGATTTCGTGATCGACACTGACCAGTCGCCCGTTGCCGCCATCGAAGGCAGCACCCAAATCGGTGAATTCCTCACCGCCCCGGATGAAACGGGCACCAGAGTGGCGGAATGTCGTGATCCAGCCGGTGCGGTCACCATCCGAATAGCATCGGTTGTGCCGTGCGGTCAGATTCAGGATCGCATCGCGCCCCGCCGCACCGTCGAGTACGTACTGCTGCTGGTAGGTCATGGCCATCTGTTTTCTCCCTGTCTCAACGGTTAACGATGTATCCGTGACTTTCTCGATCCCAGGCGCTGGGTCCGACACCTCGGCTGCGAAGAATATCCTTGCGAACCCGCCCGATAATGGTCTTCGGCAGCTCGTCGACTACCTCCACATATCGCGGCACACAGAAGTACGGCATCCGGGCGCCACAGAAGTCCAGTAGCTCCGGGTAATCCAACGCGGAGTCCGGTCGCACCGCGACGATCAGCAGGATGTCGTCCTCGCCGAGGTCGCTGGGCACACCGACAGCCGCAGCTTCGAGCACCGCCGGATGACCCATCACAACGGTCTCGACTTCGACCGACGAGACATTCTCGCCGCGCCGGCGCAGCGAATCCTTCAGTCGGTCCACGTAAGTCAGGTTCTGGTCGCTGTCCAGCACGCCAAGGTCTCCGGTGCGAAACCACGGCGGGTGGCGGTCAACACCTCCGGCGGCGTTCACATAGCCCTCACTCATGACGTGCGGGTAGCGCGGCCGGCAAGCGATCTCCCCCACCGATCCGTCCGGCAGCGGCTCGCCGTCCGGGTCGACGATCCGCACGTCGAATCTGGGATTGGGCCGGCCCGATGTTCCGGGCACGCCCTCGTCGGCAACGTTTTTGACCGCGATCGGAAAGGCCTCGGTCATGCCGTACATGGTCACGATTCGGCACCCGTAACGCTTTTCGATGTCGCGATACACCGAAGCGGCGATCGGCGCCGCGGAGATGTAACGTAGCGGCAACTGCGCATCGCGTGGATCAGACGGCTGGCGCAGCAGCATGGAGACCATGGCGCCGGCACCGGCGAATCCGACGGCGCCGCACGCGCGCACCTCGTCCCACACCGTCGCGGGGTGAAAGGCCGGGGCCAGCACGGTCGTCCCGCCGACGAGCATCGGCGCCAGCACTGAGGGCGCCGCACTGAGATGGAACAACGGCATTGCCGTCCACAACACCTCGCCGGAGCCAAACCCCCAGGCCGACGCGGCCGTCGCGGCCGTGGTGAACAAGTAATGCCACGTGGTGGCAACCGCTTTCGATGCCCCGGTGGTGCCCGACGTGAAGAACAGCGACCCGATATCCCCGACTTCCCCGACGTGCTCGCCCGCGGTGCCCGTGGCCCCGCGATTGAGCCCCTCGTCGGGTGAATCGTCGCGGACCACAATGCTCGTCAGCCCGGACAGCCGATCGGCCAACTCATCGACCCGCGGCTGCCGCTCAGCGTCGGTGATAACCACCTTGGCTCGTGACAATCGAAGGGCGTGCAACAAGAAGTCGCCCTTGTTGGCCGCGTTCACCGCCGCGGCCACCACACCGATACGTCCCGCACCCAACCAGAAGTACACCCACTCCGGGCAGGTGGCGGTGAATAGTGCGACGCAATCACCCGGCCTAATTCCCAAGTCCAGCAGAGCATTGGCAGCCGCACAAGACCGTCGCCGCATCTGCTCGAAGGTCACCTCGATGCCGGCAATCGACATCATCACCCGGTCGGGGAATTGCTCGGCACGCCGATCGAGCACCGCCGCGACGCTGAACCGATCGACACCGAAATCGGCTGGGCCGATGGGCTTTCCGTCGCATGCGGGTGCCGCCCCAGCCGGCACGCGGGACATCAGGCTCCTGCGGCCGCCGGGTCAGGATCACCGCTGGCGGTGTACCCGAAGTCCTCGGAGGAGCGTTCTTCACCGGGGTAAAAGCGATGCGCCCAGCGCCGCAGCGCCGCGTAGTCGTGCGCCTCTTCGGGTGCGAGGTTCGGCTTCTCCAGGTATTTCATGTTCTCCCAGGTGAAGAAGTCCTGTTTGATGACTTCTTGTTGCAGTGCAAGGAACTTCGCGGCACGGCCGGTGGGCTTGTCACCGGTGTCTCCCGGCTCCCGGACGGAGGCCTGGGTGTAGAAGTAGTCGGTGTAGTCCTCGTCGACGGGTGTCTGTCCGGTGACCTCGATGGTGGCCACCAGCTCGCTGGGGAAACGGACGATACCCAGCCCCAGCGAGTAGTTGTCGTAGATGATCTTGGCGTCGACCGGCCCGTTCGGAGTCAGCCAGGTCTGCGCCCGGCCGCCGCCGAAGTGGGCGCTGACGGTGGCGTGCAGGTGATAACCCGAGACCTCGAACGAGGTGGTGTTGGCCGGGTTCGCGGCCTTGTGCACGTATTGCACGTGATACGGGTCGGCGGCGTTTTCGATGATCATCTGCGCGTGCACCTTGACCCGGTTGAGCATGCGGCTGTGCGGGTGCAGCGGGTAGTACTCGTTGGTCTCCAGCTCGGGCAGTACCGGCGGTTGCCAGTACGGCGCCCGACCATGCCGCTCATGCCATACCAGCATGAAGCCGTACCACTCAGCGCAGTGGTACGTGCGGACGCGGACGTTGTTCTTGCAGCCGATCTTGCTGTACGGGATCAACGCGTTGGTGCCGTCGCCGCGCCACCGCCAGCCGTGCCACGGGCAGACGATGTTCTCCCCCTCCACCGTGCCGCCGACACCCATGTTGGCGCCAAGGTGCTGGCAGTAGGCGTCGAGGACGTTCAGCTGGCCGGATTCGGTGCGGAACAGCACCATCTCCTCGCCGAAATAATGAACCCGCTTAACCTCGCCCGCCCCCAGGTCCGAGGCGAAACCGACGATGAACCATCCGGTCGGAAACCGGTACGGCGACAGGCTGATGCCGCTCGGCCCGAACTCTCGTTCGGACGGATCTATCGAGGAGTCCGAAACCGTGTCCGTCACTGTCTGCTCCCTTTGCGTCCATTTCCCGCGCCAGCCTGGTGGCGCACGGTCGCGCTTTTATACTCGCCGCTTAAATACTCGCCGCGCGTGGACGACTCAGTCTATTTTTACTATTTTAGGCATTGAACGTCAACGCGGGTCGTTGGCGGCGGTAGTGTCGGGTCAGCTGACGGCAGCCAGTGCGGTTCTGGCGTCCGAGTGAATCGAGGTTGCGGATGACCGCTACGGCAGTCGATCTGTCCGATTTCGCATTGTGGCGCAACGGCTTTCCTGAGGAGGTGTTCGCCGAGCTACGCCGCGACAAGCCGCTGTTCCGCCACGGCGTGACCCCGGGCGTGGCCAAAACCGTCAAACGGGATTTCTGGATGGCCACCAAACACCGGCACGCCGTGCGCCTGCACCGTGACGCCGATTCGTTCACCGCCGCCGATGGCCCACTCATCCAGCCCGCCGATCTATTCGCCTCGTACCCAACGATCATCAACATGGATCCGCCGGGGCTGAACAAACGTCGCAAGCTCATCTCCAACGCTTTCAATCCGCGAGCGATCGCCAAGCTGGAGGACGGGATCCGGGCCCGCGCGGC
>NZ_DATMLH010000050.1:0-27111 GCF_035570115.1 Mycobacterium sp.
ATGGCTAGTTAGGGAGGCACGCCAGATGGCTGTACATCCGCTCGATCGATACGCCGGGTCCTGGGCGCTGGTTACCGGGAGTGCACGCCTGGAGGGACTCGGGTTTGCTTTCGCACGCAAACTAGCCGCGCGGCGGGTCAACGTTGTGCTCGTCGACGTCCTCGCTGAGGAACTCGAGGTTCGCGCCGAAGAACTCCGGTCGAGCTACGGGGTATCGGTGCGGGCTCTCCCCGCCGACTTGGGTGACGTCGAATGCATTCGATCGGTGCAGGAAGTCTTGCAGGACACAGACGTCGACATTTTGATCTGCAACCACATGTATACGCCGACTGACACTCCAGAGATCCTCGACATGCCTCTGGATGTGCACAACCACATGATCGACGTAAATGCCCGTGCCTACGTCAACCTGATCTACCGGTTCGGTCAGTTGATGAGGGACCGCCGCCGAGGGGCGATCGTCATCGTGTCGTCGGGTGCCGGACTCGCACCGGCGCCATACACGGGGGCCTACTCCGCCAATAAGGCCTTCCAGATCGCGTTCGGCGAGGCGCTCTGGTACGAACTTCGGTCGAGCGGTGTCGACGTCCTCGTGGTGACCGCCGGGCTGATGAACACGCAGGGCGACGCACTTTCGGGGTATCCGAAGTGGCAGCTCACCGACCGCGACGAGGTGGCCGGCGAGGTGCTGCAGTCGATTGGCCGCAAGCACCTCGTCGCCCCGTGCTGGCAAACCCGCATGACGATACTTCTCACGACGCGACTGATGTCGCGTCGCAGGGCCGTGACGTCAGTGGGGAACTTCATGGCAAGCGGGCTGGGTAAGGATGGTGGTTAAACCCCCACACCCTTGACCATGAACCACTTGGGCACCCGCACTTCGGCCAGCCCCGGCTCCATCCGCACCACGTGTGGCAGTACCGAGGCGAAGTACGGAACCCGCGCCATCGCCGCCGCGGAGAACAGTCGAGTGCCGCCCGGACGCCCGGAAAGCCGCCGCCATGCCGCATACGTGCTGGTCGGGTTGGTCATGCCGGCCTATCTTACTCTGGAGTAAGGAGATCCGGTTCGGTCCGCCGACGCCCTGGTGCGGCCTGCGACGGCGCTGCCGCCCAGCCGGACCGGTCATCGGGGTGTGGGGATTTGGCCGATACCAGGATCTAGGGCATACTGTTCGGGTTGCCTTGCGCCGGGTTTAGGCCTGGTCGGGCATACGACCAGCGCCCACACGGGCGCGTCCGGTCCCATCCTTGGAACGCGAATTTCAGCCTTGAAATAAGCGCGCTAAGGCCGCTTGCGGGCGACACACCCGACCGCGGGGACCGGTGGACCAAGACAGGTAAACAGCGGCGCAACATCCGGGCGTGACGCCAGATCGATTCGGGCGCGCCCAACGGAACACGGGTTCCGGACACGGGAGAGTGAGGTAGGAGAAGCGTGGCGGGACAGAAGATCCGCATCAGGCTCAAGGCCTACGACCACGAGGCCATTGACGCCTCGGCGCGCAAAATCGTCGAGACGGTTGTCCGAACCGGCGCCAGCGTGGTGGGTCCGGTACCACTGCCCACCGAGAAGAACGTGTATTGCGTCATTCGCTCTCCGCATAAGTACAAGGACTCGCGGGAGCACTTCGAAATGCGCACCCACAAGCGACTGATCGACATCCTCGATCCGACACCGAAGACCGTTGACGCGCTGATGCGCATTGATCTGCCTGCCAGCGTCGACGTCAACATCCAGTAGGAGATCTGCGAGCAATGGCGAGAAAGGGCATTCTGGGCACCAAGCTGGGTATGACGCAGGTGTTCGACGAGAACAACCGTGTTGTGCCGGTGACGGTGGTCAAAGCCGGGCCGAACGTGGTGACCCGTATCCGCACACCCGAACGTGACGGCTATAGCGCGGTGCAGCTGGCCTATGGCGAGATCAGTCCTCGTAAGGTCAACAAGCCCCTGGGCGGTCAGTACGCCGCCGCCGGTGTCAACCCCCGTCGGCACTTGGCCGAGTTGCGTCTCGATGATGCCGACGCTGCGGCCGATTATCAGGTGGGCCAGGAACTGACGGCCGAGATCTTTTCTGCCGGTACCTATGTCGACGTGACCGGTACCTCGAAGGGCAAGGGTTTCGCCGGAACCATGAAGCGGCACGGCTTCCGCGGGCAGGGCGCCAGCCACGGCGCTCAGGCGGTGCATCGTCGTCCTGGTTCCATCGGCGGTTGCGCCACTCCGGCTCGGGTGTTCAAGGGCACCCGGATGGCCGGCCGGATGGGTAACGACCGGGTGACGACGCAGAACCTGTTGGTGCACAAGGTCGATGCCGAGAACGGTGTGCTGTTGATCAAGGGGGCCGTGCCCGGCCGCACGGGTGGCCTCGTCATGGTCCGGAGCGCGATCAAACGGGGTGAGAAGTAATGGCTGCCGAAAAGGCCGGGAAAGCCAAAAAGATCGACGTCAAGACGCCGGCCGGGAAGACCGAAGGCTCCGTTGAACTGCCTGCCGAGCTGTTCGATGCACCCGCGAATATCGCCTTGATGCACCAGGTCGTCACCGCGCAGCGGGCGGCGGCCCGGCAGGGCACGCACTCGACCAAGACCCGTGGCGAGGTCCGCGGCGGTGGCCGCAAACCGTACCGGCAGAAGGGCACCGGTCGCGCCCGCCAGGGCTCGACGCGTGCACCGCAGTTCACCGGCGGTGGCGTCGTGCACGGTCCTAGACCCCGCGACTACAGCCAGCGCACTCCGAAAAAGATGATCGCGGCTGCGTTGCGTGGTGCGCTGTCGGACCGGGCCCGCAATGACCGCATCCACGCGATCACCGAGCTGGTGTCGGGCCAGACTCCGTCGACCAAGAGCGCCAAGGCTTTTCTGGGCACGTTGACCGATCGCAAGCAGGTGCTGGTGGTCATCGGGCGTAGCGACGAAACCGGTGCCAAGAGCGTGCGCAACCTGCCTGGTGTGCACATCCTGACGCCGGACCAGCTCAACACCTACGACGTGCTGCGTGCAGACGACGTGGTGTTCTCCGTCGAGGCGCTCAACGCCTACATCGGGGCCGCGGCGGCAAGCGCCGAAAAAGGCACAGAGGAGGTTTCGGCCTGATGGCGACCGTCACTGACCCCCGCGACATCATCCTGGCCCCGGTCATCTCGGAGAAGTCCTACGGCCTGATCGACAACAACGTGTACACGTTCCTGGTGCACCCCGATTCGAACAAGACGCAGATCAAGATCGCGATCGAGAAGATCTTTTCGGTCAAGGTGGCGGCGGTGAACACCGCCAACCGCCAGGGCAAGCGCAAGCGCACCAGGGCCGGATTCGGCAAGCGGAAGAGCACCAAGCGCGCCATCGTGACGCTGGTGCCCGGCAGCAAGCCGATCGACCTGTTCGGAGCACCGGCGTAGCCGGGGATAGAGAGACTTAACAGACATGGGAATTCGCAAGTACAAGCCGACGACGCCGGGTCGCCGCGGTGCCAGCGTCTCCGATTTCGCCGAGATCACTCGCTCCACTCCGGAGAAGTCGTTGGTTCGACCGCTGCACGGTCGTGGTGGACGCAACGCGCACGGCCGGATCACCACTCGCCACCAGGGTGGCGGGCATAAGCGTGCCTACCGGGTGGTTGACTTTCGCCGCAACGACAAGGACGGCGTCAACGCGAAGGTCGCCCACATCGAGTATGACCCCAACCGCACCGCGAACATCGCGCTGCTGCACTACCTGGACGGCGAGAAGCGGTACATCATTGCCCCGCAGGGTCTTTCGCAAGGTGACGTGGTCGAGTCCGGCGCCAACGCCGACATCAAGCCGGGCAATAACCTGCCACTGCGCAATATTCCGTCCGGTACCTTGATCCACGCTGTGGAGCTGCGGCCGGGTGGGGGAGCCAAGCTTGCTCGCTCGGCCGGTTCGAGCATCCAATTGCTCGGCAAGGAAGGCACTTACGCCTCGCTGCGGATGCCCAGCGGTGAGATCCGTCGCGTCGACGTACGCTGCCGCGCCACGGTTGGCGAGGTCGGCAACGCCGAGCAGGCCAACATCAACTGGGGCAAGGCCGGGCGGATGCGCTGGAAGGGCAAGCGCCCGTCGGTGCGTGGTGTGGTGATGAACCCGGTGGACCACCCGCACGGTGGTGGTGAGGGCAAGACCTCCGGTGGTCGTCACCCGGTCAGCCCGTGGGGCAAGCCTGAGGGGCGTACTCGCCGGAGCCACAAGACCAGCGACAAGCTCATCGTCCGACGCCGGCGCACCGGCAAGAAACACTCGCGCTAGAGGCAGCCAGGAGTAGCCAGATATGCCACGCAGCCTGAAAAAAGGTCCGTTCGTCGACGACCATCTGTTGAAGAAGGTCGACGTGCAGAACGAGAAGAACACCAAGCAGGTCATCAAGACCTGGTCGCGACGGTCGACCATCATTCCCGACTTCATCGGTCACACGTTCGCGGTCCACGACGGCCGCAAGCACGTGCCGGTGTTCGTCACCGAGGCGATGGTGGGCCACAAGCTGGGTGAGTTCGCGCCGACACGCACCTTCAAGGGACACATCAAGGACGACCGGAAGGCCAAGCGGCGATGACCACTGCTACTGAATTTCCTTCTGCGGTCGCCAAGGCACGCTTTGTGCGGGTATCGCCGACCAAGGCACGGCGGGTGATCAACCTGGTACGCGGCAAGTCGGTGGCAGAGGCACTGGACATTCTGCGCTGGGCGCCGCAGGCGGCCAGCCTGCCGGTGGCCAAGGTCATCGCGAGCGCCGCGGCCAACGCCCAGAACAACAACGGCTTAGACCCGGCGACTTTGGTGGTGGCCTCGGTCTTCGCCGACGATGGTCCGACCGCCAAGCGAATCCGGCCGCGCGCCCAGGGCCGCGCCTTCCGGATTCGCCGACGCACCAGCCACATCACCGTGGTGGTGGAAAGCCGGCCGACCAAGGATGTCCGGGGTTCGCAATCCGCCAGCGCGGCCCGCGCCCGCCGCGCGCAGGGCAGTAAGGCTGCCGCGGGGAAGGCGCCGGCCAAGAAGGCAACTGCGGAGAAGGCCCCGGCTAAGAAGGCTGCCGCCGAAAAAGCGCCCGCGAAGAAGGCGCCCGCAAAGAAGGCATCCGCCGCGAAGTCCACTGGGACTTCTGAGACTTCGGAACCGAAGGGAGGCTCGCAGTAGTGGGCCAGAAGATCAATCCGCACGGATTCCGCCTCGGTATCACGACCGACTGGAAATCCCGGTGGTACGCGGATAAGCAATACGCGGAGTACGTCAAGGAGGACGTGGCGATTCGTCGGCTGCTGTCCACCGGCTTGGAACGCGCCGGGATTGCCGACGTGGAGATCGAGCGCACCCGGGACCGAGTTCGGGTGGACATCCACACCGCCCGGCCGGGTATCGTCATCGGCCGCCGCGGCACCGAGGCCGACCGGATCCGCGCGGATCTGGAGAAGTTGACCGGCAAGCAGGTCCAACTCAACATCCTGGAAGTGAAAAACCCTGAGTCGCAAGCTCAGTTGGTGGCACAGGGTGTCGCAGAGCAGCTGAGCAACCGTGTTGCTTTCCGGCGCGCGATGCGCAAAGCCATCCAGTCGGCCATGCGTCAGCCCAATGTCAAGGGCATCCGGGTGCAGTGCTCGGGCCGCCTCGGCGGCGCGGAAATGAGCCGCTCGGAGTTCTACCGTGAGGGCCGGGTTCCGCTGCACACGTTGCGCGCCGACATCGACTACGGACTCTACGAGGCCAAGACCACCTTCGGCCGCATCGGGGTGAAAGTCTGGATCTACAAGGGCGACATCGTTGGTGGCAAGCGCGAATTGGTCGCTCCTTCAGCGGCCGGTGCCGAACGTCCTCGCCGCGAGCGGCCGTCGGGCACCCGTCCGCGCCGCAGCGGCGCCGCGGGCACCACGGCGACCAGCACCGAGGCCGGACGCGCCGCCTCGGGCGCTGAGGAGGCTGCCGCCCCATCGGCCGCTGCCCTTCCGGACGAGCCGGCCCTCGAGACGCCGAGTACGGAGGGCTGAATCATGTTGATTCCCCGCAAGGTCAAGCACCGCAAGCAACACCATCCCCGTCAGCGCGGGATCGCCAGCGGTGGCACCCAGGTCAGTTTCGGTGACTACGGCATCCAGGCACTGGAGCATGCCTACGTCACCAACCGGCAGATCGAGGCCGCGCGTATCGCCATCAACCGCCACATCAAGCGTGGCGGCAAGGTGTGGATCAACATCTTCCCGGATCGCCCGCTCACCAAGAAGCCGGCGGAGACCCGAATGGGTTCCGGTAAGGGCTCGCCCGAGTGGTGGGTCGCCAACGTCAAGCCGGGCCGGATCCTCTTCGAGCTCAGCTACCCGAATGAAACGATCGCTCGGGACGCGTTGACCCGAGCAATCCACAAGCTGCCGATCAAGGCACGCATCGTTACCCGAGAGGACCAGTTCTGATGGCAGTGGGAATTTCCCCTGGCGAACTGCGCGAGCTCACCGATGAGGAGCTGATCGACCGGCTGCGTGAATCCAAGGAAGAGCTGTTCAATCTGCGCTTCCAGATGGCGACCGGCCAGCTCAGCAACAATCGTCGACTCCGCACGGTGCGCCACGAGATTGCACGCGTCTACACCGTGCTACGTGAACGTGAACTGGGCCTGGCCGCGGGCCCCAATGGCGCTGAAAACGAGGACTCCTAATGGCAGAAGCGAAAACCGGCTCGGGGGCCGCAGCGAAGAAGGCCGCGCCGAAGGCGTCCAAGGCCGCTCCCAAAGCCGCGACGAAAGACACGGCGGGCGGTGTCAAGGGTTCCAAACACACACCGCGTACCCCGAAGCCACGCGGTCAGCGTAAGACCCGCATCGGCTTCGTGGTGAGCGACAAGATGCAGAAAACCATCGTCGTCGAGCTGGAAGACCGTAGGCGCCATCCGCTGTACGGCAAGATCATCCGGACCACGAAGAAGGTCAAGGCGCACGACGAGCACGGCGATGCCGGCATCGGCGACCGCGTCTCGCTGATGGAGACTCGCCCGCTGTCGGCGACGAAGCGTTGGCGACTCGTCGAGATCCTGGAAAGGGCCAAGTAACGGCCTAGTCGATCGCAAAGCCCCCGAAACCACCGAGTTTCGGGGGCTTTAGCGTCTCGTCATCGGCCATTGCCCCTGCGGGTATAGGCTGCATCCGGAATCCCGGGGGTGTACCACGAGAGTGAGGCCAGCGATGGCGACCGAGTTCAACGGCAAGATCGAGCTGGATATCCGTGATTCCGAACCGGATTGGGGTCCATTCGCAGCGCCGACGGCGCCGGAGAACGCCCCTAACGTTCTCTATCTGGTGTGGGATGACACCGGTATCGCGACCTGGGATTGCTTTGGCGGCCTGGTCGAGATGCCGGCGATGACGCGCATCGCCGAGCGCGGCGTCCGGCTGTCGCAATTTCACACCACGGCACTGTGTTCACCGACCAGGGCGTCGTTGCTGACTGGTCGCAACGCCACCACCGTCGGCATGGCCATGATCGAAGAATTCACCGAGGGTTTCCCAAATTCCAACGGTCGGATTCCGTTCGAAACCGCGCTGCTCTCGGAGGTGCTCGCCGAACGCGGCTACAACACCTACTGCGTCGGCAAGTGGCACCTGACGCCACTTGAGGAATCCAATCTGGCCTCCACCAGGCGACACTGGCCGACGTCGCGCGGCTTTGAACGGTTCTACGGGTTCATGGGCGGCGAAACCGATCAGTGGTATCCAGACCTGGTCTATGACAACCATCCGGTTCCTCCGCCGGGGACGCCCGAGGACGGTTATCACCTGTCGAAGGACATCGCCGACAAGACGATTGAGTTCATCCGGGATGCCAAGGTGATCGCGCCCGACAAGCCGTGGTTCAGCTATGTCTGCCCCGGCGCCGGGCATGCTCCGCATCACGTCTTCAAGGAGTGGGCGGACCGTTACGCCGGCAAGTTCGACATGGGCTATGAGCGCTACCGCGAGATCGTGCTGGAGAAGCAGAAGGCGATGGGCATCGTGCCGCCGGACACCGAGCTGTCTCCGGTGAACCCGTACCTCGACGTGAAAGGGCCCGACGGGCAGCCGTGGCCACTGCAAGACACGGTGCGTCGGTGGGACTCGTTGACCGACGAAGAGAAAAAGTTGTTCGGCCGGATGGCCGAGGTTTTCGCCGGCTTCCTGAGCTATACCGATGCCCAGATCGGCCGAATCCTGGACTATCTCGAGGAATCGGGCCAGCTGGACAACACGGTCATCGTGGTCATCTCCGACAACGGCGCCAGCGGTGAGGGCGGTCCGAACGGATCGGTGAACGAAGGCAAGTTCTTTAACGGCTACATCGACACCGTCGAAGAGAGCATGAAGGTATTCGATCACCTCGGCGGGCCGGAGACCTACAACCACTATCCGATCGGGTGGGCGATGGCCTTCAACACGCCCTACAAGCTCTACAAGCGCTACGCCTCACATGAAGGTGGTATTGCCGATACGGCGATCATCTCCTGGCCCAACGGCATTGCGGCGCACGGCGAGGTCCGTGACAACTACGTCAACGTTTCCGACATCACCCCGACCATCTACGAGCTGTTGGACATCAAACCGCCGGAAACCGTCAAGGGCATCCCTCAGAAACCGTTGGACGGTGTGAGTTTCAAAGCGGCACTTGCCGATCCAACTATCGACACCGGCAAGCAGACCCAGTTTTACACCATGCTGGGTACCCGCGGGATCTGGCACAACGGCTGGTTCGCCAATACCGTCCATGCGGCTACTCCGGCAGGCTGGGGCCACTTCGACGCCGATCGTTGGGAGCTCTTCCACATCGAAGCCGACCGCAGCCAGTGCCACGACCTGGCCGCTGAGCACCCCGACAAGCTGGAAGAGCTTAAGGCGCTGTGGTTTTCCGAGGCCGCCAAGTACAACGGACTGCCACTGGCGGATCTGAACATCCTCGAAACGCTGTCGCGGACGCGGCCGTACCTGGTGAGTGAGCGGGATAGCTACGTCTACTACCCCGACTGCGCAGACGTCGGCATCGGCGCCGCGGCCGAAATTCGGGGCCGCTCGTTCGCGGTGCTGGCCGAGGTGATTGTGGACACCACCGGCGCGGAAGGCGTGCTGTTCAAGCAAGGTGGCGCGCACGGCGGGCATGTGCTGTTCATCCAGGACGGACGGCTGCACTACGTCTACAACTTCCTCGGTGAGCGCCAGCAGCTGATTTCGTCGTCGGAGCCGGTGCCGCTGGGCAGACACCTGCTCGGCGTCCGCTATTCGCGGACTGGAACCGTGCAGAACAGCCACACGCCGCTCGGTGATGCCACGTTGTTCATCGATGACGTCGTGGTGGGCGCGCTCGCCGAGGTGACGGCGCACCCGGGGACCTTCGGATTGGCGGGTGCCGGCATCACGGTCGGACGCAACGGCGGGTCGGCGGTGTCCAGCCGCTACAAGGTGCCGTTCGCGTTCACGGGCGGAACCATCGCCCAGGTCACCGTCGACCTAACCGGGCGGCCGTACGAAGACCTGGAAAAGGAACTGGCGCTGGCTTTTTCGCGTGACTGAGATCCCTTTGAGGTCGGCGGCGGCGTGCCTGGTGGCGATCGCTGTGCTTTCCGGGTGCGTGAGGGCAACCGGAGGCAGCGCCGTCCGGGCCGGTGAGTCGGTGATGTCGACGACAACCAACGCGTTGAGGACGCAGCAACCCACAACGAGCGCCGGTACACCCCTTCCCGGGATCGAGACAACGCTGCCGGATCACATCCCACCCAATGCATTCGTCTGTTTTCCGGAGCCGACCGGGGTCGGCGTCGGCACCGTCGCGCTAGTCGCCGACCCGGCCGCACCGAGAATCACCATCACGGTGCCCGACGGCTGGACTTCTGAGTCCGGACAAGGTGATGTGGCGTTGACGCTCACCGGACCCGACGCCATGACGGGGACGGTGACCATTGCCGCGACAACGCTCGACCCAGCCGCGGCCTTCGCGGACTACGCGGCCACGCTGCGGCGCTCAAAGCCCGATTTGCAGGTGGACACCGCCGGCGCCAAGTTCTGCGGATACAGCAGCCAGCGGCTCACCGGCACATTCGTCGGCCCGCCGGGCACGCTCGATTTCGCCGACCGGATCACCCACATCTGGACTAACACCAACAAATACCTGGTCACCATGCACCTGGAAGGGCCGGCCGACACCCCTGGATTCGACCTGGCGAAAACCGCGCTGATGCAGGACTTCGCGGTGGTCATACCCTGAACGTATGCCCACCGCGCTGGTCTCACTGCCGTCCGGATCATTCCGCATGGGGTCGACGAGCTTTTACCCCGAGGAAGCGCCGATCCACACGGTGACCGTGCCCGGCTTCGCCGTGGAACGGCATCCGGTGACCAATGATCAGTTCGCCGAATTTGTCTCCGCGACAGGGTATATGACGGTCGCCGAGCAACCTATCGACCCCGCTCTCTATCCCGGAGTCGACCCCGGCGAGCTGCTCGCGGGCGCGATGGTGTTTCGTCCGACGCCGGGTCCGGTCGACCTGCGCGATTGGCGGCACTGGTGGGTCTGGGCGCCGGGTGCGAGCTGGCGGCACCCGTTCGGGCCGGACAGCGACATTGCGGACCGGGCCGATCATCCGGTGGTGCAGGTGGCCTACCCCGATGCCGCGGCGTATGCGCGCTGGGCTGGGCGGCGGCTGCCGACGGAGGCCGAGTGGGAGTACGCGGCTCGCGGCGGAGCCACCACCACCTATGCATGGGGCGACGAGGAGAAACCCGCCGGAAAGCTGATGGCCAACACCTGGCAGGGCAGCTTCCCCTACCGCAACGATGGTGCGCTTGGCTGGGCCGGAACCTCACCGGTGGGCGCATTCCCGCCGAACGGGTTTGGCCTTGTCGACATGATCGGCAATGTCTGGGAATGGACCGCCACCGAATTCTCCGCCCATCACCGGCTGAATCAGCCGCCGAAGACGTGTTGCGCACCATCGAGGCCCGCCGACCCGACCATCGCGCAGACGCTCAAGGGTGGCTCCCACCTGTGCGCACCGGAATACTGCCACCGGTATCGGCCGGCAGCGCGGTCACCGCAATCGCAGGACACCGCCACTACCCACATCGGATTCCGATGTGTGAGCGACCTGCCTGCTAGCTGATGGCGTCGACCGCGCTGACGACTTTCGATTGAAAGTCGGGCGGCAGCGGGATGTAGCCGTGCTTGTCCAGGTCGATCTGGCCGGGCCCAAGCGTCGCCTGTAGGGCCGCTTTGACCGCCGCGCCGACCGCGGGGTCGGCGTATTTGGAGCAAACGATCTCGTAAGTGGCCATGACGATCGGGTAGACGGCGTCCTGGCTGGGGTTGTAGAACGACGACAGGTCGAGCACCAGGTTGTTGCCTTTGCCGACGAACTTGGCCCCGGCAATGGTTTTGCCGACCGAGTCGGTGCCGATGCGCACCGGGCGTCTCGACTTGCGGCTTGCCGGGGTTTTGATCTCGGCGGCGTAAAGTCCCTCGTCCATCGCGTAGGACAGCTCGTTATACGTGATCGCGCCCTCGGTGTTCTTCACCATCGCCGAGGTGCCGTCGTTGCCCTTGGCGCCGGTGCCGACGCCGCCTTTGAACTCCCTGCCGGTGCCCTGGGTCCAGGTTCCGCCGGATGCGGACTGTAGGTAGGCCTGGAAGTTGGCCGTGCTGCCGGATTTATCGCTGCGGTAGACGACTTTGATGTCCTCCGGCGGCATGGACGCGTTCAGCGCGGTGATCGCAGGGTCGTCCCAGCGCTTGATGCTGCCATTGAAGATCCCGGCCAGCGTGTCCGCGTCGAGCACCAAAAAGTCGACGTTGAGGTTGTAGGTAACGGCCAGCGGGTCGAACACCACCGGTAGGTTCCAGGCGTCGGCGCCGCCGCATCGTTGCTTGGCGGGGGCGTACTGGTCTTCGGCCAGCGGAATGTCCGATCCGGCGAAGTCGGTCTTACCCGCGAGGAAATCGCTGACTCCGTTGCCCGACCCGTTCGGGGTGTAGCTGAGCGTGTGCCCTGGGCAGGCCTTGCCGTACGCACTGACAAACGACTTCATCGCGTTGGTTTGCGCGGTTGAGCCGCTGGCGTTGATGGCCGCCTTTCCGCCGCAGGTCACGACCTCGCTGGCGTAGGCCATGCTGGTGTGGGGAACCTCGCATCCCGACAGCACGATGGCACCCGCTGCCAGCAAACTCGTGGCGGCCAGTAATCGCTTGTGCTTCATGTTGATTGCCTCACCCGGAACGTCGACACCTGTTGAGAATTGCAGCTATTGAATTGCCCATGCAAACAAATATCAGATTAACTCGTAAACGTCGCGACCGCGCCGCGTCGCAAGGCGAAAGTGCCGATCTGGTACCGATCTTGAACTGCGCATTACCGCTAAATGGACAGCGGATGACGGGACTTTGGAGTCTTGCGGGGCAAAGTTATTTCGCCGCGCAGCCCGCACCGGTATTCGCTAACCTGACCCCGTGCTGCGCCGACTGTCGCGACTTTCCGGTGACGACCAATGACCACTGAAGCTCCGCCCGCTGCGCCGCCGTCGCCGCCGGCGCGCAAGCGGTCGCGACGGGGCATCGCGATCGGTCTGGCGATTCTGCTGGCTTTCTTCGCTACCTACGGCCTATCGCTGCTCGGCGTCCGTGCACTGCAGAAATCGGAGGGTCCGCTGCCGCCACTGGACCTCAGCCAGGCCGGCCCCGATGACACCGTCGTGCAGATACGTCTCCAAGAGCTGAAGCCCACGACGAATCGCCTGACGGTGAATGTGATCATCTACCCGGGCGAGTCGCTCTATGACAAACGCTTCGATGAGCTGAACACCGACATCGCCGTGCGGCTGTACCCGCCGAACGACCTGGGCGACCTGGTTTTCCCGAAAGGAAAAGCGCCTGCGCAGGTCACCACCACGATCGAGGCACACGGCGATCCCGGTAGCTGGCCATTCGACTCGTACCGCACCGAGCCACAGTCGGCCGATGTGTTCGTTGGGACTGGCCTCAACCGCAAACGGATACCCGCCATTGTCCAGGTCACCGGATTGATGGACGGCTGGGACGCCGAAGTCCAGCGCAATACCGACACCAGCGAAACCGGAAACCACAACAACAGCAACGTGGTCCTCACCCTGCAACGGGCCAAAGGCCCGCTGATCTTCGACCTGGGCATCATCGTGGTCCTGGTCAGCCTGCCTACCTTGGCGCTGTTGGTGGCCATTCCGATGGCATTGGGCAGGCGGAAGTTCGTGCCGCCGTTCGCCACCTGGTATGCCGCGAACCTGTTCGCCATCGTTCCGTTGCGCAACATCCTTCCCGGCGCCCCACCGCCTGGTTCCATGATCGACCAAGCCCTGGTGCAATGGGTGCTGCTCGCGCTGGCGACGGCGATGACGTTGTACATCTTCGCCTGGGTCCGGCAAGGGGACTGACGCGTCAAGCGCCGTGGCAGGTGAGCGCAACGCGCGCTATCACGCTGTCGGAGGTCAACAAGTTGGTCTCGACATCGCCGTAGAAGTAGCTATTGTCGGAGCCCCAGTTGGCGGTCTGCACGACGGTGGCATACACGGGTTTGTGCCCAATCGCATCGGCGTTGCCGCCGACGTTGAAGTCGCTGAGGCGCTGCGGATTTGACCCGTCGGGGTTCATCGTCCACCAGTCGGTGCCGTGTGACGGGTTGCCGGCGTTGGACATCCACAACACCTGCCCGTCGGGTGTGTAGCGGGGATGCTCGTTGTAGCTGTCGCCTCGGGTGAGTCGCGTGATTGCGCCGGACTTGAGGTCGAGGCGGTAGATCTGGTTGTGCCAAAAGTTGTGGTTTTCGAAGTCGCTGGTGAACACCAGCGACGAGGAATCGGCCGAGAAGCCGCCGGTTTCGTTCATTGCATCGCCGGGGGGCGAGACGGTGCGGATGTCAGACAGCGACGGTGTGCCGTCTTGGCTGACGTTGAAGTCGGCCACCTTGATCATCCAGAATCCGGCAAACCGGTTCGGGTTCAGGACCTTCGGGGACTTGGTGCGCTCGGTCCATTCGAGCAGCCGGCCGTCGGGCGAGAATTCCGGGATCATGGTGCCGTGGTCTTTGTCGGTCGGGACGTCGGTGAGCTGCCAGGCACGTGAACCGTCGGCGCTGGCCACCCACAGGTCCGAGTAGCTACCCCATCCCGGTGTCGCGGGCACCGAATTGCCCGGGTGATCAGATTTCTCGGCGACGAACGCCATGAACTTGCCCGACGGGCTCCATACCGGGGAGCCGGTAGTGCGTTGCGGGAAATTCGCTGCACCGACACCGAACCGTGCAGGGTTGGCGCCGTCCGGCTTGACCGTATAGATGTGGTAGCGACCGTCACTGCCCTTGGCGTTGTAGGCCAGCAGATCGTCGGCCTTCGACCAGTCCGCGCCGTAGGCGTCCTTTTGGAACACCTGATAGCTGATCGGCGGCCCGCATCCGGGGCGCCCGACGGATCGTCCCGGGGTCGATTCGGAACCGTGACGCGCGACCGGCAGGTGGGCGCACGAGGTGCAGAGCACAACCGACACCGCTACCCAGACCCGCAGCGTGCGGGCCGAAAACCGGGTCAACATGAGCAACCGGGACACCCTTCCGCGGCCGGGCGGCGATGCGTCAGTGGCAACGGTAATCGACGCTGGCCAGGAATTTGGCTCTGAGCAGGTCTTCACCTAGACTCTAGGGGTTGCCGTGAGCAGACCTCGGCCGGCTTAACTCAGTCGGCCCTGCGTGCCCTTCGGCGACGAAGACCATGCTCGGCCGGGTCTCTGGTGGTACGTCGTCGGAAAACGTTGTAAAACGGCGGTCCTACCAGGATGGCAGCGCGTGGGCGTGCATACGTGAACCAGGTCAGGAGATCTAGTGATTCAGCAGGAATCGCGGCTGAAGGTGGCTGACAACACCGGCGCCCGGGAGATCTTGTGTATCCGCGTGCTCGGCGGCTCGTCGCGTCGATACGCCGGAATCGGCGACGTCATCGTGGCGACGGTCAAAGAGGCCATCCCCGGCGGCAACGTCAAACGCGGTGAGGTGGTGAAGGCCGTCGTGGTGCGCACTGTCAAAGAGCGCCGCCGCCCAGATGGCAGCTACATCAAGTTCGACGAGAACGCTGCCGTCATCATCAAGCCCGACAACGACCCGCGTGGAACCCGTATTTTCGGGCCGGTCGGCCGCGAACTGCGGGAGAAGCGCTTCATGAAGATTGTGTCGCTGGCCCCGGAGGTGTTGTAGGTGAAGATCCACAAGGGCGACACCGTCCTGGTCATCTCCGGCAAGGACAAGGGCGCCAAGGGCAAGGTGCTGCAGGCCTACCCGACCCGCAACAAGGTGCTCGTCGAGGGCGTCAACCGGATTAAGAAGCACACCCCGATCTCGACCAACCAGCGCGGCGCGCGGTCGGGCGGGATCGTCACGCAGGAAGCCCCGATCCACGTCTCCAACGTGATGGTGGTCGACTCCGACGGCAAGCCCGCCCGGGTCGGCTATCGAGTCGACGAGGAGACTGGCAAGCGGGTCCGCATCTCCAAGCGCAACGGCAAGGACATCCAGGCATGACGACGGCAGAGAAAGTTCAGCCACGGCTCAAAGTGCGCTACCGCGAAGAGATTCGGGATGCGCTCAATCAAGAGTTCAAGTACGCCAACGTAATGCAAATCCCGACCGTGGTGAAGGTCGTGGTCAACATGGGCGTCGGCGACGCCGCCCGTGACGCCAAGCTGATCAACGGCGCGGTCAGCGACCTGGCGGCGATCACCGGGCAGCGGCCCGAGATCCGCAAGGCGCGAAAGTCGATCGCGCAGTTCAAATTGCGCGAGGGTATGCCTATCGGCGCGCGGGTGACCCTGCGCGGCGACCGGATGTGGGAGTTTCTCGACCGGCTCACGTCTATTGCGTTGCCACGTATCCGTGACTTCCGCGGGCTGTCGCCCAAGCAGTTCGACGGTGCCGGCAACTACACCTTCGGACTGGCCGAGCAGTCGGTGTTCCATGAGATCGACGTGGACAAGATCGACCGGGTCCGGGGCATGGACATCACCGTCGTCACCTCGGCGACGATCGACGACGAAGGACGAGCGCTGTTGCGTGCCCTCGGCTTTCCGTTCAAGGAGAACTGACCAGATGGCGAAGAAGGCATTAGTCAACAAAGCCGCGCGCAAACCCAAGTTCGCGGTGCGCGCGTACACCCGCTGCAATAAGTGCGGCCGCCCGCGCGCGGTGCTCCGCAAGTTCGGGCTGTGCAGGATTTGCCTGCGCGAGATGGCGCACGCGGGCGAACTGCCCGGCGTGCAGAAGAGCAGCTGGTAACACCGCTACTACCCAACGAGACCAAACCGAGAACAGGTGCGCAGCAGGCCCACTGGACGACTCTCTGGCTGGGAACCACCGCGAGGAAGGCAACACCGCTGTCATGACGATGACGGACCCGATCGCAGACTTTTTGACACGTCTGCGCAACGCCAATTCGGCGTACCACGACGAGGTGACACTGCCGCATTCGAAGATCAAGGCCAACATCGCCGAGATCCTCAAGCGGGAGGGTTACATCAACGACTACCACACCGAAGACGCACGCGTCGGCAAGGCGTTGGTGGTTCAGCTCAAGTACGGGCCCAGCCGGGAGCGCAGCATCGCCGGTCTGCGGCGGGTGTCCAAGCCCGGATTGCGGGTGTACGCGAAGTCCACCGGCCTGCCGCGGGTGCTCGGCGGCCTTGGGGTAGCGATCATCTCGACCTCCTCGGGCCTGCTCACCGACCGTCAGGCAGCCAGACAGGGCGTGGGCGGCGAAGTCCTCGCGTACGTGTGGTGAGGGGGTAACCATGTCGCGCATTGGTAAGCAGCCGATTCCGATCCCCACCGGGGTCGATGTGACGATCGACGGCCAGAACGTCTTGGTGAAGGGGCCCAAGGGCACCTTGGACCTGAAGGTCGCCGAACCGATCACCGTGGCACGCAATGAGGACGGCGCCATCGTGGTCACCCGTCCCGATGACGAGCGGCACAACCGCTCGTTGCACGGGTTGTCGCGCACCCTGGTCTCCAACCTGGTGACCGGGGTGACAGCGGGTTACACCATCAAGATGGAGATCTTCGGCGTCGGCTATCGCGTGCAGCTGAAGGGTTCCAACCTCGAGTTCGCGCTGGGTTACAGCCATCCCGTGCTCATTGAGGCGCCGGAAGGCGTCACCTTCGCGGTCGAGTCACCGACAAAGTTCTCGATCGCCGGGATTGACAAGCAGAAGGTCGGCCAGATCGCGGCGAACATCCGTCGCCTGCGCCGCTCAGACCCGTACAAGGGGAAGGGCGTGCGCTACGAGGGCGAACAGATCCGCCGCAAGGTCGGAAAGACAGGTAAGTAGTCATGGCGCAATCAAAAACTGATACCGCCGCGCCAGGCCCGGTGGGCCAGGGCGTATCCGCCGCGCGGCGGAAGGGCCGGCTGCGACGGCACGCGCGGCTGCGCAAGAAGATCTCGGGCACGCCGGAGCGTCCCCGGCTGGTCGTGCACCGGTCGTCGCGGCACATCCACGTGCAGCTGGTCAACGATCTCACTGGCACCACGCTGGCCGCCGCCTCGTCCATCGAGGCCGACGTGCGAGGCGTGGACGGCGACAAGAAGGCTCACAGTGTGCGGGTCGGCCAGCTGATCGCCGAGCGGGCCAAGGCCGCCGGTATCGAAACGGTGGTGTTCGACCGCGGGGGGTACACCTACGGCGGGCGGATCGCAGCGCTGGCCGACGCCGCGCGCGAGAGCGGATTGAGATTCTGATGACAAGCTTTGACAACGGAAGGACCGCATGATGGCGGAGCAACCGGCTGGAACAGCCGGCCAGGCGGCCGGCACGGCTGCGGGCACCGGTGACAGCCGCGGCGAGGGCCGTGACAACCGCGGCGAAGGCCGTGACAACCGCGGCGAGGGCCGGGGCCGTCGGGACGATCGCCGCGGTGGTCGCGACCGCGACGGCGACAAGAGCAACTACCTGGAGCGGGTCGTTACCATCAACCGCGTTTCGAAGGTGGTCAAGGGTGGTCGGCGATTCAGCTTCACCGCTTTGGTCATCGTCGGTGATGGCAACGGGATGGTCGGTGTCGGCTACGGCAAGGCCAAGGAAGTCCCGGCCGCGATCGCGAAAGGTGTTGAGGAGGCGCGTAAGGGCTTCTTCCGGGTGCCGCTGATCGGCGGCACCATTACCCATCCGGTGCAGGGTGAGGCCGCTGCGGGCGTCGTGCTGTTACGTCCGGCCAGTCCCGGTACCGGTGTGATCGCGGGTGGTGCTGCCCGCGCGGTGCTGGAATGCGCTGGCGTACGCGACATTCTGGCCAAGTCGTTGGGCAGCGACAACGCGATCAACGTGGTGCACGCCACGGTGGCTGCGCTCAAACTTTTGCAGCGCCCCGAGGAAGTGGCCGCCCGGCGCGGACTGCCGATCGAGGATGTCGCACCGGCCGGCATGCTGCGCGCCCGGCGGGAAAGCGAGCGGCTGGCCGCCACTGCGAACACTGCACGTGAAGGAACGGCATAACCCATGGCCGCAGGAAAAACACCACAAATGCAGCTGAAGATCACTCAGGTGCGCGGCACGATCGGCGCCCGCTGGAAGCAGCGAGAGAGCCTGCGCACCTTGGGGCTCCGGCGGATCCGTCATTCGGTCATCCGCGAGGACAACGCGCAGACCCGCGGGCTGATCGCGGCCGTGCGTCACCTCGTTGAGGTGGAGCCGGCTGACTCGGCGACGGGAGATAGCACCAAATGACGATCAAACTGCACGACCTGGCGCCTGCGCCAGGGTCGAAAACCAAGCGCACCCGTGTCGGTCGCGGTGAGGGCTCCAAGGGTAAGACCGCGGGCCGCGGCACCAAGGGCACCAAGGCCCGGAAGAACGTGCCGGTGACCTTCGAGGGCGGGCAGATGCCGATTCACATGCGGCTGCCCAAGCTCAAGGGCTTCCGCAACCGGTTCCGCACCCAATACGAGATCGTCAACGTCGGGGACATCAATCGGCTGTTCCCGCAAGGTGGTTCGGTCGGTGTCGACGAGCTGGTGGCCAAGGGCGCGGTGCGCAAGAACTCGCTCGTCAAGGTCCTCGGCGACGGCAAGCTCACCGCCAAGGTGGACGTCACGGCTCACAAGTTCAGCGGCAGCGCACGCGAGAAGATCACCGCCGCAGGCGGCTCGGCTACCGAGCTCTAGGCTTGCGGGCGCGCACCCAGCACGTCGCGGAACAGTGCTTGGCGCAAGGCCAGTTCGCGTGGATCGCTGCACAGATGGAAACCCATCCGGTTCATCAGGTAGGCGAACCCTGTTCCGGTGTCGGGATCGGCGAATCCGAACGAGCCGCCGAGCCCTGGTGTGCCGAACGCCTTGTCGGACGAACCGAACACGCACAACGGCGCCGACTTTGACAGTCCCAACGAAAAGACGGTGTTGACGCGCAGCACCTTGTCCCGCCGTCCGCGGCTCGGTGCGGTCGGTTCGGCCATCAGCTCGCTGAGCACGGTCGGCGTCAGGCCCAGCGCAGCATCTCCGGTCGCGGCGGCACCGTAGAGCTGCGCGACCGCGCCCGCTGTCCCGATCCCGTTGGCCGACGGGATCTCGATGGCGCGCACGTCGTCGCGGTTGTAGTCGCCGGCCCATGGCACGACGCCGCGGGGCAGAGCGGCAGAACGGGCGAGCAGGCCGACTGGATTGAATGACGCGGCCACAAGTGCTGCTGGCATGACGTTGAGATGCAAAAGAACTTCCGGGCGCGACCAGTCGTGCAGGAGCGCGACCCGGTCGTGCGACACCGAATCCGGCAGTCCGATATGCAGGTCCAGCCCCATCGGCCCGGCTATCTCGTCGGCGAGGAACCGACCCAGCGTACGACCCGCCGGGTCGGTTCGACGGATCAGCTCGGATTCGTACCAGCCCAGCGTGATCCCGTGATACCCGTGCCGGGTCCCCGGTGGCCACGCGGGTTTCTGGGCCGCTAGCATCGCCGAAAGCCTCACCGGGTCGGCGACATCCCGCACGGTTGGCGCTGGTTTCAGCACACACAATCCGGCCTGGTGGCCCAGCAGCTGCCGGACGGTCACATCGGCCTTGCCCGCCTGCGCAAACTCCGGCCAGTGCTCGACTACCTTGTCGTCGTAGCCGAACGATCCGCGCGACGCTGCCAAGGCAACGGCAAGGGCGGCAACACCTTTGGTCGTGGAGAACATGTTGACCATGGTGTCGTGCTGCCAGGGCGCCTTGGCGATTCCGTCGCGGTAGCCGCCCCACAGGTCGACCACCTTGACGCCGTTGCGATACACGGCGATCGCGGCGCCGACCTCGCGACCGGCCGCGAAGTTGGCGCGGAATGCATCGGCGACCTTGCCATAACCCTCGTCGACGTCTCCGCCGACCAGGTCCGGCAACACGGTGACTTTGAGAACCATTTACTGGTTATACCGCTTACTGGTCATACCGTGACCGCCGTTACGCGAACCGTCGCGGTCCTTGTTTTCTGAGAAATTTTTAGGCAAAGTTAATTCTTTCTTCCGGGAGTCGCCGTGAGCCTTAACAAGCAGGTCCGCCGCTCTTTGTCATTGGCGCTGTTCGCCGGCGCCTCGATGTATTTCTGGCGCTGACGTCGATAATCGCGGCGCCGATCGCCCGGGCCGACAATCCGGACGACCCACTGAACGCGTTAATGATGGGCGGCACGACCATGCCGACACCCAGCATTGAGTCGCAGGACCGAATCGTCACCGACTACATCGGGTTGATCGGGCCG
Source organism: Mycobacterium sp. (assembly GCF_035570115.1). Taxonomy (GTDB): domain Bacteria; phylum Actinomycetota; class Actinomycetes; order Mycobacteriales; family Mycobacteriaceae; genus Mycobacterium. The sequence goes on from NZ_DATMLH010000050.1 coordinate 20,752, forward strand.
CTCGGGGGTCTGTTCACCAGCTGACCTCCGCAGAACACACCGTCCCCGCGTCACCTCGGCATTAGTGCAGCTGCGGAACCACTTCTGCGGCAAGGCGTTCCATCTGCTCGCGATCCTCGGCCAGGTCACGCCCGACCGGGTTGAGCAGGAACATTTCGGCGCCCGCGTCGATGATCTCGCGCAATCCCGCTGCGACGTCGTCGGACGTGCCGGACACCGGCACCGCCTCGACGCCGGGCATCGCACCATAGATGCGGTGCAACCCGGCCAGGACGCGTTCGTGCGCCCTCGCCGGGTCGTCATCGATCATCAGATAAACGCGCTTGCCGATCCGGTAGTGCGCGGGATCTCTGCCCTGTTCGACCAGCTCGTGACGCACCGTTTTCACGGCCTCGCCGAACTTCGCGGTGCTCGACGAACCGGCACCCAGGAACGCGTCGCCGTGGCGCACCGCGCGGGCCAGCGCCTTGGCGGCCTGACCGCCGAACCAGATCGGCGGATGCGGCCGCTGCACGGGTTTCGGCTGGATCGGCAGGTCGTCAACCTGGCGGAATCGGCCGTGAAACGTCACCCGCGGCTCGTCAGACCACGCCGCCTTCATCAACTCCAGTCCCTCGGTGAAGCTACTGATGTAGGTGGCTTTGTCCACCCCGAACGCGGCGAACTGGCGGAAGCCGCCGCCGGGTGCCACCCCGACGTCGAGTCTGCCGTGGCTGAGCCGATCGACCGCGGTCACCGACGAGGCCAGCTGCAGCGGATCATGCAACGACGAGACCAGCACGGCCACGCCTAACCGCAGCCGCTCGGTGCAGGCCGCGGCGTACGCCAGCAGTTCCAGCGGCGCCAACAGCGGCGCTTCCCCGACGACCTGTTCGAGCACCCAGCCGCCCTCGAAACCGAGCTCCTCGGCCCGAGTCAGGTAGTCGCGTAGGCCGGCCGCGTCGACTCCGGCGGGGTCAAGTTGGTGGATGGAGATGGAGAATCGCACCCCACCACCGTACGGTCCGCACGCCGTCGCCGCGGGGCGCCGCCGCTCATCGGTAGGCTCAACACATGTTTGCCTTCCTGCCCGACCCGCCGGGTGTCGACGAGGTACGCGCGTTGGCTCGCCGGGTCGACACCGCCCGCCACCACGGCGTGCCCAAAGGCTGCGTGCTCGAGCTCGACCTGCGCGCCGCGCCACCGGAAGCCGGCGGCTTGGACCCGCTGGCGATCGTCAGCGGCGGCGGCCGCCCATTGCTGCTGCGCGAAGCCGTGTCCGCGCTGCACCGAGCCGCCGACGATCCGCGGGTTGCCGGCCTGATCGCGCGTGTGCAGCTTCCCGCGGCCGCGACGGGGCCGGTCCAGGAGCTACGAGAAGCCGTCGCCGCGTTCACCGCGGTCAAGCCGTCGCTGGCGTGGGCCGAGACGTATCCGGGAACGCTGTCCTACTACCTGGCATCGGCGTTCGGCGAAGTGTGGATGCAGCCGTCGGGAACCGTCGGGTTGATCGGTTTCGCCACCAATGCCCTGTTCTTACGCGACGCGCTGGACAAGGCCGGCATCGAAGCGCAGTTCATCGCGCGGGGTGAATACAAGTCGGCGGCAAACCTTTTCACCGAAGACCGGTACACCGAAGCCCACCGAGAAGCCGACACCCGCCTGCTGGAGAGCTTGCGCGCCCAGGTATGGCAGGCGGTCGCCGACTCGCGCAAGATCGGCCACGACTCGCTCGATGCGCTGGCCGATCGCGCGCCGCTGCTGCGCGAGGACGCCGTGACCGCCGGGCTCATCGACCACATCGGCTTCCGCGACGAGGCATATGCGCGGATCGCAGAACTTGTTGGCGTCGGGGAGATTTCGCCTGAAACCGGCGACGCCGACGGCGACAACGCGCCGCCGCGGCTATACCTGAGCCGCTACGCCCGCGCGACCGGGCCGGGCGGATCCGCGCTGCCATCGGTGCCGGGCCGCAAACCGAAGTCGACAATCGCCGTCGTCGCCGTTGCCGGTCCGATCGTCAGCGGCCGTGGCGGGCGGGGAGTATTGCCGTTCGGCAGCTCCAGCGCCGGCGGCGATACGATCGCGGCGGGGCTGCGGGAGGCAGCCGCCGACGACTCGGTCTCCGCGATCGTGCTGCGCGTCGACTCCCCGGGCGGTTCGGTCACCGCGTCGGAAACCATCTGGCGGGAGGTGAAGAAGGCGCGCGATCGCGGTAAGCCGGTGGTGGCTTCGATGGGCGCGGTCGCCGCCTCCGGCGGCTACTACGTTTCGATGGGCGCAGACGCGATAGTGGCCAACCCCGGCACGATCACCGGTTCGATCGGCGTGGTGACCGGGAAGCTGGTCGCCCGGGACCTGAAGGGCCGACTGGGCGTCGGGTCGGATGCGGTGCGCACCAACGCCAATGCCGACGCCTGGTCGATCAACGCACCGTTCACTCCCGCGCAGCACGCCCAGGTCGAGGCCGAAGCGGACCTGTTCTACACCGACTTCGTGCAGCGGGTCGCCGAGGGCCGCAACCTGACTGCCGAGGCGGTGGAGGCGGTTGCCCGGGGACGCGTCTGGACCGGTGCCGATGCCCTCGAGCACGGCTTGGTCGACGAACTCGGCGGCCTGCGAACTGCGGTGCGCCGCGCGAAGGTGTTGGCAGGCTTGGACGAAGACGCCAAAGTCCGCATTGTGGGCTATCCGGGCTCGTCGCTGTGGGACTTCCTGCGGCCACGCCCGTCTTCACTACCGACCGCCGCATCGTTACCGGATGCATTGGGCGCGTTGATCGCTCAGTCGGTGGCCGGAATCGTGGAACAGGCCGAGCGGACGTTGAGCGGTGCCAGCGTGCTGTGGCTGGGGGAGTCCCGTTTCTAACCCGCGAGTGTGCCGCTGACGTAGATGATCTCGCCGAGCGGTTCGTCATCCTCTGGGCTGGGAAGTTCGAGTCCGTCGCGGTCGTACAACTCCGCGCGAGGGGTGCCGACGGCATCCCATCCCTTGGCGCGCAGGTATTCGACGACATGGGTGCGCTCCCCGGTATACACCAGAGACGGCATATCGATGTCGATGTGCTCGCGAAAAGGCGCAGTCCGCTCCCGGACCCGTTCCGGGTCCAAATCCTTAAGACCGGGAACGTATTCGGTGGCTACGGTGCTGCCCGGCGCGCTTATCGCGGTGATGTTGTCGAACAACCGGTCCTGGGCTTCGGGCGGCAGGTAGATCAGCAGACCCTCGGCCAGCCACGCCGTCGGTGCTTCGGTGTCCAGGCCGGCGGCACGCAGCGCTGTCGGCCAGTCGTAGCGTAGGTCGATGCCGACGGTACGGCGCTCGGCGGAGGGCTGAGCGCCGATACCGGCCAGCGTGGTCGTCTTGAACTCGATCACCTTCGGCTGATCGACCTCATAGACCACGGTTTCGGCCGGCCAATTCAACCGATAGGCCCGGGAGTCCAGACCGGACGCCAGGATCACCACCTGACGCACACCCCCGTCCATGGCCGTCAGCAGGGCGGAGTCAAAGTATCTGGTGCGCACCGCTATCCCGTTGATCATTGCTTCCCTGCGCGCCGGCGATGCGTTCTCGATCGCCGAGAAGTCAATCGTGCCGTCGATCATCTTCACGAAGAAATCCAGCCCGACGGCGCGGACCAGTGGCTCGGCGAACGGGTCGTTGATCAGTCCGCGGGGGTCGTTCGTCGCCATCGCCCGGCCGGCGGCGATCATCGTCGCGGTCGCACCCACACTAGAGGCCAGATCCCAGCTGTCGTCATCCGTGCGCGTCACGGCAACCCTATCCGAGGGTGGCGGCGACGTAGCTCATGCTCCGGAACAAAGCCATCGCCTCTTCTTCCGGGAACCTGAATCCATTGCGCTGATACAGCTCCGGGGCCGGATGGGCGGCCACCTGCCAGCCGTGGCCGGTGAGGTAGTCGATCACGATACTGCGCTCGCCTTGATAGAAGAGGTCGGCCGCGTTGAGGTCGAAGCCGGCGCGCTGCCATCGCTCGCTGATGCGCTGCACGCTTTCCGCGGAGAAGGCGCCCGGGTCGGAGGTGTGCTCGGTGGCGAGTTGACTTCCCGGCGCGCTGAGCGCAGTGATGTTGTCGAACAATCGGTCCTGGGCCTCCGAGGGCAAGTAGGGCAACAACCCTTCGGCGCTCCACGCTGTCGGCTGGTTCACGTCGAAACCCTGCTGCCGCAATGCTGCCGGCCAGTCGTATCGCAGATCGATGCTGACCGTGCGGCGCTCGGCGGTCGGGTTGGCGCCGAGATCGGCCAACGCGTTCGTCTTGAATTCGATCACCTGCGGCTGGTCGATCTCGTAGACCACCGTCCCGGCCGGCCACGGTAGGCGGTAGGCCCTGGTGTCCAGGCCAGAAGCCAGGATCACCGCCTGTCGAATGCCGGCCTCGGTGGCGGTGATGAAGAAGTCATCGAAAAACCTTGTCCGCACCGCCATTTGCTCAATTCGCGTTCTGCCAGTCAGCGCCGGGTCGTCATCCACGCTGACCTCTCCGTCGATGAGGCGGACGAACGGAATCAAGCCCACCGCACGGACCAGCGGGTCCGCCAGCGGATCGTCGAGCAGCGGGTCGGGCCCCTGTGACGCAATCGCGCGCGAGGCCGCAACCATCGTCGCGGTCGCTCCCACGCTGGATGCCGGGTCCCAGCTGTCGCCTTCGAATCTTCCGGAGTGGGCGTGTGTCATGCTGATGGCTCCTACTTCTTGTCGGTCAGTGTGCCGCTGACGTAGAGACGGTCGGCGAACGGCAGGTCGTCCTGCTCGATGGGCGGTAAACCATTGGCCGCGAACAGTTCCCGGATGCTGCTGCCAGCCATCTGCCACCCGTGCTCGGACAGGTAGACCGCCGCCTCGTTGCGGTCGCCGAAGTAGACCAGCTCGGTCATGTCGAGATCGAGTCCATGCTTACGCCAGCGTTGGGACACGGTCCGCATGCGTTCTTTGATCCGCTGCTCGTGTCCGGGTTCACGGGTGGGCCCGCTTTCGGTCGCGATCCGGCTGCCCGGCGCGCTGAGCGCGGTGATGGTGTCCAGCAGACGGTCTTGTGCTTCGGGCGGCAGGTAGCCGAGTAGGCCTTCGGCGCTCCACGCGCTGGGCTGATCAGTTTCGAAGCCCGCTGCGCGCAGCGCGGCCGGCCAGTCGTCGCGTAGATCGATGGCGACTGCGCGCCGGAAGGCGGTGGGCTGGGCGCCCAACTCGGCGAGGGTGCGGGATTTGAATTCGATGACTTGTGGCTGGTCGATTTCGTACACCGTGGTGCCCGTTGGCCAGGGAAGTCGGTAGGCGCGAGCATCCAGTCCGGACGCCAGGATTACCGCCTGCCTGATGCCGCGTTGGGTCGCGTCGATGAAAAACTCGTCGAAGAATTTGGTGCGGACTGCCATGTTGTCGGTCATCCGCTGCACGCCCGGGGCAGCACCGTCGCTGTCGTCCTCGAGGTCGGCCGGGGTCAACTCGCCGGTTGCCAGTTTGGTGAACAGGTCCAGGCCGACGGCCCGAACCAGCGGCTCGGCGAAGGGGTCGTTGATCAGTGGGTGTTCGGTCTTGCTCGCCATCGCGCGGGACGCCGCGACCATCGTGGCGGTCGCCCCGACGCTCGATGCCAGATCCCAGGTGTCGTCGTCGGTACGTGCCATCGCTACCCCCTACAAGAAGCCAGGTTGATACTTAGCCAATATAACGAGCTTACCACGCCACTAATTCCGATTTAGCTCCCGCTTAACCACGCATATTGCCGAAACCCATGTCACAAATGGCCATTCGCGCCACGCTGTGGCCATGACGTACTCGGTAGCAGGAAAGCGGGTGGTCATCACCGGCGCGTCATCGGGCATCGGTGCCGCCCTGGCCCGGCGGCTGGCCGGCCACGGCGCGGTGGTGGGACTGATCGCCCGCCGTTCGGAACGTCTTGCCGAGATCCTGGCGGATTGCCGCAGCACCTCGGCCGACTCGACGATGTGGGTGGCCGATCTGGCTGACACCGCGACGGTCGGCGAACTGGGGTTGCGGGCATGGGACGACCTGGGCGGCATCGACGTCCTGGTCAACAACGCCGCCATGCCGAAGCGCCGGGCCGTCGATGCGCTGGAACCGGCCGAGGTCGAGGACGTCATGCGAGTCAACTTCCTGGCCCCGATGCGGCTGACGTTGGCCGTCTTGCCCCGGATGCTCGCGCGCGGGCACGGCGTCATCGTCAACGTGTCCAGCGTGGGTGGCCGGCTGGGCATCATCCACGAGGCTGCCTATTGCGCCAGCAAGTTTGCGCTCTGCGGCTGGAGGGAGTCGATGGCCGTCGACCTGCACGGCACGGGCGTCCGCGTGAAGCTGATCGAGCCGGGGCCCGTCGACACCGAGATCTGGGATCAG
>NZ_DATMLH010000051.1:0-4753 GCF_035570115.1 Mycobacterium sp.
GGTGTCGGGCAGGTCGAGGCCGATATCGATCAGCTCGACTCGGCCGCAGTCGGCCAGCGCGTGCACGGGCTTGAGCCCGCCGAAGGTGACGGTCAGCGCGGCGTGCACGGCGGGGCCGGTGATTGCGCCGGTAGCCACGTCGATGCCGCTGGGGATGTCAACGGCGACAATCGGAATCGCCTTGGCGTCGACGGCTTCGAACACTTCGGCCGCGTCCGGCCGCAGCGGCCCCGAGCCGGAAATACCGACGACGCCGTCAATCACGAGATCTGTTCCTGCTGCGACCTTTTCGACGATGCGGCCGCCAGCCTTCCGGAATGCAGCCAGTCCCTTCTGGTGGGTACGTTCTGGTTTGAGCAGTATCGCGTCGGCGGCCGCGCCGCGGCGGCGCAGGAAGGTTGCCGCCCACAGTGCGTCGCCGCCGTTGTCGCCCGAGCCGACGACCGCGCATACCCGGCGTCCGGCAACCCCGCCGGTGCGGGCGATCAGCTCACCAATGATCGCGCTGGCCAGCCCGTAGGCCGCCCGCCTCATCAGCGCGCCGTCGGGCAGGCTGGCTAACAGCGGCGCTTCGGCCTCGCGGATCGCTTCAGCCGAGTAGTAGTGCCGCACTCGCCCAGATTACGGGTACGCGAACGCGGGTACAGTCGATTAAACAGGCTAAATATCCAGGCAACATCACATACAGGAGGGGCGGACATGGCACGGACCGACAATGACACCTGGGACCTGACGACCAGCGTGGGCGCCACCGCGACCGGCGTCGCCGTCGGGCGCGCGTTGGCCAGCCGGGCGGCCAACCCACTGATCAACGATCCCTTCGCCGAGCCTCTGGTTCGCGCGGTGGGCGTCGACTTCTTCACCCGCTTGGCCACTGGCGAATTGAATCCGGCCGAGGTCGACGACAACGGCGAGTGGGGCATGCAGCGGATGCGGGACATGATGGCCGTGCGCACTCGTTTCTTCGACGACTTCTTCATCGAGGCGACCAATCGGGGAATCCGCCAGGCGGTGATCCTGGCCTCGGGGTTGGATGCTCGTGCCTACCGGTTGCACTGGCCGGCCGGGACCACGGTCTACGAGATCGATCAACCCGCGGTCATCGAGTTCAAGACCACGACGCTGGCCGATCTGGGCGCCAGCCCCACGGCCGATCGCCGCTCGGTGGCCATCGATCTGCGCCACGACTGGGCGACCGCGCTGCGCAGCGCCGGCCTGGACCCGACCCAACCCACCGCGTGGAGCGCAGAGGGCTTGCTGCCGTTCCTGCCGCCCGAAGCCCAGGATGCGTTGCTGGACAACGTCACCATCCTGAGCGCAGCCGGCAGTCAACTGGCCACCGAGAACGTGCCGGACTCCAGCCAAGCGGTGCCGCTGATGGCCGACCGGATGCGGCAGGCCACCGAACGCTGGCGCGACCACGGATTCGACGTGGAGATGACCGACCTGTGGTACGGCGGTGACCGCAACGATGTGGTCGACTATCTGGGCGGCCATGGCTGGAACGTTGCTGCCATCAGCGTCGCCGATTTGTTTGCCGCTCAAGGCCTTCCGGTCCAGACGCGTAACGAAGAAGAAGCGGCGATGTTCTCGGGGCTCGGCTACGTGACCGCTACCCGGACCTAGGCGCAGCGCCGTTCGGTCGAAAGAGTTTGGCCGGGTTGATCAGTGGCCCATTGCGGGCCCGGGCCATCGGATAGAACAACAGGCCGATGAAGATCGCCGAAAAGTGCCCGATCGCAGTGAAAGTCAGATGGATGACGAGCGGGACGGTAAAGATGGTGACCAGGATCGCGAGGTAACCCCACCGCCACGGCTGCGCGATGCGATAGGCGAGTACGGCGATCACCCCGACCAGGAAGTAGCTGACCCCGATATCGCGGGCGCGCACCAGATGTTCCGGCGCCAGGTGATGCTGGATCGCCAGATACAGCGTGCCCTCGCTGAGATACGTTGCACCGACGTGCGCAGTCAATCCGACTGCAAGCCAACGGATTTTGCCGAGCCATTGTTCCGCCGGAGCAAGAAACAAGGTGAACAGCACCAGATATGGTGTCCAATAGCGGCCATCGATCCAGAACAGGCTGGTAAACAGCACTTCAAGCGGATCGGTCGCCAAATCGTGGATATTCGTGGACTGGTGGATCAGCAGGGCGTGCAATTCCCGCCGGCTCAGGCTGTGCTGAATGATCGTGGTGATTAGCAGCACGATCAGCCACACATACGTCAACGGCGCGCTGCTGACGAATCGCCAGGCCGCGGTCAGCCAGCCCTTGAGGCGCGCTTGGATCGAGGGGTCCGCCACGGCGTTCACCTTGGCACGGACGAGCGCCGATCGCGTCGGATCGACCCTTGCTCCACAAAGACGCCGGGCGTAATCTCTTACGTTAATTACGCAACCGTGCGTATCGTAATTAATGCGGAAAGGATCCCTCTTGAAGCGCAGCCGCTACGCCGGCCAGCCTTTCACCACTCCCACCGCCGACATTGCCGCAGCCCTCGTGCAAGTCAGCATCCCGACCCTGCTGCTGTCGCTGGTGCACATCACCGGCGATCCGCGTTTCGTCCGGGACTTCAAACCCGCGGGGATCTTCCTCAACGAGGTCCAGGGATTCATGTCCGAGGAGGACAAATCCCGCGCTCGGGCCGAAGCGCTACCGGTGATCGCCGATTACCGCGACCGCGGCTGCCCCGAGCTTGCGCCGCTGCCGCCAGCGCTCGTCAAGGAAATGATGGATTGGGCGGTTTGTGAGACCGTGCCGGACGACTATCTGTCGCTGCTCGCCGAAGAGATGGACCTCGACGGCGTCGACCCGCGCCGCCCGGCACCGTTGGACCCCGACCGCGCGGCGGAATTACCCGTGGTAGTCATCGGATGCGGCGAATCAGGAATTCTGGCCGGGATTCGTTTGAAGCAGGCCAACATTCCATTCACCATTGTGGAGAAGAACAGCGGCCCGGGTGGAACCTGGTGGGAGAACAGCTATCCTGGGGCACGCGTCGACGTGGCCAACCATTTCTATTGCTACAGCTTCGAGCCCAGCAACGAGTGGACGCACTTTTTCGCCGAGCAGCCCGAGCTGCAGAACTACTTCACCACGGTCATGGACAAGCACGGTCTCGACGACCATGTGCGCTGGCAGACCGAGATGATCGCCGCCGAGTGGGACCACGAGGACGGCATGTGGACGATCACTGTTCGGGAACCCGACGAGGGGCTCACCACGATGCGGGCTCGGGCGGTCATCACCGCGGTCGGCCAGCTAAACCGGCCCTATCTACCGGAATTCGAGGGTGCGGCAACCTTTCGCGGGCCGTCGTTCCACTCCGCAGAGTGGGACCACTCGATCGATGTGACCGGTAAGCGCGTCGCGCTGATCGGCGCCGGCGCCAGTGGTTTTCAGATCGCGCCCGCCATTGCCGACGACGTCGAGCACCTCACCGTTTTTCAGCGCACCGCCCAGTGGATGTTTCCCAACGCGATGTACCACGAGTCGGTCGGCGACGGCGTGCGCTGGGCGATGGACCACCTGCCGTATTACGGCCGCTGGTACCGATTCCTTGTGCTCTGGCCCGGCTCCGACAAAGGCCTCGATGCCGCGCGGGTCGACCCGGCCTACCCCAACCAGGACTACGCGGTCAGCGAGATCAACGCTATCGCACGCGTGATGTTCACCGATTGGATCACCAATCAGGTTGACGGAGACCAGGATCTGCTGGCCAAGGTGCTACCCGACTATCCGGCGACCGGGAAGCGGACCCTGCAAGACGATGGCACCTGGCTGCGCACGCTGCGCCGCGACGACGTCGACTTGGTGCGCACCGCGATCGAGCGGATCACGCCGGATGGCATCGTCACCACCGACCGCGCCACCTACGACGTCGATGTGATCGTGTACGCCACCGGGTTTCGGCACACCGACGTGCTGTGGCCGATGACGATCACCGGCCGGGACGGTGTCGACCTGCACAAGGTGTGGGGCCGGCGACCGTATGCGTATCTGGGCATCACTGTCCCGGGGTTTCCGAACTTCTTCCTCGTCTATGGGCCGGGTGCTCATCTCGCCCACGGCGGCAGTCTGATCTTCAACTCCGAACTGCAGATGCGCTATATCAACAGCTGCCTGGCACAACTCGTCGAAGCGAACATCCATTCGGTAGAACCGACCGCTGAGGCGGCCACCGACTGGCATCAACGCACCCAGGTCGAAATCAAACAGATGGTGTGGTCACACCCTGCGGTCAAACACTCCTACTTCAAAAACGCCGACGGCGAAATCCACACCGTCAGCCCGTGGCGGCTCAACGAATACTGGGCTGCGACCCGCGAGCCCGACTGGTCGCACTTCGTCGTTACTACTCGACGGTGACCAACTCGGCCTAGAATTTGGCGCGGATGGGGGGCATCCGGGCAAAGGAGACCCGTGCTCAAGGTCGGCCTCGCAGAGCAGCTCGTGAACACTCGCTATTCGCCGACAGCGGCGGCGCGAGCCAGTTATCTCACCGCCGTGGCCACCGGGATGGATTCGTTCTGGCTGCCCGACCATCTCAACGCGTTGTTCCCGCGCGCGGTGATGACACCGAAGTACGTGGGGACCGCACGGCTGGTACCCGACGTCGACGCGAGTCTCGAACCCTGGACAGTGCTCGGGAATTTCTCCGCACGAAATCGTCTCGGGCGCCTACGCCTTGGCATCGGCGTTACCGATGCAGGTCGTCGCAATCCGGCCGTCACCGCACAGGCCGCCGCAAC
>NZ_DATMLH010000052.1:0-55444 GCF_035570115.1 Mycobacterium sp.
GGAACTGATCGCTGCTTTGGCGGTAGTGCTGAAAAATTTGATCGCCTCATTGGCCATCCTGTTTACCGTTCCGGCGGTGCTGGGATGGGTCTTTGGGTACCTATCAGCGGTTTCATACTTTTCGTTCGCGACGTTCGTCCCGCTGAAACCTGAAGACTTAAAGGACATTAACCCCAAAAACTGCCCGCTGCCTCATGTGCCGTGGCAGGCATCCCACGCCGCGTCGTGGTGGGCTGTTGGCGTTTTCGCCATCTTCGCCGTTGGCGCCGTGATGACCGCCATCCTCGTCGAGTGGTTTCGGGCAAATGAGCGCAGTGAACGCATGCGCCTGGGCCTACTGAAAGCCGCACGAGGGAGTGCGGTTTTCGCGGTGCTCGTCTTGGCAGTCGTCGCCGGGCTACCCGGACTCATGCACCTCTGCTCGATGGCCAGGTTAGACCCTGGAGGCGCCACAAAGATTGTGTCCGGAGTTGTCGGGCTCAACTATGTGGCGGCGATCGTCACGATGGTGACAAGGAAGCACGCAATATCGCCTCTTGTCGAGGCGGTGAAGCCGTCCTTATGGAAACGGCTACTCCCGCCGGCCGTCTTGCAGTTGATACTGGTGCTGTTGACCTTCGCGTTGTTGGCGTCGGCGTGGCTTGTCATGCTCGGAGGCTTTGCTCTCGGCATTTTCAAGGAAGTGGCACCCCACGCATGCGAGAACGGCGTCCCCCACATGCCTGGCGAAGGGTTATGGCTGCTCGTCCTGGCGGTGCTCATGCTCGGCTTTGCCGACGTCACTTCGCTGAGCCTGCACCCGTTTTATCGGTCGCGGCTAGCAAACACCTTCGCGGTACGTCGTGTGGAGTCACCGTCGGGAGTTTTGCAAGCCGCGCGCTTCCGCAAGGTCGAATGGACATGGCTAACGAAATACGGGAAAGCCCCACACGATGGCCCCAAATTCATCTTCGCAACCGCGGCCACATTGTCAGGACAAGCAACGACAGCGCCCGGGCTCGACGCGGTGTCCTATGTTCTCAGCGCGGACCACATCGGTGGCCCTGAGCTCGGCTGGCTCAACACCCGGCAGTTGCTAGCCGTAGCACCGCCGCGAATCAAGCAGGATCTCACTGTCGTGGCATCAATCGCGGTAAGCGGTGCGGCGTTCGCGTCAGCAATGGGACGACAGAACAAGGGATATCAAAAGCTCCTCGCCATCTCGGGTGCCCGACTGGGCACGTGGCTACCGAATCCCAGACTGGTCGCAAAGCTCTATGACGCCCAATATCGGGCCCAAGAACAGGCCGGCGCCGAGCCGAAAGACAAAAACCGACCGCAGCCAGAGTCGCTGCGTGAACGCATCCGCAAGCTGGTGTGCGGCGAGGAGGGCGACGAACGTGACCGGGAAGACGAATACGGGCCTTGGCCAACGTCATTGCCTACCATCCGCGGCGCGGGCTATTTCTACCGCGAAGTGCTGGGCATCAACTACGACGATGCTCGGCTTGTACAGGTGACCGACGGCGGCCATTACGAAAACCTTGGGCTGGTCGAGGCACTGCGCAGGCGGTGTCGACTCATCTTCTGCATCGACGCCGGCGGCGATGCTCCTCCGCTACTCAGCACACTGTCCGATGCAATGCGGCTGGCGGAATACGAACTGGGCGTGACGATTAAGTTCAACGAAAGAGGCCCGTACTCGGTGAACGACCTGGCTCCTGGCTCAGGAACGCCGTTTCCCGAAGGACACGCGTTCGCTCGGTTGAACAGCCGAATCACAAAAGGAACAGTAGCTTTCGCCAGAATTAAATACCCGTTGGCAGCGGGATTGGCGAGCCCGCAGAAGCCGAGCGGCGTTTTGATCTTCGCAAAAGCCCTTCTCTGGAAGGATTGTCCGGAGTGGCTGCTGACTTATGCCGCACAGAGTGAAGTGTTTCCTCATGACCCGACATCTGACCAATGGTTCAACGAGGCTCAGTTCGCGGCGTATACCGCACTGGGAAGGATCCTCGGAAACCACGCCGTAGACTGTGCCGCATCCCTGCAACGCGCCGGAATGATTTGAGCCCATGACCGAACCAGTGCAACCAGGTTGGTATCCCGATCGCGTTGATGCGCCCGGCATCTCGGTAGCCATGCTGCAGCCGAACGATGATCCGTTCTACTCGTACACCGGACCCCAGTCGCTGGATAGCATCGCGCCGGGAACTGTGCTGCAGACGCGCACCTTTCGTTACCACATCTTCGGCTTCCCGACGTTGCTCGAGACCACCCAGCTGCTCTACCGGTCGACCAGCCAGACCGGCAAGCCGACCGTCAACGTCACCTCGATCATTGTGCCGCCGATCCAATTCGACGAGACGAAAGTGATCTCCTACCAGTCCGCCTACGACTCCCTCAACCGCAATGACGAGCCGTCGTATGCGATCTCGGGTGGCCGGCGGCTCGGCGGAGTCATCCCCAATGTCGAGGCGGCGGTCTTCGGCCCCTTCATCGCCGACGGGTACACAGTCATCGTTCCCGACACCGAAGGCCAGCGGGCGGACTTCGCCGCTGGCCCTGAGTACGGGATGAACACCCTTGACTCGATCCGCGCCGCGTTGAGCTCGTCGACCATCCCCAGCGATGCGAGGGTGGCGATGCTCGGGTACTCCGGCGGTGCGATCGCCACCGAGTGGGCTGCCGAGCTGGCCCCGACCTACGCGCCCGACGTCAACGAGCGCCTGATCGGCGCGGCGATCGGCGGCGTGCTGGTCGACCCGGCGCACAACCTGCACTACGTCGAGGGCACCGGGTTCTGGGCGGGCGTCATGGCGATGGCGCTGGTCGGGATCGCGCGTGCATTCGAGATCGAGACCGAGCTGGCACGATATCTCAGCACTAAGGGCGCGAGGATCTTTCACGAGATGCAGACCGCGTCGATCGTCAACGTCCTCGGCCAATACCCGGGTATGAAGTGGGCGGACCTGGTCATCCCCGAGTATCCGAGTCCCGAGAAGCTGCCGCTCTTCGTCCAATGCGCCAACAAGCTGATCATGGGCACCGGCGGTACGCCGACGATCCCACTGTTCATCGGTCAGGGCGCCAACGGCGAGCTTCTCGAGGGCACACCGGGCGACAAGAAGGGCATCGGCGCCGGTGACGGCGTGATGATCGCCGGCGACGTGCGTACCCTGGCCCGCGACTACTGCGCGAAGGGCACCAAGGTCCACTACGAGGAATACAAGGCGCTGAGCCACATCTGGAGCGTGCCGATCTGGCTACTGCACTCGATCGCCTGGATCAAGCAACGCTTCGACGGCGTACCAGTGCCGGAGAACTGTTCGTCGATCCTGAAAGGCAACCCGCTCACGCCGATCCCGACCCCAAAGTCGGGCTAGCGCTTCAACATTCGCTTGAGGATCGGCAAGACCAACGGGGTCGGCACGTGGCGGGAGGCCCCCAACGCCAGTCGCACCTGCGGTCCGCCCGGGACCACCGACGCGTGACCATGGTCGGCGGCCTTCAGCGCGTCGGCGACCACCCGCTCGGCGGACACCTGGGTGAATCCCGGCATCCGGTCGACTAGGTAGTTGGCGTCGTTGGTGGCCTGGAACTCCGTCGGCACCGGGCCCGGGCAGACCGCGGTGACCGTCACTCCGTTGTCGGCGACTTCCGCGTTGACCGCCTCCGACAGCCACAGCACATACGCCTTGGACGCGGCGTAGTTGGCGTTGTACGGGGCCGGCTGGAATCCCGACACCGACGACAGATTGATGATCGCGCCGCGGCCGCGCTCGACCATGCCCGGCAGGTAGCGCAACATCAAGTCGGCCACCGCCTCGACGTCGACACGCAGCATCTGCAGTTCCTGGTCGCGGCCTTCGGCGCCGAACTTGGTGTAGATGCCCAGGCCCGCATTGTTGACCAAGATGTCGACCTGGGCGCCCAGCTCATCGATGCGGGCGGCCAGCCGGTCTCGGTCCTCCGGGATGGCGAGATCGGTGCCCACCGCGACGGCGTGCTTGTCGCCGCCCAACGCGGCGCACAATGCGTGCAGCCGATGTTCCCGGCGGGCGGTGACGACGACGCGGTAACCGCGGGCCACCAGCTGACGGGCGAATTGCTCGCCGATACCAGAGGAGGCGCCGGTGACTAGGGCGACCGAGTCTTGCGATGGGGGCGGGAGAGTCATCGTTTAGCCACCTTTTTGAGTGCCTTGCGAATGCGGGAATGCCGCGCTGTCGGCGGTCGACGAGACACGTAGGGCCAGGGCCGGTTTCGCTCCGGGACCGAGCTGGCTCGCGCGTGCTTGAGTTGCGTCCGCAGATGTTGGCGCAACTCGTGCAGGCCCGGATCTGTCCACAGGTTGCGGGACTCCGTCGGATCGGCAGTCAGGTCGTACAACTCCCACTGGTCGTCCAGCGGGCTCATCCGATACGCCTCCCCGCCATGCCCATTCGCCGCGAGGTGACGGACCCCCGGTTCGGTCCAGGTCGCCGGATCGTCGAAGGTGCGCACCAGCTTCCACAGGTGGCCCTCGCCGCCGTCGATGTCGTCGACGCGGACCACCAAGCCTTCGAAGTTCGACCCCACATACGCGGGCACCCGGATACGCAGCGGCGCGGGCGGATTCGCCGTCCGTCTTAAACGCCGCGCGAGACCCGAGGCGCCGGTATCACCCTCGAGGATGTTGTCGCGGGTCATCAGGTAGACGCCGCGGGTGTCGTCGGCCGGCGCCCCGTCCACCACCGGCATCAGGTCGCGGCCCGGCAGCGGGTGCACCTCGGAGAACGACTCGGCCAGCGTGGCGGCCGCCGCCGCGACATCGACACCAGCCGCCCCCAACAGGGTCGGCACCAGGTCGACATGCGACGTCGGCGCGGTGACCACCCGCGGCGACGTCGCGGACTCGCCGATGCGGGCGATCACCAACGGCACCCGGGTGGCCTCGTCGTACAGGTTGAACCACTTCTGGTGCAGCCCGCCGTGCGCGCCGAGCAGATCGCCGTGATCGGAGGTGCGCACCAGCACCGCGTTGTCCGATCCGCCTTCGGTGACCGCCCGCCGGACCCGGTCGATCGGCCCGTCCACCTCGGCGTGCAGCCGGTAGTAGAGGTCGCGGTATTTCTGGGCGTTGCGGGCGTAGGTCCGATCGACGACCGGCACCGGCCCGTAGCCGGAGTAGTACGCCTCCCGGTAGGCGATCTGTGCGGCCGGTTTGGTCGCCAAGTCCTCGTCGGCGGTGGGCGCCGCGGGCACGTGCGGTGGATCCAGCCGTGACGGCTGCAACGGGTTGCGGCGCATCCAGGCCGGGAACAGCACGATGTCGTGCGGGTTGACGAAGCTGGCCACCAACAGGAATGGACGCAGCGCGGCCTCCTCGCCGGCGCGGCGGGCCGCGTAACGATCGATCAGCCAGGCGACGACGCGGTCGGCGATCAACGGGTCGCGGCGCACGCCGGCATCGGCCATCAACGCTCCGTGCGGCTCGGGACCGACCCATCCCGAGAAGCCATACGGCGCAAGGGGATCAGCGTCGAGATAACGCAGCACCGCGACATGGTCGACGACACCGTCATCGTCGTTGGTCGCCAGCACGCGCCCGTCGGCGTCGCGCAGATCGGCGTGCGAGATGTGCCATTTGCCGTCGTAGTGGGTGTCGTAACCCGCGGCCCGGAACCAATTGCCCAGCGTGGGCACCTCTCCTTGGCGCAGCCAGCGCATGCGTGAGTCGTATGCCGTCTTGCCGAGACCGTCGGTCTGGGTGACGCCGTGCAGGTCGGGATAGTGCCCGGTGAAAATGGTTGGACGACTGGGCGCGCAGGCCAGCGATCCGGTGTAGTGCCGCGCAAAGCTGACGCCGTGCTCGTCGAACCACTTCCGGCCGTGCAGCGTTCGGTGGCGCCAGGTGAGCAGCTTGGGTGACTCGTACGGCGGAACCGCCCGTTCCTCGTCGGTCATCAGGATGATGATGTCGGGGCGATCAGACACCAGACTTCTCCAATCGTTTCGCCAGCCCGGCGAGCAGCACGTCGGACTGTCGCACCTGAACGCGACACACCGCACGTTCGACGAGCTTTTGTACTGCGCCAGGCCCGATTTCGACGGTAGTGGTCAATGTCACAACGGTTGTACCGCCTTGGGCCGCCCGGAGTGTCCAGCGGTTGGTGAACCGGCGCAGGCGCTTGGGCAGGCCCTCAACCTCGTAGGCGAGTGCCCATGTCGGATCGAACTCGATGATCCGCTCGACGAGGGCATCGCGGCCGATTTGGACTCGCCGGGTGGTGCCGACCGGGTCGCTGCCGTGATTGAGGATGCACGAGTGGTCGAGGTTGTCCGCCCACGAACTGATCGAGCCGAAGTCCGCGAGAATATCCCAGACTTGCTGCGGGTCGGCGGCGACGGTGCAGGTGCGGTCAATATCGGCCACCGCCTGAGGGTACGCGGCGAGACGGTCGATTGCGCGAAATCCCCAGGTCTCCAGCGGTGGGAGGGTTACTGTCTCTGGTGGGCATTGCAAACGACGCTGGGGAGGGCACATGACCTACCAGACTGTGGTGGTCGGCACCGATGGCTCGGAGTCGTCGCTGCGCGCGGTCGACCGTGCGGCCAAGATTGCCGCCGATTCGGACGCGAAGCTGGTTATTGCGACGGGCTACTTCACCCAGGCGGAAGACAAGCGTGCCGCCGACATCCTGGGCGAGGAGGGTTACAAGGTGCGCGGCAGCGCGCCCATCTACGCGATCTTGCACGATGCCCACGACCGAGCAAAGGCGGCCGGGGCGAAGAACATCGAGGATCAGCCAATTGAAGCTGGTCCGGTGCAGGCGCTGGTTGACCTCGCCGAGAAGGTCGGAGCCGACCTGCTCGTGGTCGGCAATGTCGGACTGGACGCGCGATCCGCGATCGTCGGACGGGTGTTCTCGATCCCCGGAGCCGTCGCCACCAAGGCCAAGATCGACGTCCTGATCGTTCGCACCACTGGCTGACCAGGCCACTCGGGTACGAGTGGTTGAGTGGTTGTCATGAAGATCATTGCTTTCGAGGAGCACTACATGCTCCCGGCTATCGCCGAGGCGAATCCGAACAGTCCCCGCAAATTGTTCGACACGATGCGCAACGAGCCCGGCAGCGATAGCGACCCGGACGGCGGGTGGCCGACAGGCATCCGTGACCTGGGGGAGGGCCGGATCGCGGCGATGGACGCGGCCGGCATCGACGTGCAGATCCTCTCCAACGTTCCCGGCGCGGAGGCCGTGGAGGTGCCGCTGGCGGTGGAGCTGGCCAGGCAGGCCAACGACGCCGTAACAGCCGCCGCCGCAAAACACCCCGACCGGTTCCTCGGCTTTGCCACCTTGCCGATGGGCGACCCGAAGGCCGCCGCGGCTGAACTCGAGCGCACGGTGCGCGATCACGGCTTCGTCGGCGCGTTGATCAACGGCCACGTGAACGGCCGCTACCTTGACGACAAATTCTTTTGGCCGGTGTTCGAATCCGCCGAATCGCTGGGCGTGCCCATCTATCTGCATCCCACCGTGCCGCCAAAGCCGGTGATCGACGCCTATTACCAAGGTTTCGCGCCCGCCGTATCAGCCAGGCTGTCCATCGCTGGAGTCGGCTGGCACATCGACACCGGGGTCCACTGCCTCCGGTTGATCCTCGGCGGCGTGTTCGACCGGTTTCCCGATCTGCAGCTCATCGTCGGGCACCATTTCGAGGCCCTGAGTTGGATGGCCTGGCGGACGGACTACTCGTTTCCGGTCAGCGAAAGCGGCCTCAAACGCACTATCAAGGAGTACTTCCGGGAGAACTTCTATGGCGGCATCCTGGCCGGCGACTACGCGTACCAAGAGCCGGGCGCGACGGATCCGAGTTGGAGCCTGTCGTTCAACGCCTATCAGTCCATGGTCAACGTGATCGGCATCGACCGAGTCGTTTTCACGGCCGACTATCCGTTCGCCAGCATGAAAGCCGGTCGGCAATTCCTTGAACAGATGCCGATCACCCCGGCCGACAAAGAAAAGATCGCCCACCTCAACGCCGAGCGTTTACTCAAACTGTCGAATTAGGCCCAGCGATTCGCCTTCGACGGCGGGTCTTTCAGTCCTATCGTCGATTCGTGAACTCGCCGGGGCACGAGAAACACAGTCGCTGGATACTGGCGGCCATATCGACAGCGCTGTTCTGCGTGCAGATCGATTACTTCGCAATGAACCTCGCCTTGCCGCGGATGGCAGCGGACCTTGGCAGCACCACGACCGACCTGCAGTGGGTGATCAGCGTCTACATGCTGGCCTTGGGCGCCTTCATGGCACCCGCGGGCCGCATCGGGGACATCTTCGGCCGCCGTCGCACGCTGCTGGTCGGGATCGCGCTGTTCGGAATCGCTTCGGTGTTCTGCGCGATAGCCCCGTCGGCGACGGTGGTCATCATCTTCCGGGCCGCACAAGGTCTGGCCGCCGCTCTCATCTTTCCAGTGTCAGTGAGCATCCTGACGAATACCCTGCCGGCCGAAAAGGCCAGCCATGCAATCGGAGTGGCCTATGGCATCGCCGGTCTGGGTAACGCAGCGGGCCCGCTGGTGGGCGGCCTGCTCACCCAGACGCTGGGCTGGCGCGCGGTCTTTTGGTTGCTCGTGCCATTGGCGGCGGCCGCGTTCGTCATCGGCATGAAATCGATTCCCGAAACATCCGACGAAACCGTGCCCCGGCGTGTGGATCTCAGTGGTCTGGCGCTGATCGTGTTCGGAATCGGGTTGTTCACGTTCGCCTTTGACCGCGCGCCGGACTGGGGATGGCTGTCGGCACCCGTGATCGCTGTATTCTTGCTTTCCGTCGCACTTTTGGCGGCATTCGTCGCCGTCGAGACGCGCGTGCGCTACCCATTGATCAACCTCTCGCTGCTGCGCAATGCGCGCTTCACCGTATTGGTTGTCGCGGGAACGGTTGCCAACATCGCATACGTGGTGACGGTGTTCTTGTCGACGATGAACCTGCAACAGGTGCGCGGACTGGACCCGTTGATGGCCGGGCTGGCTTTCCTCGGCCCGTCCGCGGGAGCGGCGCTGGGCGGCCCGGTATCCGGACGTCTGGCGACGCGCAATAAACCCTTCGCGGTCATGGGTATCGGTTGCACCGCCGCCGCGGTGTCGCTGGCCGTGCTGGCCGCCTCCGACAACTTCGCGGTGTACCTGGCCGCGCTGACGGCATGTGGCTTCACCATGGGCTTCGTCTATGCGTTCACCACCGTGGCGACCCAGGCGGTCGTCGCTCCCGAACGGGCCGGCGAGGCGGCCGGAGTCACCCTCACGTCGCTCGTCACGCTTGCCGGAGTGGGGGTCGCGGTGTCGAGCAGCGTGCTGGAAGTGCTTGAGCATCAAGGTGTCAGCACCGGCGACGGCATCCGAGCCATCCTCGCGGCGATCGCCGCGCTGCTGCTACCCGCCGGCTTGGCGGTGCTGGGGATCACTCGCAGCAAGAACCGCGCGTCGGCAATAGGAGGGGATCGTCATGACTGAGCAACCCGCAACGACCATCGAAAGCGAGCCCGCGGGCTTCCTGTCGCGCCGCCAGACCGTGTTCATGGTCGCAGCGTTGGTCTTGTCGGTGATCTCGTTCATGCTCAACGCCACCATGCTGTCGCCGGCGATCGGCGACATCAACGCCCACCTCGGGCACAACGCGTTCGCATCCATGTCGAGCTACAGCTATCTCGCCGGTGCGATCGCCAACGTGGTGCTGATCCGGTGGAGCGATTACATCGGTCGCAAGCGCGTCCTGATCGGCGTGCTGATCATGATGTGCATCGGAACACTGTTGTGTCTCTTCGGCACCTCGCTGCCGGTGGTGGTCGCGGGCCGGGTGCTGCAGGGAGCGTCCAACGTTACCTTCGGCCTTGCCTTCCTGATCATGCGCGAACGCCTTACCGCCGCGGTGTTCGGCGTCTGCTGCGGTATTCTTTCGGCGGTCAACGGCGGCGTGGCCGGCACCGATGCGCTGCTGGGCGG
Organism: Mycobacterium sp.; assembly: GCF_035570115.1. GTDB lineage: Bacteria > Actinomycetota > Actinomycetes > Mycobacteriales > Mycobacteriaceae > Mycobacterium. Next base: position 9,971 of record NZ_DATMLH010000052.1, read on the forward strand.
TTTCCTGGTCGACCACTTCGGATATCGCTCCATCTTCGTCCTGACTCTGATCATTGGAATCGCCTCCGTCGCGCTTGGGTGGAAAGCGGTGCCCGCGGACGAATCTGAACGCGTGACTCCCGGCCGGATGGACTGGGTGGGGGCCGTCCTGATCGCGGTGACGGTCGCGGGGATCACACTGTTCATCGGTAACGGTGGAGACCTGGGCTGGTCGTCGCCGTTCGTGGTCGCGTGTATCGCCGCGGCCATCGTGGCGTTCGTGGCGTTCGTCGTGGTCGAGAAGCGCGTGGTGTATCCCCTGGTGCATATCGATGAGTTGCGCTCGCGATACGCCTGGCCGGTAATCGCCGTGACCATCCTGTCCTTTGCCTCGTTCATGGTCGTACTGGGCTTCCTCATCCCGTCCATCGCCGAGAACCGATCGGTTGGCTTCAGCGCCAACGGAATGACGACGGCGTTGCTGTTTATCACTCCCGCCGCGCTGGTGCAACTGGTCGTGGCGCCATTGATCGGACGGCTCGCGGTGCGGATCGGCTGGGTGACGGTGCTGCGGGCGGGACTGGTCTGTGCGTTGGCTGCCACCGCCCTGCTCGCGGTCTTTGCGCTCGACCGAAATATGGCCATCCTGCTCATGCTCGTCTTCGGAGCATCGATGGGTGTTGCACTCACCCCGCTGGCTGCGCTGGGTGTCATACAAGCGCCCGAGGATGAGCCGGGGTCACTGCCTGGAATCAGCAATGCCGCATTCGGCATCGGTGGCTCACTCGGATTTGCCTGGGCCGGAACGGTTGTCGGGGAGGGGACCAAGGCGTCCTACCACTCGGCGCTGTGGATCGCCGTCGCCATTGGCATCGCCGCCTTTGCGACCAGCCTGATCCTCAAGCCTCGAGACGCGGCTGTTTAGGCTATTCGGCCTTCACGCACCGGTCGACGGCGTCAACGTCATCGGCTCGGCAAAACCGGGCTGATCGATGTCGGCGGTGACCTTCTCCCAGGGAGCGGGTATGGGGAAATACCGGTCAAGGAAATCGGTCACCCGTTCGGTGCGCTCGACCGCCGAGACTTCCGGGAAGCTGCTGTCGTTGAGGCAGAAGAAGTGATACCGGCGGCTCCTTCGCAGCTCGGAAAGTAAATCGAGCCCTTCGCGGGTGGTGGTGTTCACGTACAGCACTTTGGCTTTTTCTTGTTGGACGGCGCGCCCGGTCATCAGCGCGTAATAGTGGTAGAACGAGTTGGTGACCGAGATGTCGGTGCTGGCCCGAAACGCGCTGGCCTGAGTGCGGGCGAATTCTTCTGGGAATTCTCGTTCCATCTCCCTCAGTATGCTTTTGCGCAACGGAACTGCAGTGTGTTCCAGATGGCGGGTGGTGACCTGTCCGAACCGCTCGAAGAGCAGCTGCCGGTTGACCCGTGCCGCGTTTTCGAAGCCACTGCGGGTGGGGTCGTTGGCGCCGAGTCCTATCCGGGTCTTGGCTTCGATGAACCTCGTCACCCCGCCGGGCGAGAAGAACACGCTGGCTCGCAGCGGTCGGCCGAAAAACATGTCGTCGTTGGAGTACAGGAAATGCTCAGCCAGCTCTGGAATGTTCTGAAGTTGGCTCTCGATCGCGTGCGAGTTGTAGGTGGGTAACGCGGCTGGATCCGAGAAGTGTTCTGTCGCGCGAACAATGGTGATTTTGGGGTGCTCGGCCAGCCAGGACGGAAGGACCGAATCGGTCGCAACGAAGATCCGCCGCACCCACGGCGCAAACATGTTCACCGACCGCAGCGCGTACTTCAACTCGTCGATCTGCCGAATGCGCGCTTCGGCCTCGTCGCCTTCACCGACCACAACCTCCGACATCTGCGCCGCCCGTCGGGCCCGAAACTCCGGGTCACTGCCGTCGACCCAGGAGAACACCATGTCGATGTCAAACGTCACGTCGCTGGTATGTGGGGTGAACATCCCCTCGATGGTCGGCCATTTATACCCGTAGAGCTTTGCGGTCGCGGGCACGGCTTCTCGCCGCGGCAGCACCGTACGCGTCAGCGAGTTCTCGACGGGGCAATGGATCACCGTCTCCTCGTACGCCCAGAATTGCAGCTCGACGCCGAACTTGGAGCCGTACCGAAAGCCGCCGGGCGCGATCCGCCGCCGATACAGCCGCACGATACGCGGATCATCCAATCTGGACAGCCTGCCGTCGGCCATCAAGATAGGCGAAAGGCCGCGAACATCAACCGTTTTGGCGTACATCGGTTCGCTGGCGCACGCCGTCGTCAGCTCGGCCTCGACCGCTGAACGCAGTTCGATATCGATGGCGAGAACCGGGCGGTTCTTGTGATCGCGGATCAACAAGAACGGAATATTCGCCTTTTTTAGGATCTTGCGGACAAAAACAAGATCCTCGATCTGCGCCTCGTGCGGGGTCAGGCTGGATTCCAGACGTGCGACTCTGCCGCTGCGAGAGACGATGACGGGCTGGTCGGTGCTCTGAACGGGTCGAACACCGTTGCCCGAGGCTACTTTGGCCATCACAAAAACCGCCCTTGCTTTGGCGTTGAACGAGTTGTCTGTTGCGGTCAAAGCCGCTGTGTAGCCCGCGCGGAGGCGTAAACCGGGCGATTCCAGTGTACTTCTTCTGAGGCCCTTCGACGTGGTCAGCTCGGTGAACTTTGTTCGTCCAACAAACTTGTGCTGCACAGACTCGTCAACCCTAAAGCCGCCCGACGGCCGCCGTTCGTGTCGATGTAACGGTTAGTTAGGTCCGCATGACGGATGCTGGCGCCATGGGGATCGCGACAATCGCGCCTGCGATCGAGGTCGTGTTCTCGGGACGATTCGGGTTTGGCATCTACCGCTGGGCTTACCTGCCGTTCGAGGTTCCGGCGGGTGTGCAGCGAATCCGGGTTAGCACATCTCATTCGGACTTCGGCGTGGGTGCCTCGGCACGAAATATGTTGGATCTAGGAATCTTTGGCCCCGCCGGCTACGACTTGGGTAATGCTGCCGGGTTTCGGGGCTGGTCGGGCGGCGCCCGCGACAGCTTCGTCATCTCCAGTAGCTACGCCACCCCGGGCTATCTGGCCGGCCCTATCGAACCGGGTGTGTGGGCGGTGGCGCTTGGCCCGGTGGTGCTCAGCCCTTGGGGGATGGCGTGGGACGTGCACGTCACCATGGAACGCGGGGACCCCGCTGCGCAAGCCGCGGACGTCGAACCCGTGGTCGCGGCTGCACCGCCGCCGTCCATCTGCGGTGGGCGTTGGTATCGGGGCGACCTGCATCTGCACACCGTTCACTCCGACGGTCAGCGTGATCCCGGTGAACTGGCGTCGGCCGCACGCGCCAGCGGGCTGGATTTCATCGTCTCGACCGACCACAACACCAACTCCGCCAACCGGGCGTGGCCGGCCTGCCGCACCGGCGGACTGCTGGTGATTCCCGGCGAGGAGGTCACCACCCGGCACGGACACTGGCTGGCTGTCGGCCTGTCGCCGCGTGGCTGGGTCGACTGGCGATATGGCCCAGGCGATGGGGTGTTTCCGCGATTTGCCGCCGAGGTCCGCGAAGCCGGCGGCCTGGTGGTCGCCGCACATCCGTCCGTGCCGGCACCGGGATCGGCGTGGGAGTTCGGCTTTGACCACGTGGACGCGGTCGAGGTGTGGAATGGCCGGTGGAACCTCGATGACGAAATGTCGCTTCGTATTTGGCAGCGGCTACTGCGACAGGGCCGACGCCTGGTGGCCGTCGGCGGCAGCGACTCGCACGGCAAACACCAACCGGTCGGCTCGCCGCAGACGGTCGTGCACGCGGGTGATCTATCGGTACCGGCGATTATCGATGGGCTGCGTCGTGGCCGTTCGTACCTCGCCCGATCATGCGACGTCGCATTGGAGCTGACCGCCTCCTGCGCCAATAGCGAGGGCATGGCCGGCCCCGGTCAGACACTGCGGGTGCCGCAGGGCGCGCCGGTCACCGTGACCGCCGTCATCAGCGGAGCTCCCGACACGACCATCGCTCTGATCACCGCGGCAGGCTGCGTGGGACGCGCGACGATAGGCACGTCGGCCCGGCTGCAGTGGGAACTTGACGCGGCGTCGGCGCTCTTCGCGCGACTGGAAGTGCGAGAATCGCAGCGACGCCCGCTGGGCGCGATGGTCGCGTTGACGAATCCGGTGTGGCTAGCCTGAGCAAAGCATCCCAGGCGGTAACGTCGTTGCTGGGAGACGACAGCGATGTGGACACGACGGCGCCTTGCCGCCCTGTTGGGGGCGGTGCTGCTGGTTTTCGTGATGCTGGCCAGCGCGGTGCCCACGTCATACGATCCGCCGGCCGTCGTCACCAATCCGGTCGACCATGTCGACACGCTGATCGGTACCGGGACGGGTGGCCAAAGGGTGGGGGAGATCAACAACTTCCCCGGCGCCTCCGTGCCGTTCGGGATGGTGCAGTACTCGCCGGACACCGCCGGCAACTACGCGGGCTACGACCACGGCAATGCACGGGCCACCGGATTCAGCATGACGCACGCCTCGGTGGGGTGCGCGGCGTTCGGTGACATCTCGATGCTGCCGACCACCGCCCACATCGGCTCCGAGCCCTGGGGCGCCACCGAGGAGATCGCCCACGACGACACCGAGGTCGGGGTGCCCGGCTACTACACAGTGCGGTTTCCGACAACGCGAGTGGTCGCCGAACTCACCGCGACCACCCACACCGGCGTGGGCCGGTTCAGCTACCCCGACAACGGACGGCCCGCGCTGTTGCATGTGAATTCCGGTGCGTCGCTTGGGGGTACCTCCGCCGCAAACATCCAGATCGGCGATGACAACACCACGATCACGGGATCGGCGACCAGCGGCGGCTTCTGCGGCAAGGACAACGTCTACACGGTGTACTTCGCGATGAAGTTCAGCCGGCCGTTCACGTCCTACGGCACCTGGGACGGTTACTCGGTCTTCGCGGGTACCCGCAGCGCGTATTCGAGTTACAGCGGGTCCAGCGGAGGATACGTGGGGTTTCCGGCGGGCTCGCGGTTCGAGGTGCGCACCGCACTGTCCTATGTCAGCCTCGACGGAGCGCGAGCCAACCTCGCCGCCGAGGGCAAAGCGAGCTTCGACGACGTCCGCGCCGCCGCAGCGCGAGAGTGGAACGACAAGTTGTCACGCATCTCGATCGCCAGCGCCGACGACGCCGACGTGGAGACCTTCTACACGGCGCTCTACCATTCGCTGTTGAATCCCAACACCTTTAACGACGTCGACGGCAGTTATATCGGATTCGACGGCGATGTTCACGAGCTGCCCGTGGGCCACAACCAGTACACGAATTTCTCCGACTGGGACACCTACCGGGGGCTGGGTGCGCTGCATGGATTGCTGTTCCCGGAGCAAGCCAGCGACATGGCCCAGTCGCTGGTGTACGACGCCGAGCAGAGCGGGGCGTTTCCGCGGTGGGCACTGGCGAATACCGCGACCGCCGAGATGAGCGGCGACAGCGTCGTCCCGTTGATGGTGAACTTCTATGCCTTCGGCGCCAAGGACTTTGACGTCCATGCGGCGCTGCGCTACATGGTCAACGCCGCGACCAAAGGGGGTGACGGGCTCAATGGCTACGTCGAGCGGCCGGCAATCGCCACCTATCTCGAGCGCGGCTACCTACCGGAGACGGCAGACTCGTGCGCCGGTGGTGCGATCCCGGGTGCCTCGATCACGTTGGAGTGGTCGGTCGACGACTTCGCCATCTCCCGATTCGCCGACGCGCTGGGCGATTCCGCGACCGCTACCGAATTCCAGAACCGGGCACAGTACTGGCAGAATCTGTTCAATCCCACCACCCACTACATCTCGCCCCGCGATGCCATGGGCTTGTTTCCGGTGGGTCCCGGGGTTGTGCCGCCGGCCCAGGGCTGCTTCAGCCAACTCGGATTCGACGAGGGCAACGCCGAGCAATACGTCTGGTATGTACCGCAGAACATCGCGGGCCTGGTCACGGCTCTGCGGGGCCGAAAAGCGGTGGAAGACCGGCTCGACCGCTTCACCAAGCAGCTCAACGCGGGCCCGGAAGAACCCTACCTGTGGGCCGGTAACGAGCCGGGTTTCGACGTGCCATGGCTGTACAACTACATCGGCCAACCCTGGAAGACCCAGCAACTAGTCGACCGGGTGCGCAGCGAATTGTTCTCCGACACACCCGATGGCGAGCCGGGCAACGACGACCTCGGCGCGATGTCCAGCTGGTACGTCTGGGCCGCGCTCGGCGTGTACCCGAGTACACCGGGAACATCGATCCTCACGGTGAACACACCGCTTTTCGATCGCGTCGTAATAGCGCTGCCCGAAGGCAAATTCATCAAGATGTCCGCCCCGGGCGCATCCGGACCCAACCGGATGCGCTACATCAAGAGCCTGCACATCGACGGCCGTCCGACCGAAAAGACGTATCTTCCGGAGTCGATCATCCACACCGGCGGCGACCTGTCGTTCTCGCTGTCTCCCAGGCCGAACAAAGCTTGGGGCGCTGGCGACTTGTCGGCGCCCCCGTCATTCGGTGCGGGCACCTCGACGGTGACCGCCAACGTTTCGCCCGCCGTCGTCGAAATCGCGCGGGGAACCACGAGCAACGTGACCGTCGATGTGCAACGGATGATCGATGGTCCCGGCGGCTATACCATCACCGGCGCTTCCGACGTCGAGGGGATCAAGGCGGCCAAGACATCCGGACAGTTCGGTGCAGACGGATCCGCCAGCGCGACCGTCGCCATCACGGTGGCGCAGTCAGTGCGCGACGGGTACTACCCGCTGGTTCTCACCACCAAAGTCGGCGACGGCAGCAGAACGTTCAAGCTGCTCGTCACCGTCGATCAGGACTGATCGCGTCGCAATCGACGAGCAGGTGCCGCGGGCCGCGGAACACCTGGCTGATGCGGTACGGCGGTGGGTCCTCGACCAGCCGCGGGTTTTCTACCCGACGAAGAAACGCTTCGAACGCGGTGTTGACTTCCAGTCGGGCCAACGGCCCGCCGAAACAAACGTGAATACCGCGCCCCCAACCGACGTGCTCGTTGTCAATGCGCTGTGGGTCGAACCTGTCGGGGTCAGGGAAGCGTCGCGGATCTCGGTTGGCCGCAGCGTAGATGAGATAGATGGGTGATCCTCGCGGGATCGTCGTGCCGGCAATCTCGATGTCGGCCAGCGCCGATCGAGTCGGGAAGAACTGGACCGACGCTTGCAGCCGCAGCACTTCCTCGATGGCGCCGGGAATCAATTCAGGCCGGCTGCGCAACAATTCGATCGATTCGGGGTTGCGCAGTACGGTCAGCACGCAGTGGGATATCAGATTGACCGTCGAGTCATGACCGGCGGCAAACAGCAACATGGTGTTGTTGACGATCTCACTCGGCGACATCCGCCCATCCGGTCCGTCATCGTGTACCAACTGTGAAATCATGCCCGGCCCAGGGGATTTCTCGGCATTCTCGACTAACCCGATGATGTATTGCTTGAAGGCAAGGTTGCTCGCTTCACCTTTGGCCCGGCGGGCCTGGCCCTCCTCGGTCACGATGTCGGGGCCGAGATCGAACAGTCCGGTTATCGCGTCGGCGATCCAGGGGTGAAACCGTGGTTCGTCTTCGATCGGCACGCCGATGATCCGGCAGATGACGTTCACCGGTAGCGGATAGGCGAACTCGTCGACAACATCGATGCGGGTCTTGCCCACGGCCTTGTCGAGCAGTTCGTTGACGATCCGCTGGCACAGCGGCTCCTGGCTGGGAATCACGTCCGGCGAATGTGGCGGCCCGAAAAAGCGCATGCATTGCCGGCGCGCACGGTCATGGTCGGGCGGATCCGAGGCGATCATGCTTGGGTCTCGGTCGTAGACCTCCATCATCTCCATCATGGACTCGTCGACGATTCGCCGGTCGCCTGTGACTTTGCGGCGATCCGAACTCACCCGAGGGTCGTGGGCCAGCGCGATGAGCTCCTCGTATCCGGTGACGGCATAGATGCCGTTGGTCACTCGCACGACCGGCGTCTTGCGCAGCTGGTCAAAGAAGGGATAGGGATTCGCGCGGTTTTCATACCGCATGGCGGCGTCAAAGGCTTCTTCCGGTGTCATGGCGCCGCTCCTCCTCATCGCTGCCGTGGGCGGAATTCCGCGTGGCGTTCGCTTGGGTCATGTCCCGTCAACACCACATCCGGGGCCTCCGTCGGCACGCCGCGCGGCGGGAAGTCCGCGGGCATCACGCGCATGTCCTCTGGGAAATCAAAACCGGGCGGGTGCGGCGGAAACGGTCCCGACCGCGCGATCTCCTCCCGGTAGTGCTCGATCCACTTGCCATGGTTGAAGGTAACCGCGCCGACGATGCGGCCGCGGCGACCATAGGCCGCGGCGAACCGGCGCTGCTTCACCGAGCCCTGGGTGAAGACGATTTCGTCGCCAAACGACGGCACGCCAACGGATTTGATGTTCACACCGAACTGGCCCGACCAGAATTGCGGGATCAGCAGGTGTGCCCAGCGATCGACCTCGTCGCAAACCATGTTGTGCGCAGCGACCCGGGCACCGAGCACGGCGTTGTCCCAATGCTCCATCGCCAGGAACTGGTAGTCGTAGAGCACATGCGGGGCGCGGGCGACGTCGCCGGCCACGAAGACGTTGGTGGTGATCACCCCGTTGATGTCGAACGCGCGGCACCCGGCGTCACAACCCACCCCCCAGAATCCGGCCGCCAGCCCGCACCCGGCGAGCCACTCGACGTTGCGGATCGACCCCAACGACGTCACCACCACATCCACGTCGAGCGTGCTGCCGTCGGAGAGCCGCGCACGGCGCACATGCCCGGCCGTGTCGCCCTCCAATGCCAGCACCGAGACACCGGTGCGAAGGTCCACCCCGGCTGCGCGTTGCATTTCCGCGGCGATCGCCCCGATCACCCCGCCGAGCGCCCCGGACAACGGGGCCGGGCCGCGCTCGGTGACGGTGACCTGCAGGTCGAGGTCGCGGCACACCGAGGCGACCTCCGAACCGATGAACCCCGAGCCGATGATCAGCACCCGCCGGGGACGGGCGGCCAAAGCCGCCTGCAGCCGTGCGGCATCTGCACTCGTGCGCAGGGTATGAACGCCCTCGAGCGCGGCCTCCTCCGTGTTGGGCCATCGCCGGGCCCGCACACCCGTCGCGATCAGCAGCCGATCGCCATGAACCTCGCCGCCGTCAGCCAGCCGCACCAGCCGGTTGGCGCGGTCCAGAGCGGTCGCGGCCACTCCGAGTCGCCACTCGGCATCCACCTGGCGCAGCCGTGGCAGCTTCGTGTGGTCGGCGGCCACCCAGCCCTTGAGGACCTGTTTGGACAGTGGCGGTCGGTCGTAGGGTTCGTCCGGCTCGTCGCCGATGATGGTGAGCTGCCCGCGAAAACCCTCTTCCCGCAACGCTTCGGCGGCACGAAGCCCAGTCAGCGAAGCACCGACGATGACGATGCGGCCGTTGTCTTTGAAGCCATCCCCGTTCATCGGCGCTGGCCCGCTAGTCGCTGTCGAGCTGGTCCACGATGATCGCCTGCACCGGGCATGACGCCGCTGCCCGCAACACCCGCAGACGCTGACCGTCGTCCGGATTCGGGTCGTAGGTGAGGGTCTCTTCGCCGCTGAGCTTGAGCACGTCGGGTGCGAGCGGTACGCACTGCGCATACCCCAGGCAGCGGTTCAGGTCGATAACGATCCGCATGGCGACCTCGATCGTCGTGGCTGAAGACCCAACGCTACGCAGCGTACATCCCGCCGCGGCAGCAATCACAGGGCTGCGAAAAGCACTGACGGGGAGACGGATTCGCGGACCTGGGTGCATGCTGGTTCCCATGACCCGAAACGAGATCACCGAGCAGATCGTCGTCGCCCGCCTGGCTAAGGGCTTGACGTGGCAAGAATTGGCCGACGCGATCGGCAGGCCGGTGGTGTGGACCACCTCGGCGCTGCTCGGCCAGCACCCGATTCCCGCCGAACTCGGCAAGGTGCTGGTCGCGAAGCTGGGTCTCGACGAGTCAGCGGTCGCGGTGCTGGCCGCACCGCCCATGCGCGGTGGACTACCCACCGCGGTGCCCACCGACCCGACCATCTACCGCTTCTACGAGGCCCTGCAGGTGTACGGCGGGGCCCTCAAAGAGCTCATCCATGAGCAGTTCGGTGACGGGATAATGAGCGCGATCAACTTCAGCGTCGACCTGCAGAAGAAGAGGCACCCGTCCGGCGACCGGGTTGTGGTGACGTTCGACGGAAAATTCCTTCCCTACGACTGGGTTTCCGCCAATGGCTGAGCGCGCAGTTGCTCGTGGGGCAGATATGACCGTCCCCGCCAGCCCGTAAAGAAACCGTCAACAAGCGAGCGGCATCCGCCGTCGACGCATAATTTCTTTGCAAAGACTTAACGGCGAGAGCCGAGTCGCTTGGTGCTCGTCAACGGATTGGACGGTGCCTTTCGATGGTCCTCGTCGGCTTGGCGCTCTTGGCGGTCTTGGCGGCTTACCCGGTCGCGGTGCTGCTATTTCCGGAAGGGTCGTAATTTGGGTACTACATTCGCGGGAATCGCTTTTCTTGTTTTGCTGGTGGCAGCGCTGGTGGCGGTGCATGTACCGCTCGGTGATTACATGTACCGCGTCTACACCTCGCCGCGGGACCTGAAAATCGAAAAGGCCATCTACCGCATTGCCGGCGTCAACCCCAAAGCCGAACAGACGTGGCGCGGGTATGCCGGCAGCGTTATGGCGTTCTCGGCGGTCGGCATTTTGGTCCTGTTCTTCTTCGAGCTATTCCAGGACAAACTGCCGCTGCACCTGCATGATCCGGCGACCAAGATGACCCCGTCGCTGGCGTGGAACACCGCGGTCAGCTTTGTGACCAACACCAGCTGGCAATCGTATGCGGGTGAGTCGACGGAGGGCCACCTGGTGCAGATGGCCGGCATCGCCGTGCAAAGCTTCCTCTCCGGTGCGGTGGGCATGGCGGTGGCGGTGGTGCTGGTCCGCGGCTTTGCCCGAGAAAAGACCGAAGAGCTGGGCAACTTCTGGGTGGATCTGGTCCGGGGCGCGTTGCGCATCTTGCTGCCCATCGCGTTCATCGGCGCCATCGTGCTGCTCGCCGGCGGGATCATCCAGAATTTCCACCTGCACGACCAGGTCGTCACCACGTTGAGCGGTGCCCAGCAGACCATCACCGGGGGACCGATCGCCAGCCAGGAACCCGTCAAGCTGATCACCGGCGACGGCGGCGGGTTCTACAACGCGCAATCCGCGCATCCGTTCGAGAATCCCAGCTCGTGGACGAACTGGGTGGAAATATTTCTGATGTTCGTGATCCCCTTCGCGCTGCCCCGTACCTTTGGGCGCATGGTCAACAGCAAGAAACAGGGCTACGCGATCGCCGCGATCATGGGCGTCCTCGCCGTGATGAGCATCGCCCTGATCCTGCTGTTCCAGTCGGGACATCACGGCACCGTCCCCACGGCGGCCGGGAGCGCCATGGAGGGCATCGAGCAGCGTTTCGGGGTCTTCGACTCGGCGATCTTTGCCGACACCGGCACGCTCACCTCCGACGGCGCCATCGACTCGATGCACGACTCCTACACCGGCCTGGGCGGGCTGATGACGATGTTCAACATGCAGCTCGGTGAGGTGGCGCCGGGCGGGATCGGCTCGGGCCTTTACGGCCTCCTGCTGCTGGCAGTGATATCGGTGTTCATCGCCGGGCTGATGGTCGGACGCACACCGGAATACCTCGGCAAGAAGATCAGAGCCCGCGAAATGACCTTGTCGACAACCTTTATCCTGGCCACCGAGCTGGCGGTATTGGTTGGCACCGGGATCGCGATGGCGTTCCCGGGCCCGCGGGCCAGCATGGCCAACACCGGGCCACACGGCTTGTCGGAAGTGCTCTACGCATTCACCTCAGCGGGCAACACGAACGGCTCGGCGTTCGCGGGCCTGGCGGCAAACACCACGTTCTACAACACCGCCTTAGGCCTGGCGATGCTCTTGGGCAGGTACCTGCCGATGATCCTGGTGCTCGGGCTCGCGGGATCGCTGGCCCGCCAGGGTCACACGCCGGCGTCGATCGGCACCTTGCCTACCCATCGCCCGCAATTCGTCGGCCTGGTCGCGGCGGTGACGGTGATCCTGTGCGCGCTAACCTTCTTGCCGGCGTTGGCACTTGGACCCCTTGCGGACGGAATCCACTAGATGCGCGGTCCCTACTTCGAAGCCGATTGGCGGCGGGAGCAGCTGCGGACCAACCTGTGGCTCGTTCCGATATTGCAGACGTTTGGGATAGTCGTGCTGTTCGGCATCACCTACACGGTCGATCGCTCCGCTTATGACGGATGGATCCGGCTGCCGAATTGGGTGCTTAATGGCAGCGCCGATTCGGCTCGAGTCGTGTTGGCCACGGTCGCGGCGGCGATCATCACCGTGGTCGGGATCGTTTTCTCGATCACCATCGTGGCGCTGACACTGGCCTCAACGCAGTTCGGGCCGCGGATGCTGCGCAACTTCGTGCGCGATCCGGGAACTCAACTTTCGTTGGGAACGTTCGTCGCGTCGTTTTGCTACGCGATGGTCGCGTTGGTTTCGGTCGGCGGCGGCCCGCACGGTGATTTCGTTCCGCATCTGTCGATCACGGTGACGTTCATGCTGACGTTGGCTGACGTGGCCGTACTGATCTTCTTCCTCAATCACATCGCTTCGATGATCCAGCTCCCGGTGGTAATTGCCCGCATTGCGGCAACATTGGACAACGAGATCGCGGCGCTGGATCGCGGTGTCGAGTTCGGGGTCGGCGCGGCGCGTGGCCCGTCGCACGAAGAATTGTGTGCCCGGTTGGCGGAATCTGGTGCCCCGATCCGCACGCCGCGCAGCGGCTATCTCCAGGTCGTCCGGCATGACTCTCTGCTGAAGATCGCTACCGAGGCCGATGCGGTCATTCAGTTACCTTACCGCCCTGGGCATTTCGTGGTCGCAGGTCAGGTGATCGCCGCGGTGTGGCCGCCCGAGGCTGCCGAATCTGTCGCAGTGAGGCTTGCACTGGGCCACATCACTGGTGCCTATCGCACACTTCCACAGGACATTTCGTTCGGCTTCGATCAACTGGTCGAGATCGCTTTGCGCGCACTATCGCCGGCAGTCAACGACACGTTCACCGGGATGACCTGCGTAGACTGGATCGCCGATGGCTTGTGCCGAATTTCCAAATCATGGCGCCCACAGCGGATCCGGCGCGACGCTGAGGGCCACATACGCGTCATCGCCTACCAGCCCGATTTCGAGCGGCTCGTGGAGCGCACCTTCGATACCATCCGCCAGGCCGCAGTTGGCATGCCCGCCATCATGATCCGGCAACTCGAAGCGCTGGCTAAGATCATCGAACAAACCCCTGACCGTGCACACCAGACCCCGTTGATCCGCCAGGCCGAGGCGATACAGCGGTCCAACCTGGCCACGGTACCCGACCCTTCAGACCGCGAAGACGTCACAGAGCGCTACGAGGTGGTCATGGCGCTGGTCGACCGGACCGCGACGCCACGGCTGGCCGAGGTTACACCGATTAGCAACGGATTCGATTACGGCGGACGGGCACGCTGAGTCAAGCGAGCACCGTCGTCGGTAGCGGCTACAGTCGCGCCATGACTAACGAACCCTCGGCACAGCACGCCCCGCTGAAGGCGGATCTTGTCCTCTCCGGTGGCGGCGTCAAGGGCATCGGCCTGTCCGGCGCCGTCGTCGCGCTGATGGAGGCGGGGTACGCGATCGAACGCGTCTCCGGGACCTCGGCGGGCTCGATCGTCGCCGCCATCTTGGCGGCCGGCGCCGACCAGCTGTCCCCCGAGCAGGTCGAGCAGCTCACCATGACGTTGCCGTACCCCAAATTCCTCGACCCGACACCGCTCACCGGCATTCCGCTGCTCGGCCCGGCGTGGGGTGTGCTGAGCGAAACCGGTATCTACAAAGGCGATTACGCCCACGAGTGGATCCGTTCTGAGCTGAAGAACCTGGGGGTCCGCACCTTCGGCGATCTTGCGTTCGACGACGCGAGCCTGCCACCGGAGCAGCGTTACCGGTTGGTGGTCACCGTGTCCGACGTGACCACCGGGCAGCTGGTGCGGCTGCCGTGGGACTACCACCGGCTCTACGGGCTGGACCCCGACGACCAAGAGGTCGCCGACGCGGTTCGTGCTTCGATGTCGATTCCGTTCTTCTTCCAGGCGGCCAAGCTGACCAGCACCAGCGGCTTGACGTCGACGCTGGTGGACGGCGGGCTGCTGTCGAACTTCCCGATCGACTCATTCGACCGGCGTGATGGCAAACCACCACGTTGGCCGACGTTCGGCGTCACGTTGTTACCCAATCTTCCGCAGGGCAACGACAAGGTGATTCCCGCATTGGGGCCGGTGAATTGGCTCTTCGGAGGTCCGCCGCTGCTGGAAGAGCTGATCACCACGATGATCGTCGGCCGCGACCAGGCCTACCTCAACCAGCCCTGGGTGAGTGCGCGGGCCATCCGCGTCGACTCGACCGAAGTCGGATTTCTCGACTTCAAGATCTCCAAACAGCAGATGCAGGGGCTCTACCAGCGCGGCTACGACGCAGCGGAGGCGTTCTTGTCGACCTGGAACTGGACGCAATACCTGGATCGCTACCGACGAGCGGTGTGAGGAAGGTCGCGCCGCTCGAAATGACCCGAGGGCGCCGATGTGCCACACTGGATCCACGGGAGGAGGCGAGGGCCAGAGCTTGGCTGCCCTGCGCTAGACCTCGAACTCGGCTGCCATGCCATCGATCCCCGCGCGGATGCCGGCGAGCGCATCGGCCCGGGTCCGCAACTTCGTTCCGGCGTGCGCGTGCTGCTTGAGGGTGGCGAATTCCCGTGCGGCTTCCTCGGCGCGGCTGAGCACCATATCGGGCAACACGATTTCGTCCAACCAGCCTGCGGCTATTGCGGTTTCGCCGAAGAACGTCTTCGCCAGCCCCGCGGCCTGCTGGTACGCCGACCGGGTCAGCCGCAGCTTCATCACCTCCAGTGCCGCATACGGGATCGTCATGCCGATCGCGACCTCGTTGGCCTGAATGTTGTAGGCCGGCGCCGCCACCCGGTGATCGCCGCTGGCCAGCAGGAACGCGCCCATCGCGATGGCGTGGCCAGTGCAGGCCATCACCACCGGCTTGGGGTAGGACAGCAGCCGATGCGACAGCTCGAAGCCGCCCTTGAGCATGTCGATCGCGGGCTGAACCTCACCGGAGGTGAGGACTTTCAGGTCGAACCCAGCGCTGAACACCCGGTTGTTTCCGGCGATCACGACCGCGCCGACGTCGTCGCGGTCGGCGTTGTCGAGCGCGTCGTTGAGGGCCTGCTGCATGCTCGGACCGAGCGCGTTGACCTTGCCGTCGTCCATGGTGATGAAAGCGATGGAATCGTCGAGACGATAGGTGACCGGGCCGCTCATAGGCTCGATTGAATCAGATCGACCTGGCGCCAGCCGTAGCGGCGTCGTCAGACCACCCGCTCGCCGCGGTGCTTGCCCAGTTCGTCCTGGGCGTCACCCCAACGCACACTCACATCGGTCGGCGGCGCGTCGATCTGACGGGTGCGCCAGCGATCCTTGGTTTCCTCCACCGCGCGGTTCATCCGTTCGATCTCGCTGCGGAAGACATCTGCGCGAGTTTCCTTGGTGGCGTAGTGGAAATAGGTCAGCAGGCTGCGCAACAACTCGAGCTTCTCTTTTTCCCGCTTGGCCAGGTTGTGGTTGGTCATCAACTCGATCCGCTGAACGGGCGGAAGCGCCGCCCAGTCCAGCACCACCTTGGTTTCGAACGGACGCCGACGTCGCTGCCAGAACTTCCACCCGCGAGGAGTATCGACGCGGTCGTAGTAGGTCACCGTGCCCGGGAAACGCGACTCGATGCCCTCACCGAGCTCGGCGCGGTCGAGCGCGGAATCCCAGACCGTGCGCCACTCTTGGCTGGGCGCCAGGGCCGGCAACTGGTGGGGGAGTTGCAGTTCGACGACATCCGCATAACCGTCGGTGGCGTTTTCGTATTCGGCGACGGTGGGCGGGTGTGGAAACGTGAACTGGACGTCGTAGGCGCAGGTCTTGCCGAAGTTACGCACCACGAGCTCGATCACATGCCAGTCGGAGGCATGCGGCTCCATGAACATCCCGACGTGTGGTCGAGTCTCTTCGGTTGCGAGCCGACGATTACGTCGGATCTGTTGATTGGCAAAGATGAGGGCGACCACGCCGAGCACAAGCAAAGCCCAGACGGCCGACGCCAACCAGGTGCCGGACGCCGCGCCCGCCACCTGGTGCCAATGATCTTGGATCCATCCCATCGAATCCATCCCTCCGCTTATACCACAGCGCTTACGGGCGTGAAAATTCGCTGAGCGGCCCGTAAATGCTGCATTTACCCCCCCATAAACGTTCGCCATTGATCGAGATTGGCGACCCGATAGACATAGTTCGAGCGCTTGACCTCTGACAACGACGCACTCGGTTCGAGCGAATACCAGTGTCCGGGAAATACCGTCGGATCACCAGTCAGTTGGGCAAGCTTTTGCAGGCTGCGGAACATTTCGTCGGAGTCGCCGCCGGGAAAATCGGTGCGGCCACAACCTTCCAAAAACAGCGTGTCACCGGCAACCAGCCGACCGTCGAGCAGGAAGCATTGGCTGCCCGGCGTGTGGCCTGGGGTGTGCAGCAACTCGATGTCGATGTCGCCGGCGCTGACCTTGTCGCCATGTTCATGCTGGGTGAGGTCGCCCATGCTGATCCCGGTGACGCGCGAAACATACAGCGCCTCATGGGAATTGACGTGAACCGGAACGCCGATCCGCTCCAGCAGCTCGGCCAGCCCCTTGAGTTCGAAGCCCATCATCGAGCCGCCGACATGGTCGGGATGGTGATGAGTGACCAGCACCCCGGACAGGTGCATGCCGTCGGCCTCGAGCGCGTCGAGCAGATCGCCGGCCGCGTATGCCGGGTCGACCACCAGGCAGTCGCCGGTCTGGCGATCACCGATCAAGTACGCGAAGTTGCGCATCTGCGTCGCGACCCCGTCACCCTTGGCGAAGTCGCGGCCGGAGAGCAATTGGCGGAAGTACAGCCGGTCGGAATCAGGCACCTGCTCAGCCTATGGCCCCCAGCCGTCGACGTTGCGCTCCGGTCGCTGCTCACTGCCGACTTCGAAGCCGGCGCGGATGACGACGACGATCCGTTCGGTCTGGCCGCGCTGGATTCGCGCCATCGCCGCGACGCCGGGTGAATCCGGGCGACTCGCCGATGGCGATTTTCGGATAGCCGCTGGGTTTGGTGCGCCCGCAACGCAGGCTGTACCCTCTTTTAGGCCCGCGGTACGACCCGACTGGTCGCTTCGGGTGAGGCCCCCTTAGCTCAGTCGGTAGAGCGTTTCCATGGTAAGGAAAAGGTCAACGGTTCGATTCCGTTAGGGGGCTCGGCGGACGCCGAGCAGGCAGGCGGCCCAGAACGGGGGCTGAGGCCCCGAGGCGATGTAGCTCAGTCGGTTAGAGCGAACGACTCATAATCGTTAGGTCGCCGGTTCGAGTCCGGCCATCGCTACAAGACAACAACGACACAATTCGAAAAGAGAACCGAAGTGGCCTCCAGTACCGACGTACGGCCCAAGATCACCTTGGCGTGCGAGGTGTGCAAACACCGCAACTACATCACCAAGAAGAACCGCCGCAACGATCCCGACCGGTTGGAGCTGAAGAAGTTCTGCCCCAACTGCGGCAAGCACCAGGCCCACCGCGAGACGCGCTAGGGATCACCGCGCGCTATTACTCAGACTGACTAGGTAGGTTCTAGAGCTGTGTCGTTGGGCAAAGACGTGGTCGGATTGCGCTTCCGCTTTCCCGACCATTACGTGGTGGAGCGGGAGAAAATCCGGGAATACGCCGTCGCCGTCAAAAACGACGACCCCTGCTTCTTCGAGGAGAAGGCCGCGGCCGAGCTCGGCTATGACGGGCTGGTGGCGCCGCTGACGTTCATCTCGGTGTTCGTGTACAAAGCGGTGGCGGCGTGCTTCGAGCACGCCAACATCGTGACGGACGACGCGCAGATCGTGCAGGTCGACCAGACTTTGACGTTCCTGGCACCGATCAAGGTTGGTGACCGCCTGTACTGCGATGTGTCCATCGAGTCGGTACGGCGCGCCCACGGCACCGAGATCATCGTGACCAAGCAAACTGTCACCAACGAAGCTGGTGAGGTCGTACAGGAGACCTACACGACCCTGGCGGGCCGTGCTGAAGAAGGGGAAGAGGGTTTCAGCCATGCCACTGCGTGAATTCGACTCGGTGAAGGTGGGTGACCAGCTTCCGGAGAAGGTCTATGCCTTGACCCGTCAGGATTTAGTGAACTATGCGGGTGTCTCCGGTGATCTCAACCCGATTCACTGGGACGACGAGATCGCCAAGGTTGTCGGGCTGGACACGGTGATCGCGCACGGCATGCTGACCATGGGGCTGGGCGGCGGCTACGTCACCTCGTGGGTCGGCGACCCCGGCGCGGTGACCGAGTACAACGTGCGGTTCACCGCGGTGGTGCCGGTACCCAACGACGACAAGGGCGCCGAGATCGTGTTCACCGGCCGAGTGAAGTCGCTCGATCCCGACAGCAAGTCGGTGACGGTCGCGATCACTGCCACGACGGGGGGCAAGAAGATCTTCGGCCGGGCCGTCGCCTCGGCGAATTTGGCGTAACGATGGCGATCAATAGCGACATCCTCGGCATGGTGTGGGAGTACCCCGACTTCTGGGTGGTGGGCCGGGAGAAGGTCCGCGAATTCGCCGGGGCGGTGAAGGCCGACGACCCCGCCTGCTTCGATGAAGAGGCGGCCGCTGAACTTGGGTATGACGCCCTCGTCGCGCCGCCGACTTTCGTCACGATCCTCGGGAAGCTGGTCCAGGCGGACTTCATGCGGAAGGTCGACACCGGCTACGAGACGCTGCAGATGGTCCAGGTCGACCAGCGCTTCGTCTTCCACAAGCCGATCCTGGCCGGTGATGTGCTGCATGCCCGGATGGAGGTCTACTCCGTCGCCGAACGGTTCGGCGCCGACATCGTCGTCACCAGGAACACCTGCACCAACCAGGCCGGAGAGGTCGTGTTGGAGGCCTACACCACGGTGATGGGTCACGAGGGCGACGACTCGATCAATCTCAAGTGGGACATGGAGTCCGGGCAGGTCGTCAGGACGGCGTAATTAGTACCTGACACCTGCTCCGATGTACACTCGGACCTCGGGGTTTTCCCATTACCAGCGTGTTTTCTTCACTCGAACAGGTGGAGAGCGCGCGCGTTGTGCGAGCCGACGACGATGCAGAGCGAAGCGATGCGGAGGAGCGGCGCACAGGTAAAGCCCCGGCACCAGCAGGTTGGCCTGCCAACCGGCGAAGGGGCGTAGCTCAATTGGCAGAGCAGCGGTCTCCAAAACCGCAGGTTGCAGGTTCAAGTCCTGTCGCCCCTGCTGAATACGTACGGTGACGATGCGGGCCGGAACGGCCCGGGGAGGAGCCGGACCAGAAGTTGAAGCGGTGACGATGCGGGCCGGAACGGCCCGAGGAGGAGCCGGACCAGAAGTTGAAGCGGTGACGATGCGGGCCGGAACGGCCCGAGGAGAAGCCGGACCAGAAGTTGAAGCGGTGACGATGCGGGCCGGAACGGCCCGGGGAGAAGCCGGACCAGAAGTGAGTGCGATGGTGGACACTGGAGAGTGACCACCAACACGAGGTTGAACGAAGGAGCATGCGGTGAGCGACGAACGCGACGATGCCGACGCCGCAGCCGAGGAAGCGCGCGGCCGCACGGCAGTGGTGACGCGGCCGCAGCGCCCTACCGGCAAGCGGTCCCGTCAGCAAGCGGAGGGCGCGGAGAACGACGACACCTATGAGAGCTCGTCGGGTGCGGTCGAGCTCACCGAGAGCACCGCAGACGATGGGGCGGGCAAGAAGCCCAAGAAGGCTAAAAAGGCTCAGAAGGCCCGCAAATCACAAGGGTCGTCGACCAACCCGATCGTCTATGTCTACAACTACCTCAAGCAGGTTGTCGCCGAGCTGCGCAAGGTCATCTGGCCCAACCGCAAGCAGATGATGACTTACACCTCGGTGGTGCTGGCATTCCTGGTGTTCATGGTGACATTGATCGGCCTGGTGGACCTGGGCTTGGCCAAGCTGGTGCTAGAGGTATTCGGCTGAGGCCGCAGACGTGCCAGAGCTGACGTATAGGAAGGACCAAAAAACCGTGACTACCTCCGACGGCGATCTGCCCGTGGGTGAGACGGTCGACATCGAACAGGCCTTACACGAGGTCACCGACGAGGCGAGTGCCCCGGACGCGGTGGCCGACGACGCCACGACGTTGACTGACGACACCGTTGCGGAGGCCGCTGCGCCCGAAGAGTCGGCCGAGGCCGCCGCGTCGGGCGATGAAGACGATGAAGACGTCGACCCGGCCGTCACACTGAAAGCCGACCTGCGCCGCAAGCCCGGCGACTGGTACGTCATCCACTCCTACGCCGGATACGAGAACAAGGTCAAAGCCAACCTCGAGACCCGCGTGCAGAACCTGGACGTCGGCGACTACATCTTCCAGGTGGAAGTGCCCACCGAAGAGGTCACCGAGATCAAGAACGGCCAGCGTAAGCAGGTCAACCGCAAGGTGCTGCCCGGCTACATCCTGGTGCGCATGGACCTGACCGACGACTCTTGGTCGGCGGTGCGTAACACCCCCGGCGTCACCGGGTTCGTCGGCGCGACCTCGCGCCCGTCGGCCCTCTCGCTGGACGACGTGGTGAAGTTCCTGCTGCCGCAGGGCGCGGCCAAGAAACCTGCCAAGGGCGCGGCGAGCACTGCCGCCGCGGCCAGCGAAGGCGGTCTGGAACGTCCGGTGGTCGAGGTCGACTTCGAGGTCGGCGAGTCGGTCACCGTGATGGACGGGCCGTTCGCCACGCTGCCGGCGACGATCAACGAGGTCAACGGCGAACAACAGAAACTCAAGGTGCTGGTGTCCATCTTCGGCCGCGAAACACCTGTGGAACTGGGCTTCACCCAGGTCTCGAAGATTTAGCGCTGCACGAAAGGAACATCAACATCTCATGGCCCCGAAAAAGAAAGTCGTCGGGCTGATCAAGCTCCAGATCCAGGCCGGGCAAGCCAACCCCGCGCCGCCGGTCGGCCCCGCGCTCGGCCAGCACGGCGTGAACATCATGGAGTTCTGCAAGGCCTACAACGCTGCGACGGAAAGCCAGCGCGGCGATGTCATCCCGGTGGAGATCACGGTCTATGAGGACCGCAGCTTCACCTTTGCGCTCAAGACCCCGCCGGCGGCCAGGCTGCTGCTCAAGGCTGCTGGGGTGGCCAAGGGATCGGCCGAGCCGCACACGAACAAGGTCGCCAAGGTCAGCTGGGATCAGGTCCGCGAGATCGCCGAGACCAAGAAGGCCGACCTCAACGCCAACGACATCGACGCAGCCGCCAAGATCATCGCCGGCACCGCCCGGTCGATGGGGATCACCGTCGAGTAGCTCTCGGCCGGAGAACGACAATTCAATATCCGTGGGAGGGCCAGCTTCGGCCCGCTTCATTAACCACAACCCAACATCAGATTGGATTATCGAATGAGCAAGAACAGCAAGGCATATCGCGCCGCCGCCGAGAAGGTGGACCACACCAGCCTCTACACGCCGCTGCAAGCGGCCAAGCTGGCCAAGGAGACGTCGTCGACCAAGCAGGACGCGACCGTCGAGGTGGCCATTCGGCTCGGTGTTGACCCGCGCAAAGCCGACCAGATGGTCCGCGGCACGGTGAACCTGCCGCACGGCACCGGTAAGACCGCCCGGGTGGCGGTGTTCGCGGTGGGCGAAAAGGCCGAGGAGGCAACCGCGGCCGGCGCTGACGTGGTCGGCAGTGACGACCTGATCGAGAAGATCCAGGGCGGGTTTTTGGACTTCGACGCGGCGATCGCCACCCCCGACCAGATGGCCAAGGTCGGCCGGATCGCGCGGATCCTCGGGCCGCGTGGCCTGATGCCCAACCCGAAGACCGGCACCGTCACCCCGGACGTCAGCAAGGCGGTGTCTGACATCAAGGGCGGCAAGATCAACTTCCGGATCGACAAGCAGGCCAATCTGCACCTGGTCATCGGTAAGGCGTCCTTCGACGAGAAGCAGCTCGCGGAGAACTACGGCGCGGCGCTCGACGAGGTGCTGCGGCACAAACCGTCGTCGTCGAAAGGTCGCTACCTGAAGAAGATCACGGTGTCGACGACCACCGGCCCGGGCATCCCGGTCGACCCGTCGATCACCCGTAACGTCGCCGAGGCCTAAGCACTCGGGTATTCACGGTGGGTCATCGATAGTAGAACACACCTCCGTCTCTTAGACTTTTTCCATGAGAAGTGCCTCAGGGAACGAAACTCGTGGTCGGGGAAATCGGCTGGAGTTGACCGACTACCTCGATGCGGATGGCGGCATCGCCCTGCCAGACGGCGTCAACCTGGTGTCATTTCTGGACCGCCACATCGCCGACATCGGCGATGCCGTCGCGTACCGCTATCTCGACTACACCCGGAACGACGACGGCACGGCCATCAGCTTGACCTGGGCCGAGCTGGGCACCAGGTTGCGGGCGATCGGCGCTCGCCTGCAGCAGGTGACCTCCCGGGGTGATCGGGTGGCGATACTGGCTCCGCAGGGCATCGACTACATCGTCGGCTTTTTCGCCGCGATCAAGGCCGGTAACATCGCGGTGCCGTTGTTCGCGCCAGAGTTGCCTGGGCATGCGGAGCGCCTCGACACAGTGCTCGGCGATGCCCAGCCCGCGGCGGTGCTGACCACCGCGGCCGCGGGTGCGGCGGTTCAGGAGTTTGTCCGGTCGTTGCCGCGCAGCCGCAGACCGCGGGTCATCGCGATCGATGAAATCCCCAACTCGGTGGGCGCCACATTCGCGCCGGTTCAACTCGACACCGACGACATCGCGTATCTGCAGTACACCTCCGGGTCGACACGGGCCCCGGTCGGTGTGGAGATCACCCATCGGGCAATCGGCACCAACGTGCTGCAGATGGTCATCTCGACCGGTATGGACTACGACATCCGCAGCGTCAGCTGGTTGCCCCTCTACCACGACATGGGCCTGTTGATGATCGTGTGCGTGGCGGTATTCGGCACCCAGGTCACTCTGATGTCGCCGATCGCGTTCGTCCGAAGGCCGCATCGGTGGATCCGCCAGCTGGCAGCGGAGTCTCGGCATGGGCGCACATTCGCGGCGGCTCCGAATTTCGCGTTCGACCTGGCCGTGGATCGCGGGCTTCCGGATGCCGGCGAGGACCTCGACCTGAGCAATGTGGTGTCGCTGATCAACGGCTCCGAACCGGTCAGCATCTACTCGATCGCAAAGTTCAACGCGGCGTTCGCCCCGTACGGCCTGCCGAGCACGGCGGTCAAGCCGTCGTACGGCATGGCCGAGGCGACCCTTTTCGTCTCGACCATCGCCCCCGCTGCCGGGGCAACCCTTGTCTACCTGGACCGCGACCAGTTGGGCGTCGGGCGTGCCGTTCGGGTCTCGCCGGACGCGGCCAACGCCATCGCACAGGTTTCCTGCGGCCGGATCTCCCGCAGTCAGTGGGGCGTCATCGTGAACCCGGATGCCGAGGTAGAACTGCCCGACGGGGAGGTCGGCGAGATCTGGTTGCACGGCGACAATATCGGCCGCGGCTATTGGGCACGCCCCGCGGAAACCGAGCAGGTGTTCGGCAACAAGCTGCAGCGCCCACTGCCGGTAGGCAGTCATGCGGACGGGGCACCGAGCGAGGCCACCTGGCTGCGGACCGGTGATCTCGGTGTCTACCTCGACGGCGAGCTCTACATCACCGGGCGTATCAAGGATCTGATCATCGTCGATGGCCGCAACCACTATCCGCAGGATATCGAGGCCACCACGGCCGAGGCGTCGTCGGCTGTGCGATCGGGTTATGTCGCGGCGTTCTCGGTGCCGGCGAACCAGGTGCCGGGAGCGCCCGCCGATGAGGCCGGCGAGCGTCTGGTCATCGTTGCCGAACGGGCGGTGGGCGCGGGCCGGGCTGACCTGCAGCCGGTGATCGATGCCATCCGGGCGGCGGTATCGCGCCGGCATGGCCTGCCGTTGTCCGATGTGCTGCTGGTGGCCGCCGGCGTCATCCCGCGAACCACCAGCGGCAAGCTGGCGCGTCGGGCGTGTCGGGCGCAGTATCTCAACGGCGAGTTGGGCCTACGCGGCCAACACTGACCGGGCTGGGCAATAGCGCCTACCCGCCGCATTCGGTGATGCGGCGGCGCAAGTAGTCGCGCCCCGGCTCGGAACCATTGGACGCCAACGCCGTTCGATACCAGGTTACGGCATCGTCGCGTCGTCCCGCCCGCCGCAGCAAGTCGGCGCGCACCGACGCGACCAGATTGGAGCGCGCCAGCCGCGGATCATGTGCCACCTTCTCCAACGCGGCCAGTCCGGCGTCCGGGCCGTCGCGGAAACCAACCGCCAGAGCCCGATTCGCGCGCACCACCGGCGAATCGGTCATCGCCAACAGGGTGTCGTAGGCCGCGCAGATACCGCGCCAGTCGGTCTGTTCCCACGATGGCGCCGTCGCGTGCATTGCGGCGATCACCGCCTGTGGCAGATACGGGCCGGTGGAACCGTGGGCCGCCCGCAGCCGATCCAGGCCGCGCGAGATCCGGCCACCGTCCCAGCGGCGACGGTCCTGCTCTTCGAGCGGCACCAGCGCGCCGGCGGCGTCAACCCGGGTTGTCCGTCTCGAATCATGCAGCAGGACAAGGGCGGCCAGCGCATGCGCCTCCAGCTCAGTCGGCATCAGGGTGCACAACTCGCCAGCCAGTCGGACCCCTTCGTCGCATAGCTCGTCGCGAATCGCCGACGGGCCCGCTGTCGACCAGTAACCTTCGGTGAACACCGAGTAGACGCAACTGAGCACATGTGATGTGCGTTCGGGGAGCAACTCGGCGGGTGGCACCCGCAGCGGGATATTGGCGTGCCGGATCTTGTTCTTGGCGCGGGTGATTCGCTGGCCGACCGCGGCCTCGGTCTGCAGCAGTGCGCGGGCGATCTCCGCCACGGTCAACCCGGAGACCAGTCGTAGGGTCAGCGCGAGCTGCGACACCCGGTCGAGGGCCGGGTGTGCGCAGGTGAACATCATCCGCAGCTCGTCGTCACGAACGGGATGTGGTTCGGCGTGATCGGTGCGCGCCCGGATGCTCTCCACGTACCCATTCATGGCCGCCGATTCCTTTCCCGGACGGACCGATTCGCGGCGCAGCCGGTCGCGGGCACGGTTGCGGGCCACAGTCAGCACCCACCCGCCGGGGTTGTCGGGCACGCCGTCGCGTGGCCATACCCGCAGCGCCTCGGCGAAGGCTTCCTGGACGGCGTCCTCGGCGACGCTGAGATCACCCGACCACCGGGCCAGCGTGGCCACAGCCGGGCCCCACTCGCGCCGGAAGACGCCGTCCAGGTCAGCCATGCTCTACAGGCCGGAGACTCCCGCCAACTGGCGCAGTTGCACCGCGCCGGCAGGGATCATCGCGGCCAGTTTGACCGCCTCGTCACGGTCGCCGGCGGTCAGCACGTAGAAGCCGGTGGCGATCTCGGCGGCTTCGGCGTAGGGCCCGTCGGTCAACAGCGCCTCGCCGTCACGGACGCGCACCGTGGTCGCCGTCGCCGGCTCGTGCAATGCGGCCCCGCCGACAATGTGATCGCCTGCGACAGCAGCAAATTCACCGTGCCGCGCTGCTTCCGCCTCCCACTCCGGCGTGCCGGGGACATTGGCCGATGCGGGCGGTTCCAGCAGCAGCGCCAGCCACTGGCCGTCGGAGCGCGACCATTCGGGATCGACGGTGTGGTAGATCGGCCGAACTTCGATGGCGCCGTACTTGGCGGCAGGAATATCGCGGGCCAACGCCAATGCGTCGTCGAGGTTTTCGGCTTCGAACACGTAATAGCCGCCCGCGACCTCGGCGGCCTCGACGAACGGGCCGTCGGTGATCGTCGGCGCGTCCGGGCCGCCGGAGATGCGCACACCGGTCGCCGCGGGCAACAGCGCGTCACCGCCGCGGATCGCCGACGCCGCTTTGGCGTGGAAATTCTGGTAGGCCGCCATCTCGCTGGCCCCCTGGTCGGGCGTGAGCTCCCGCTCCTGGCCGATCAACAAAGCTAAGTACTGCATTGTGGTTACCTCCGGTAGTGAGCGGAACCCTGTGTTCCACTCTCTACCTGTCCGACGAACGGCGCAGCCACAATCCGACAGCAGGCGCTAGGAAATGCGGAAAAAGATTAAGCCGCGGCTCCCGGCTTGAGGTAGGTGACCAGGCTGACGTCCAGCATTTCGTCGGTGAAGTAGTACTCGGCGCCGCGCAGGTACTTCATGTAGCGCTCGTAGACCTCTTCCGAGGTGATCTCGATGGCCTTGTCCTTGTTGGCCGCCAGCGCGTCGCCCCAGATTCGCAGTGTCTTGATGTAGCTTGGTCGCAACGAAAGCGGTTCGGGCACCACAAAACCCGCCTTCTCACCGTGCTCGACCATCATCGCGGTGGACGGCAAGCGGCCCCCGGGAAAGATCTCGGTGAGGATGAACTTGATGAACCGCGCCGTCTCGAACGTCAGCTTCTTGCCACGCGCGTTGAGCTCGTAGGGGTGATAGGCGACGCTGCTTTGCACCGTCATCCGCCCGTCCTCGGGCATGATGTTGAACGTGTTCTTGAAGTAGCGGTCGTAATTCTCGAAGCCGAAGTGCTCGAACGCCTCGATAGACACGATCCGGTCGACGGGATCGCTGAAGTCCTCCCAGCCGCGCAGCAGCACCTGCCGCGAGCGATGGGTGTCGATGCCGTCCAGCACGTGCTGGGCCCGCGCGTGCTGGTTCTTGGACAACGTCAGGCCGATCACGTTGACGTCGTACTTCTCCACGGCGCGCTTCATCGTGGTGCCCCAGCCGCAGCCGATGTCCAGCAGCGTCATGCCGGGCTTCAGGTCCAGCTTGTCAAGGTTCAAGTCGACCTTGGCGATCTGGGCTTCTTCCAGCGTCATGCCGTCGCGCACGAAGTAGGCCGAGCTGTATGTCCGCGTCGGGTCCTGGAACAATCCGAAGAAGTCGTCGGAGAGGTCGTAGTGTGCCTGGATGTCCTCGGGACGCGTCCGCGTCTCTGTGGAACTGGCGTGCTTGTCAGGCATCTGCTTTCTTGGCCTTCCTACTGCTTGGGGTGTTGCCGCTCCCGGGTTGTGTGCTCGCCGATTGCACAAGTCGTCTGTGGTGAGAGCACCATACCCGGCATCGTCCAATACTCGGACGAAGTCTCCGTTTTTCTTTCGCGTGGCTGAACGCTATTTCTCCAGTGTGAATTGGTTGACGTCGATGTATCCGACCCGGAATCCCTTCGCGCATCCAGTCAAATAGTGCATGTAGCGCTCGTAGACCTCTTCGGACTGCATCTCAATGGCTTCGCTCTTGTGCGCCTCCAACGCCGCGGCCCAGTGGTCGAGGGTCTTGGCGTAGTGCGGCTGCAGCGACTGCCTGCGGCTCAGCGTGAAGCCGGCCTTTGACGAGTGGTCCTCCACCTTCTCGATCGACGGCAACCGGCCGCCCGGGAAAATCTCGGTGATGATGAACTTCATGAAACGGGCCAACTCGAAGGTAAGTGGCATGCCGCGCTCAGTCATCTGCGCCGGCGTCAGGCCGGTGATCGTGTGCAGCAGCAGCACCCCGTCGTCGGGCAGGGCTCCGTGGGCCATTTTGAAGAAGTCGTCGTAGCGGTCGTGGCCGAAGTGCTCGAACGCGCCGATCGACACGATCCGGTCCACCGGCTCGTCGAACTGCTCCCAGCCCTCCAGCAGGATCCGCTTGTCGCGCGGGCTGTCCAGCTCGTCGAACATCTTCTGCACGTGCGCGGCCTGGTTCTTGCTCAGGGTCAGGCCGACGACGTTCACGTCGTACTTCTCGATCGCGCGGCGCATCGTGCTGCCCCAGCCGCAGCCCACGTCGAGGAGCGTCATTCCCGACTGCAGGCCCAGCTTGCCCAGCGCCAGGTCGACCTTGGCCTGCTGAGCCTGTTCCAGCGTCATGTCGTCACGCTCGAAGTAGGCGCAGCTGTAGGTCTGGCTCGGGTCGAGGAAGAGCCGGAAGAAGTCGTCAGACAGGTCGTAGTGGGCCTGGACGTCCTCGAAATGCGGCCTGAGTTTTCCCGCCATGCGCGCGTGCGCCTTCCTGGTTTTCACGGTGTCCACCCCCGGCGAGTGCGACTGCCCGCCCCCCAGTGATCCGCCAGTCATGGTAGTCGATCGGCCTGGTCCGACCCAATCGGAAAACCTGTCGTCGGGTGGTCAGCCCTGGGCAAACGTGGCCGTCAGCTCGCCGGTGATGCGATCCCACAGCTGCTCGGGCAGGTCGTGGCCCATGCCGTCGATCAAGACGAGGCGGGCGCCCCGGATCGCGCGGGCAACCGCCCGGCCGCCGAATGGCCGCTGCAACTTGTCGGCGCGGCCGTGCAGGACCACGGTGGGCGCGGTGATCTGGCGGTCGTAGCGGAGCAGGCTGCCGCTGGCGATGATCGCGCTGAAATGCCGGCTGATGCCCCACGGGTAGTAGCACCGTTCGTAGGCCTCGATCGTTTCGGCCCGGATCCGCTGTTGGGGAGCCGGATAGCGGGGACTGCCGATGACTCCCCACACTCGCACGGCGTTGTCGGCGATCACGTCGAGCGGCGAACCGGGCGGCGGCCCGTTGAGGAGCGCGCGCAGGGCGCTCGGGGCCGGCGGCGGCAAGAACGGCCGGTTGTTGCTGGAGAAGATCACCGCGAGCGACCGCGTCCGCGCGCGTAACCGCGCGGCGAAGACCTGGGCGATCATGCCGCCCATCGAGGCCCCGACGATGTGCGCCCGTTCGATCCCGAGGTGATCAAGCACCGCGGCCCCGTCGTCGGCCATGTCCTCGAGCGTGTAGTCGGCCTGGCCGGGCATCCCCACCCAGAACTTGAGCATCCGCGGGATCAACGGCCCCTCGGAATGCCCCCGCTTCGTCTTACCGGACAGGCCGACATCCCGGTTGTCATAGCGGATCACCCGCAGTCCTTCTGCGACCAGCTTCTCGCAGAACCCGTCGCGCCACAGCAGCAGCTGCGAGCCCAGCCCCATGATCAACAGCACAGCCGGATCCTTCGGGTCGCCCATGTCCTCGTAGTAAATATCCAGATCGCCGGAACGTGTTGTGCCGCTTCGGATTTCCACAGGGGCTAGACCTCTCTAAACCTCAGCGTCGGATTGGTGCTCACGGCCGACCTCCACCATGAAGTTGGCGAAGTACCCGGTGAGCTCCGGGTCGGACATCATCTGCCAGCTCGGCGCCAGCAGCTTCATATACCGCTCGACGTAGAGGAACTGCTTGCCGATCAGCACCAGCTCGCGTGGCAGCTTGACGTCGTAGGCGTCGGCCAGCGTCGAGAGCTGCTTACCGATGTCGGCGTAGGACATGTCGCCCAGCGTCTGCATGGTCAGCGGCGTGGCGAACTTTTCCAGGTCCTTGGCGGCCTGAGCTTCGGGCTTCATGGTGCCGACGGCGCCCATCAACACCACGATCTTGCCGGCCGCGGCGTGATCCTTCTTGACCAGCAGCGCATACACCAGCTCCCGCAGCAGCCAGCGGGTGCGCGGATCGATGCGGCCCATGATGCCGAAGTCGAAGAACACGATGCGGCCCTGGTCGTCGACGTAGAGGTTGCCGGCGTGCAGGTCGCCGTGGAACAGGCCGTGCCGCAGCCCACCCTCGAACAGGGAGAACACCAGCGCTTTGACCAGCTCGGTGCCGTCGAACCCGGCCTTGCGGATTTCGGCGACGTTGTCGATGCGGATGCCTTGCACCCGTTCCATCGTCAGCACCCGCTCGGTGGTGAACTTCCAGTGCACCTCCGGCACCCGGATGTTCTTGCCCAGTGGTGACCCGTGCAGATGAGAGATCCAGGCGTCCATCGACTGCGCCTCGAGGCGGAAGTCCAGCTCCTCCGCCAGGTTGTCGGCGAAGTCGGCGACGACGTCCTGTGCGGACAATCGCCGGCCCGTCTTGGCCAGCTCGACAGCCTGGGCGAAGCGCTTGAGGATCTGCAGGTCAGCGGCCACCCGGCGGCGGATACCCGGCCGCTGGATTTTGACTACGACGTCCTCGCCGGTGCGCAGGGTGGCGTAGTGCACCTGGGCGATGGACGCGGACGCGAACGGCTCGTCATCGAAGCTGGCGAAGAGCTCCGACGGGTCGGCGCCCAGCTCCTTGGCGAACAGCTTGTGCACCTCGTCTTTGTCTGCCGGTGGCACGCTGTCGAGCAGGCCGCGGAATTCACGCGACAGCTCTTCGCCGAACGCGCCCGGGCTGGACGCGATGATCTGGCCGAATTTGACGTAAGTGGGACCCAGGTCAGAGAAGGTCTGCGGGATCTGCTTGATCACCTTTTGCTGCATCGGACCCTTGGTCGCCAGCTTGGTGATGACGCGCGCGGCGGTGCGGGTGAGCTGCCAACCGGTCACGCCGATGCGGGCCGCCTCGACCGGCAACGGCACCCGGTCAAGCTTGGCTACCTCGCGGTGGTTGTTGGAACTCATTTGTGCAGTCTGCCAAACCGGTGGTGTCAAGTCCCAATTCCTGTGAGCCCGCTCACCGGGCGCGTGCGCGAGCAAAGTTCTCGGTGAGGATCTCCACGATCGGGCGCCACACCGGTTCGGGGAGGTCGTGGCCCATGCCGTCGACGACGACGAACCGGGCGCCCGGGATGGCCGCGGCGACCCCGCGACCGTTGCGCGGCCGCACCATGGGGTCGCGCGAACCGTGCAGCACCACCGTCGGCGCGGTGATCGCCTTGCTGTAGGCCAGCAGGCTGCCAGTGCCCAGCACGGCGTCGAACTGGCGCAGCATGCCGGGCGGATAGCTGGACCGCTCGGCGAGCTGCCGGACGCGCTCGCGGAGCTGCGCCTCGGGCGGCAAGAAGTTGGGGCCGTTGAACACCGCGACGTTGCGTACCTCGAAGGCCAGTTTGTCCTCGTCGGAGGCATCGTCGCCGGGACCGCCGAACGCCAGCCGGATCACCCGCCACGCCGGCAACCGGGAGAACGGTTTGCCCGTGGTGGACATGATGATGCCCAGCGATGCCACCCGCTGCGGTTCGGTGCCGGCCAGGATCTGGGCGATCATCCCGCCCATCGAGGCGCCGACGACGTGTGCCCGGGCGATGCCGAGATGATCGAGCAGTGCGACCACGTCGTGCGTCATGTCGACCAGCGTGTAGGGCACCGGGCTGGTGCGGCCCAGCAGATAGCGCCATACCCGGCGATGGACCGCGCCCTGGGCCCGCATCCCGTGCATCTTGGCCGACAGCCCGGTGTCGCGGTGGTCGAACCGGATCACCCGATACCCCGCGTCGACGAGCTGAGCGCAGAAGCCGTCCGGCCACATCGGCAGCTGGGCGCCGAGCCCCATGATCAGCAGCACCGCCGGGCGGGCCGGGTCGCCGAGGTCTTCGTAATAGAGCTCGACGGCGCCCTGCGCCGTCTCACGGCGGGCGAGGCCGCTACGAGTCAGCATTCTTCGTCGGTTCTTGCTGAGACTTCCAGGGCGTTACCCAGCCCGTGATCTCCCAGCCCTCCAGACCGGCGATCAGCTCGTACATGGTGGCGCCGTCGATGCTCTCCCTGATGATGTCGGCATGCCCGGAGTGCCGGGCCAGCTCGTTGATCACGTGCAGGATCACCCATCGCACCGACCACGCCTCGAGATTCTTCGGGAACCACGGGATGTCGTGGGGGACCGGGACGGCGGCGTCCAGGTCGGCGGTGTCCACCAGATGCAGCGATGCGGCGTTCTGGGCCCGGTAACCGCTCAGCAGGTCGGCCAGCGTCTCGTCGGGCCGCATCACGTGCTGGTCGGCGAAGTCCGCGGCGATCTCGTCGAACGGTCGGGTGTCCCGCGGCGGGGCGTCCGGCGCGGCGGCGACCCGGGCCATCCAGCTGCGCTGCATACCGGTGGCGTGCTTGATCAGCCCGCCGACCGACAATGCGCCGACCGTTGGCCGTGAGCGAGCCTGTTCGTCGGTGAGGCCATAGGCCACCGCGAAGAACGCGCTCTGGTGAAAGGCCAGGTACTCACGCAGGGCGCTACGTTCATCGGTCACGGGCGAGGCGAGAGCGGGCATGAACCCGTCATACCAAGCCGAAAAACGCCGCGCCAGTGACGCCGCGCGGCGCCTGGTCCGGCCGTAGGGTGCGGGAATGCGGGTGATCTCGGCAGAGTCGACGGAACTTTTCGTCGGGCCGCCCGACGCGCCGCTGCAACTGGCGCGGGTGACGGTCAGCGGCGGCACGAAGCCCACACCGGTCCGGGTTGACGGCGAGGGCCTCAGCGGAGAGACGCTCGCCGGCACCGGCGAAGATGTCATCGAGGTGCCCGTTGCCGTCGAGCACCCGGTTATCGGCCAACGGCGGACCGCCCAGGTGTACGTCGCGGGGACCGCAACACCGTTTGCTTTCACCGTCGCCGAGCCAGGGTGGACGATGTTCATGATCAGCCACTTCCACTACGACCCGGTGTGGTGGAACACCCAAGGCGGCTACACCAGCCTGTGGACCGAGGACCCGCCCGGACGGCAGACCAACGGTTTCGAGTTGGTTCATGCGCATCTGGAGATGGCCCGTCGCGAACCCGAATACAAGTTCGTGCTCGCCGAGGTCGACTACCTCAAGCCGTACTGGGACACCCACCCCGAGGACCGCGCCGACTTGCGGCGGCTGATCGCCGAGGGCCGGGTGGAGATCATGGGCGGCACCTACAACGAGCCCAACACCAACCTCACCAGCCCGGAGACGACAATCCGAAACTTTGTGCACGGTAGTGGATTTCAGCGCGACGTGCTCGGCGCCAACCCGGCCACCGCCTGGCAGCTCGACGTATTCGGCCACGACCCGCAGTTTCCGGGGATGGCCGCCGACGCCGGGCTGACCTCGAGTTCGTGGGCGCGCGGACCGCACCACCAGTGGGGCCCGATGCACAGCGAGGGCGGCGTGGCAGGCATGCAGTTCTGCAGCGAGTTCGAGTGGATCGCTCCGTCCGGGCGTGGCTTGCTCACCCATTACATGCCCGCGCACTATGGGGCCGGCTGGTCGATGGACGAGTCCACCTCGTTGGCCGAAG
This sequence comes from Mycobacterium sp., assembly GCF_035570115.1. Taxonomy (GTDB): domain Bacteria; phylum Actinomycetota; class Actinomycetes; order Mycobacteriales; family Mycobacteriaceae; genus Mycobacterium. The sequence continues at coordinate 43,218 of NZ_DATMLH010000052.1, forward strand.
CGGAGCAGGCCACTTACCGGCTGTTCGAAGAGCTGAAGAAGGTGACGCTGACCCGCAACGTGTTGCTGCCCGTCGGCACCGACTACACCCCACCGAACAAGTGGGTCACCGGGATTCACCGGGACTGGGGTTCGCGCTACACCTGGCCGCGGTTCGTCTGCGCGCTGCCGAGGGAGTTCTTCGCCGCCGTCCGCGCCGAACTGGACAGCCGTGCGCTGGTGCCGTCGCCGCAGACCCGGGACATGAACCCGATCTACACCGGCAAGGACGTGTCGTTCATCGACACCAAACAAGCGAACCGGGCCGCCGAGAACGCCGTCTTGGACGCCGAGAAGTTTGCGGTGTTCGCGGGGCAGCTTGCCGGCGCCGACTACCCGCAGGCCGCACTGGCCAAGGCGTGGGTGCAGCTGGTCTACGGCGCGCACCACGACGCCATTACTGGCTCGGAGTCTGACCAGGTCTACCTCGACCTGCTGACCGGCTGGCGCGACGCGTGGGAGCTTGGCCGCGCGGCCAGGGACAACTCGCTGGCCCTGCTGTCCAGTGCGGTGGACGGGGACGGTCCTATCAACACCGTGCTGTGGAATCCATTGGCGCACAACCGCACCGATGTCGTCACCGTCCGGCTCCAGGTCCCCGTCGGCGCCGGGGCGCGGGTGCTGGACCACGACGGCGCCGAGCTGCCCGCGCTTGTCGAGCACGACGGGCGATCGGTCAGCTGGCTGGCCCGTGATGTGCCCTCGCTGGGTTGGCGGGCCTATCGGCTGCTCGCCGGCGACACCTCGACGACCTGGAAACCGTTGCGCGGCAATCAGATTGCGAACGAGCACTACCGGCTGGTTGTCGACCCGGCCCGCGGCGGTGGGGTGTCGTCGCTGGTGCACGGCGACCGGCAGCTGATCAGCGAGAACCAAGTCGGCAACGAGTTGGCCGTGTACGAGGAATACCCGGCGCATCCGACCGGTGGCGAGGGCCCATGGCACCTGCTGCCCAAGGGGCCGATGGTCAGCTCGTCGGAAACCTCAGCGGAGGTACGGGCTTACCACTGCGCGCTGGGCCAGCGGCTGGTGGTGCAGGGCCGAATCGCCGAGCTGCTGAGCTATACCCAGACTCTGACGCTGTGGCACGGCGTTGACCGGGTGGACTGCGCCACCACGATCCACGACTTCACCGCCGCCGACCAGCTGCTACGACTGCGTTGGCCGTGTCCGGTGCCGGGCGCCATGCCGGTCAGCGAGGTCGGCGACGCCGTCGTCGGGCGCGGTTTCGCATTGCTGCACAACGAAGCTGGGTCGGTGGACACCGCGGACCATCCGTGGACGCTGGACAACCCCGCCTACGGCTGGTTCGGGCTGTCCTCGGCGGCCCGGGTGCGCGTCGGGGACGGTGTGCGGGCGGTGTCGGTGGCCGAGGTGGTCGCGCCGACCGAGGCGATGAGCGGCCCGCTGGCGCGCGACCTCGTGGTCGCGCTGGTGCGGGCCGGGGTGACGGCGACCTGCAGCAGCGCCGGCAAGCCGCGCTACGGCCGCCTCGGCGTCGACTCCAACCTGCCGGACGCCCGCATCGCGTTGGGCGGACCGGGCCAGAACGCGTTCACCAAGGCGGTGCTGGCCGCCGCCGATCCGGCGTACACCGTCGAGGTCGAGCGGCAGCTTGCCGACACCGGCCGGGCCCGGGTCTGGGTGCCCGCTGCGACGCCGTTGGCGGCCGGTTGGGTTCCCAGCGCGGACCTGCGGGATTCGCGAGCGCTGCCGGTGCTGGTGATCGCCAGCCGCGAAGACGCCGACCTCGGGCCGGCGATCGCATCGGTAGCCGACGACCTGGTCGACGCCGAGATCGTCGTCAGGCAGCAGGCACCGTCGGGCCTGCAGCGCTTCGAGCCCTTTACCGTCGCGCTGCTCAACCGCGGAGTCCCGAGCTTCGCCGTCGAAACCGACGGAACCCTGCACACCGCGCTGATGCGGTCCTGCACCGGCTGGCCGTCCGGTGTGTGGATCGACGAGCCGCGCCGCACCGCGCCCGACGGCTCGAACTTCCAGCTGCAGCACTGGACACATGTCTTCGACTACGCGCTGGTCTGCGGCGCCGGCGACTGGCGCCACGCCGAGATCCCAGCCCACAGCGCGGAGTTCTCCCACCCGATGCTGGCCGTGACGGCGCCCGAGCGAGTTGGCGGGCTGCCCGCGACCGGTTCGCTGCTGCAGGTCGACCCGGCGGGCGCGGTGCACTTGGGTGCGCTCAAGGCGGCGGGTAACCCGCTGGCACACGGCAGCGCCCAACCCGTCGACCCCGGCCGAGTGGCCATCCGGCTGGTCGAAACCCGGGGCGGTGATACCCATGTCGCCGTGCGCTCGCCGCTGGGCACAGTGTCCGAGCTGCACCACGCCGACCTGCTTGAGCGACCCCTGGGCCAGCGCCGACTCGGCACGTTGCACGGCTACCAGATCTGCACCGCGCTGGCCCGACTGGACCTGCCCAAGCTGCTCGATGCCAAAGGTGCCGCGTTGGCTCCTGAAACCGAGCACTGCCAGCCGCTGTACGCGCGGTACTGGCTGCACAATCGCGGGCCGGCCCCGCTCGGCGGGCTGCCCGCGGTGGCCCACCTGCATCCGCATCGGCTCACCGCCACCGCGGGCGCCGACGTGACGCTGCGGTTGACCGCGGCCAGCGACAGCTGCGACGCACCGCTGGCCGGTGCCGTCACGCTGGTGTGTCCACCCGGCTGGTCGGCCAACCCGGCCACGCTGCCCTTCACGCTGCAACCCGGGGGACACCTGGAGGCCGATGTTGTGCTGAAGACGCTGCCGGGTGTCGTTTCCGGCCTGTATCCGGTGCGGGCCCAGCTGGAGCTCACCGGCACCGACGTGCCACCTGCCTGGCGCCAGGTCGTCGAAGACGTGTGCATGGTCTCGGTCGGAGGCGCTGACGATGGCCGAGCGGTGTACCTGGTCGACGGGCCGACTGACGTCGAGGTGGTCGCCGGCGGCTCAGCTCGTCTGGCCGTCACGATCGGCACCGACGCGTGCGCTGACCTGAGTCTGGAGGCCCATCTGATCAGCCCGTGGGGGACCTGGGAGTGGATCGGCCCGGCGACGCGAGGCGCGGTGCTGCCGGCCGGCGGCACGGTCGAGCTCGGGTTCGATGTGAACCCGCCGGCCTGGGTAGAACCCGGACAGTGGTGGGCGCTGGTCCGGGTGGGCTGCGCCGGCCGGCTGGTGTACTCACCCACGGTGAAGGTGACGGTCCGATGAATGTCGCGACGGTCGGCGGTGTTGCGGTCCGCATCGACGAGGTAGACGAGCGCGAGGCGCGGCTGCGCGACGGCCCGCTGGCGGCTGCGCTGCCGGCGGCCGGTACCAGTGAAGGCAGGCAGCTGCGTCGCTGGCTGACCCAACTGATCGTGACCGAGCGGGTAGTCGCCGCCGAGGCCGCTGCGCTGGGCGTGACCGCTCGGAACGCGCCGAGCGAGGCTGAGCTGCTACCCGACACCACGGCCCGGCTGGAGATCGGCAGCATCGCCGCGGGGGCGCTGTCAGACCCTTCAGCGCGCGCAGTGTTCGCCCGCGTCACCGCCGCGGTCGACGTCACCGACGACGACGTGGCCGGCTACCACGCCCGAAACCCGCTGCGGTTCGCCGCGGCGAGCCCCGACCGCCACGGCTGGCGAGGCCCGGCCGTCGCCGCCCCGCCGCTGCATCAGGTGCGCGCCGCGATCGCCGACCATCTGCGGGCGGCGGCGCGGCGCCGAGCCTTCCGGGTATGGCTCGACGAACGCCGGGCTGAGCTGGTGCGGCTGGCACCTGGATACGAGCATCCGGGCGACCCGCGTCAACCCGACAACACCCACCGGCACTGAAGCCCCGCATGCTCACCCTGACCCTCGACATCGGCGGCACCAAGATCGCCGCCGGCCTGGTCGACCAGGCCGGAACGCTCGTGCAGGCCGCTACCCGGCCGACGCCGAAGAACCATGGCGCAGAAGAGGTTTGGTCGTTGACTCGCCGGATGATCGCCGACGCGATACAAACCGCCGGGGGTGGTGTCTGCGCGGTAGGTATCGGGTCGGCCGGCCCCATCGACCTGGCCGCGGGAACCGTCAGCCCGATCAACATCCCCTCCTGGCGTGGCTTTCCGCTGCGGGACCGGGTTGCGGCCGCGGTGCCGGGCGTGCCGGTGCGACTGGCTGGCGACGGCGTGTGCATGGCGCTCGGCGAACACTGGCGCGGCGCCGGGCGCGGCGTCGACTTCCTGCTCGGCATGGTGGTCTCCACCGGCGTGGGCGGTGGGCTGGTGCTCGATGGTGCGCCGTATCACGGGCGGACCGGCAATGCCGGACATGTCGGTCACGTCGTGGTCGAACCGGACGGGCAGCCGTGCTCCTGCGGCGGCCACGGCTGCGTGGAGACGATCGCGGCCGGACCCTGGCTGACACGGTGGGCGGTGGCCAACGGTTGGGCGGCGGCGCCCGGGGCTGACGCGGCGGCGCTGGCCGAAGCAGCCAGCAACGGTGACGCGGTGGCGGTCCGGGCATTTCGCCGTGGAGCCACCGCGCTGGCCGCGATGATCGCCTCGGTCGCGGCGGCGTGCGACCTGGATCTCGTTGTCATCGGGGGCGGAGTGGCCAAGTCGGGGCGGACGCTGTTCGACCCGTTGCGCGAGGCGTTGGCCGGCTACGCGCGTCTGGAATTCATCCGAGGCCTGCGGGTGGTACCGGCAGCGCTCGGGGGCGACGCCGGATTGATCGGCGCGGCAGCACTTGTCGCATCTGTCACTTGAGTCACTCGGCGGATCCAGGCCAGGGGGCTTTGTGCCCGCCTACGAGCGATTTCGGGGGGATGTCGTATCGACATGCGACCGTCCGACGATGAACAAGCTGCGGGGTATCGAGCTGCGTTACGTACTCACGATGCACCTTGCCGTCCACGGCCGCGCCACCATCAAAGACTTGGTCGAGGCGCTTGCCTCCACGGGTTCGTGGTTGACAGCCCGGCCGGTAAATCCGTGTCGGACGCGCTGCGGTGGGAGCGGCGCCGCGGGAGGGCGCGCCGCCTCGCGCGCGGCGTATACGGTCCCGGTCAACTGCCGCGCAGCACCGAGCACCGGATTCATCGACGAGTACTCACGCTGCGGGCCGATCACCGGGTCTGACCGTTTTGGCTGATAGCGGCGGGCCACGCTATTGTGGAGCCCGATCCACCGAAGACCGTCGGTCACCGAGCAATCGGTTGAAGGTCCGGGAATTCCCGGCGGCCCACGCAGGAGGACGAGGCAGACCCTCGTCGGCGTACGCCGACGCACAGTTCGCGCCCCGACCGCTTCCTGCGTCGGGGCGTTCGTTATTTCCGGGCCGTGACCCCCAAGGAGGTATGCATGGCCCACGCTGATAAGGCCACCGCCGTTGCGGACATCGCCGAGCAGTTCAGGGCTTCCACTGCCACCGTGATCACCGAATATCGCGGTCTATCCGTCGCTAATCTGGCCGACCTGCGTCGGTCGCTGGCCGGCTCGGCGACCTACTCGGTCGCCAAGAACACGCTGATCAAGCGGGCCGCCTCGGAGGCGGGCATCGAGGGCCTCGACGAGTTGTTCGTCGGACCGACCGCGATCGCGTTCGTCAGCGGCGAGGCGGTCGACGCCGCCAAGGCGATCAAGACCTTCGCCAAGGAGCACAAGGCGCTGGTCATCAAGGGCGGCTACATGGACGGCCACCCGCTGACCGTCGCCGAAGTCGAGCGCATCGCCGACCTCGAGTCGCGCGAAGTGCTGCTCGCCAAGCTGGCGGGGGCGATGAAGGCCAACCTGTCGAAGGCAGCCGCGCTGTTCAACGCGCCGGCCTCGCAGGTGGCCCGGCTTGCTGCCGCGCTGCAGGAGAAGCGAGCCGCAGAAGAGCCTGCGGCGCCGGCCGAGGCCCCAGCCGCGGAGGCTCCGGAGGCTCCGGCCGCCGAGGCCCCAGCCGCCGAGGCCGCAGAGACCGAGGCTCCGGCCGCAGAGGCCGCAGCGACCGAATCCACCGAATAACCCCAAACCCACCAAGGAAGGACCCACACCATGTCCAAGTTGTCCACCGACGAACTGCTCGACGCGTTCAAGGAACTCACCCTGCTGGAGCTCTCGGAGTTCGTGAAGAAGTTCGAGGAGACCTTCGAGGTAACCGCGGCCGCCCCGGTCGCCGTTGCCGCCGCCGCTCCTGGCGGGGCCGCCCCGGCCGCCGAGGCAGCCGAGGAGCAGTCCGAGTTCGACGTCATCCTCGAGGCCGCCGGCGACAAGAAGATCGGCGTGATCAAGGTTGTCCGTGAGATCGTCTCCGGCCTGGGCCTCAAAGAGGCCAAGGACCTGGTCGACGGCGCCCCCAAGGCGGTCCTGGAGAAGGCCCCCAAGGAGGCTGCCGAGGAGGCCAAGACCAAGCTCGAGGCCGCCGGCGCCACCGTCACCGTCAAGTAGTCGACTCAGCGAAAACCCCCGGAGCCACCGAGGCTCCGGGGGTTTCGTGTACTCAGCGCTGCACCGCCAGCCGCTGCGACTGTCGCACTCGCTCAGGCGAATCGCCAAGTGAAATAAGAAGGTTCGTCGTCAACGTACCGAGCACCGGCCCGACAGCGCTGCCCTGAGCGCCGTAATAGCCCGCGAGCTCGAGCATCACGAAGCCGTGGATTGACGCCCAGAACTGAGCGGCGATGGCCACCACGGTGGCGTCGTCGGAGGGCGATCCCGCGGCGATCCGCCCAGCCAGCATCGACCGGTGCACGCCCCGCACGACGTGGGCGAAGCTGGGGTAGTGGTCGTTGATCTCGGCCAGCGTCAAGGTCAGAACATCGCGTGCCGGCGCGTTGATGCCGTGTGCACTGGTGCTGCCGAACATCAGCCGGTACATATGCGGACGCTCGATGGCGTAACGCCGGTAGGCAATCCCAGTGGCCATCAGATCCGCGACGGGGTCCGCCGTCGACGGCATCGTCATCGCGGCATCGAACTGGCGCAACCCCTCCGCGGCAACCGCGGCAATCAGCGCAGGCATGCCGCCGAAATGCGTGTACACCGCCATCGTCGAGGTTCCGGCGGCGCTGGCGATCTTGCGGGTTTGCAACGCGTCGGGGCCGTCCTCGTTGAGGATCTGCACGGCAGCATGCAGCAACTCGGCTCGCACGTCGCGTTCGGCCTGCGAAGTCACGGTTGCATCTTGACACAGCCCGCGCTCAGTGTGTATAACAATGAAATATCAATGTTATGCGAGCTAGGAGGCCAACATGACCACTGCCGCCACCGCCGCACCGGCGAACCCGTATCTCGACGACGTCCTGGCGCCGGTGAACGCCGAGGTGACCGCGACCGACTTGCCGGTCACCGGACACATCCCCGAGTTCCTCGACGGGCGCTACCTGCGTAACGGGCCCAACCCCGTCGCAGAGGTCGACCCCGCCACCTACCACTGGTTCACCGGCGACGGCATGGTGCACGGAGTGGCACTGCAGGGCGGCAAGGCCGGCTGGTACCGCAACCGCTGGGTCCGCAGCGCGGGTGTGCGCGCGGCCCTTGGTGAGCCGACAACCGCCGCGCCTAACCTGCTGGCCGGAATGCAGTCCCTCGGCGCCAATACCAATGTGCTGGCCCACGCCGGAAAGACCCTGGCTCTCGTCGAAGGCGGCGTGGCCAACTACGAACTCACCGACGAGCTCGACACCGTGGGCGCATGCGACTTCGACGGCACCCTGCCCGGCGGTTACACCGCACATCCCCACCGCGATCCGAGAACCGGCGAACTGCACGCGGTGTCCTACTCCTTCGCCCGCGGTCGGACCGTGCAGTACTCGGTGATCGACAATCACGGCCACGCTCGCCGCACCGTCGACATCGAGGTGTCGGGGTCGCCGATGATGCACGACTTCTCGCTCACCGACAAATATGTGGTGCTCTACGACCTGCCCGTGACACTCGACCCCATGCAGGTCGTAGGAACAAAGGTGCCCGCTTGGATGCGACACCCGGCCAAGCTGGTGGCCCAATCTGTCATCGGACGCTTGCGGGTACCCGGGCCGATCGCGGCGATGGTCAACCGCCAGGAGCGCCAGGCCTATCGGCTGCCCTACGCATGGAATCCCCGCTACCCGGCGCGCATCGGCGTCATGCCCCGCGAGGGCACCAACGACGACATCCGGTGGTTCGACATCGAACCCTGCTACGTCTACCACCCGCTCAACGCCTACTCCGAAATTCGCGGTGGCAGCGAGGTGCTGGTGCTCGACGTGGTGCGCTACCAGCGGATGTTCGACCGCGATCGGCGCGGGCCCGGAGAGAGCAGGCCGACCTTGGACCGGTGGACGATCAACCTGGCGACCGGAGCGGTGAGCAGCGAACGCCGCGACGACCGTGCGCAGGAGTTCCCCAGGATCAACGAGACCCTGCTCGGTGGCCGGCATCGCTTCGGCTACACCGTGGGCATCGACGGCGGCTTCCTCGACTCAGGGAGAACGCAATTGTCGACATCGCTGTACAAGCACGACTACGAGACCGGATCCAGCACGGTCGCCCCACTCGACCCCGAGTTGCTGATCGGTGAAATGTCCTTCGTCCCGCGTCCCGGCGCTGGCTCGCCGGACGCCGCCGAGGATGACGGCATCCTGATCGGATACGGCTACCACCGCGGCCGCGACGAGGGCCAACTGGTGTTGCTCGACGCGCAAACCTGCGAATCGGTAGCCACCGTGCACTTGCCGCAGCGAGTTCCGATGGGCTTTCATGGCAACTGGTCGCCTTGCGCGTGACGGAATCGTGGCCGATCATGAATTTTCAGCGATAGGCGCACATCGCGACCCCTTCATCACCGGTGCGCTACAGTGACTCATGCCACAAGCTGGGCTTGGGCAGCGGTGACCAACGTCAGTGGGAGGGTTTTCGCATGGGTATTGGTATCCAGGTTGAGGGACTCACGAAGTCCTTCGGGTCCCAGCGAATCTGGGAAGACGTGACGTTGGAGATCCCGGAGGGCGAGGTCAGTGTTCTGCTGGGGCCGTCGGGTACCGGTAAATCCGTCTTCTTGAAGTCGCTGATCGGCCTGCTGCGCCCGGAGCGGGGTTCGATCATCGTCGATGGCACCGACATCACCGAGTGCTCGGCCAAGGAGCTGTACGACATCCGCACGCTGTTCGGTGTCATGTTCCAGGACGGCGCGCTGTTCGGGTCGATGAACCTCTATGACAACACCGCCTTCCCGCTGCGTGAGCACACCAAGAAGAAGGAAGGCGAGATCCGTGACATCGTCATGGAGAAGCTGGAGCTGGTGGGTCTGGGCGGGGATGAGAAGAAGTTTCCCGGTGAGATCTCCGGTGGTATGCGCAAGCGCGCCGGCCTGGCCCGCTCCCTGGTCCTCGACCCGCAGATCATCCTGTGTGACGAGCCGGACTCGGGTCTGGACCCGGTCCGTACCGCCTATTTGAGCCAGCTGCTCATCGACATCAACGCGCAGATCGACTGCACGATCTTGATCGTGACGCACAACATCAACATCGCCCGCACGGTGCCGGACAACATGGGCATGTTGTTCCGCCGGCATCTGGTGATGTTCGGTCCCCGTGAGGTCTTGTTGACCAGCGACGAGCCGGTGGTGCGGCAGTTCCTCAACGGTCGTCGTATCGGCCCGATCGGTATGTCGGAGGAAAAGGACGAGGCCACCATGGCCGAGGAGCAGGCCCACCTGGACGCCGGCCACCATGACGGCGGCGTCGACGAGATCGAGGGCGTGCCACCGCAGATCACCACCACTCCCGGGATGCCGGAGCGCAAGGCGGTCGGCCGTCGGCAGGCCCGGGTCCGGGAGAACCTGCACCTGCTACCCAAGGATGCGCAGAAAGCGATCCTCGAGTCGCTTGAGGGCGGCAACCAGAAATACCCCGTGCAGGACTACGACCCCACCGGCCGGCACCGCGACGATGACGCGGACACCGCATCCATTCCCACCCAGCGGGGCTACTGACCTCTGTTTGGCCTGTCCGGAAGGAGTTGATCCACCAACTTGGCGCGTCACCTCTTGACGGAAGCGCCCGAAGGGGCCAATCTGTTGGGCAGTATGCGTGAACGGGTAGATACAGACGCCAGCCAGCGCCGATATCCCTGAGCACGGTAGTTGAGGAATGCGCAGTCCTGCGCTATTGTTGGACGTTGCGCTGGCTGCTTCCTGCCCACCTCACCCGCCACTTGACACCGTGGTCCCAGCCTGAGCCCGTTTCTGGCTCAGTGACCTAGCTGCGTGCGTGTGATCCGGACAGTTCGTCCGCCAGCCGAACCGACACAGTTATAGCGACGAATAGGTCCGGTGGCCGCCGGCACCGTTAGTCGCACTAGGTGCTGGAAGGATGCATCTTGGCACTCTCCCGCCAGAGCAAGAAAAACCCACTAGGTTCTTTGGGTTCTACCTCCTCTAACAGCTCCGTACCTGGAGCTCCTAACCGAATTTCCTTCGCCAAGCTGCGCGAACCACTCGAGGTGCCCGGGCTGCTGGATGTGCAGACCGACTCGTTCGAGTGGCTGATCGGTGCGCCGCGCTGGCGCGAGGTCGCGGCTGCCCGCGGCGACGCCAAACCGGTCGGCGGCCTCGAAGAGGTGCTCTACGAGCTCTCGCCGATCGAGGACTTCTCCGGCTCGATGTCGCTGTCCTTCTCCGATCCACGGTTCGACGAGGTCAAGGCGCCCGTCGACGAATGCAAAGACAAGGACATGACGTACGCGGCCCCGCTGTTCGTCACCGCCGAGTTCATCAACAACAACACCGGTGAGATCAAGAGCCAGACGGTGTTCATGGGCGACTTCCCGATGATGACCGAGAAGGGCACCTTCATCATCAACGGGACCGAGCGTGTGGTGGTCAGCCAGCTGGTCCGGTCGCCGGGCGTGTACTTCGACGAGAGCATCGACAAGTCGACCGAAAAGCTGCTGCACAGCGTCAAGGTGATCCCGAGCCGCGGTGCCTGGCTGGAGTTCGACGTCGACAAGCGTGACACCGTCGGTGTGCGCATCGACCGCAAGCGTCGTCAGCCGGTCACCGTGCTGCTCAAGGCGCTGGGCTGGACCGCCGAGCAGATCAGGGACCGGTTCGGCTTCTCCGAGAACATGATGTCGACGCTGGAGAAGGACAACACCGCCGGCACCGACGAGGCGCTACTGGACATCTACCGCAAGCTGCGCCCGGGCGAGCCGCCGACCAAGGAGTCGGCGCAGACCCTGCTGGAGAACTTGTTCTTCAAGGAGAAGCGCTACGACCTGGCCCGAGTCGGCCGCTACAAGATCAACAAGAAGCTGGGGCTGAGCGATAGGCCGGCCGACACCTCGTCGACGACACTGACCGAAGAGGACGTCGTCGCCACCATCGAATACCTGGTGCGCCTGCACGAGGGTCAGGCCTCGATGACCGTTCCCGGCGGCGTCGAGGTGCCGGTGGAGACCGACGACATCGACCACTTCGGCAACCGTCGGCTGCGTACGGTCGGTGAGTTGATCCAGAACCAGATCCGGGTCGGCATGTCCCGGATGGAGCGGGTCGTCCGCGAGCGGATGACCACTCAGGACGTCGAGGCCATCACGCCGCAGACGCTGATCAACATCCGGCCGGTGGTCGCCGCGATCAAGGAGTTCTTCGGCACCAGCCAGCTGTCGCAGTTCATGGACCAGAACAACCCGCTGTCGGGGCTGACCCACAAGCGCCGCCTGTCGGCGCTGGGCCCCGGTGGTCTGTCGCGCGAGCGCGCCGGGCTGGAGGTCCGCGACGTGCACCCGAGCCACTACGGCCGGATGTGCCCGATCGAGACCCCGGAAGGGCCGAACATCGGCCTGATCGGCTCGCTCTCGGTGTACGCGCGGGTCAATCCGTTCGGGTTCATCGAGACGCCGTACCGCAAGGTGGTCGGCGGCGTGGTCACCGACGAGATCGAGTACCTGACCGCCGACGAGGAAGACCGCCACGTCGTCGCGCAGGCCAACTCGCCGCTCGACGAGCAAGGCCGGTTCACCGAAGGCCGCGTGCTGGTTCGCCGGAAGGCCGGCGAGGTGGAGTACGTGTCCTCGTCCGAGGTGGACTACATGGATGTGTCGCCGCGCCAGATGGTGTCGGTGGCCACCGCCATGATTCCGTTCCTCGAGCACGACGACGCCAACCGCGCCCTGATGGGTGCCAACATGCAGCGCCAGGCGGTTCCGCTGGTGCGCAGTGAGGCACCACTGGTGGGCACCGGTATGGAGCT
>NZ_DATMLH010000053.1:0-3524 GCF_035570115.1 Mycobacterium sp.
ACCTGATCGAGCATCGGTCCGACCGCTTGCGGAATCGTGGTGTCACGCATGGCAATAACCGAACCGTCGCGCAGATACGGTGCCGAATCGGTTCGTGGCCGCAAGTCCACGTACTGCTCGCCCACCGCCGATACGCTCAGCACATCGGCTTGGAGGTTCGCCGGGATCTTGGGTGAGGTGCCAAGCGACAGCGTTGCTTTGGCGCCGTTCGCGGTGAGCGCCACCGCCGTGACCTTGCCGACCTGCACTCCGCGGTAGGTCACATTGGAGAACCGGTACAGGCCACCGGTGGCCGGCAGATCGAGGGTGACTGTCATCCGACCGATGCCCAGCAGAGTGGGCAGCTGGATGTAGAAGAGGACCATCGCGATGATCCCGATGATCCCGATGATCCCGAAAACCGCCAACTGAATCCGCACGAAGCGCGTCAACATCTATCCACTACCTCCTACCGGCGGAAATCCCGGTGGCGGGCCAGGGTTCGGCCCGACCGGCGGTGGGCCTGGCGGCGCAGCCGCGGGCCCCGGTAACGGACCAAACCCCGAGGGCGGCGCTGCGGGTCCCGGTAGCGGAGCGCTGAATTGGAGATTCGGCTGCGCAGGCCCCGGCGGCGGAGCTTGGGGACCAGCCGGCGGCACGCCAGGCGGCTGCGGCGGGCCGGGCGGCGGCGGTGCCACGGGACCGGGCGCCTGGGCGGCGCCGGCGCGCAATGGATCATAGGTGTAATTCAGGTAATACGGTTCCCCGGGCGCGGGTATCTGCTGTTCCCCCAGTTGTCCCCAGTGCGTCCCAAGCAGCAGGCTGTTCTTGAGTTTGGGAATAGTAAAGTCGAACTGAAACTGTATGTTGAAGTAGTCACCTCGAACGGCTCGATCGACGAAGTTCTGGGTGAACGGGAAGACCGTCGACGCCGCGAGCGCGAAGCCAAGCCCCGGTCCGACGTCGGCGAGCGCGCGGATGGTCGGCTCCAGGTTTTTCAGATTCTTGACCAAGTCGGCCTGAGTGTTGTTGATCAGCCCGGTGGCGGTGTTGCTGAACACGCGCAGGTGATCCAAAGCCGACGTCAAGCGCGGCCGCTCCTTGATGAACACCTCGAGCGCGGGCGGTACCTTGCGCAGCGCCTCGGTGAGAACGTCGCGCTGTCCCGCGAACGTCTCGGCAAGCCGGTTCAGCGCCTGGATCGACGTGACGATGTTGTCCCGCTGCTGGTCGAGTGTCCCCACAAAGGTGTCGAGCCGGTTGAGCAGATCGCGAACAGCGCCCTCGCGCCCGGACAGGGCGGCGCTGAAATTGTGGATGATCTCCCCGATCTGGCCCAGCCCGCCGCCATTGACGACCAGCGACAGCGACGACAGGGTTTGCTCGGTCGAGGGATAGGTCGACGATCGACTCAGCGGGATGGTGGCGCCCGGGCGCAGCCGTCCGGTAGCGGGTTGACCAAGCGGCGGGTTGAGCTCCACATGCATGGATCCCAGCAGACTGGTCTGGCCGACACTGGCCACCACGTTAGCCGGGATGACGACATTGCGCTTCACCGAGATCTGGACGTCGGCGTGCCAGTCTTTCACCGTCATCGGGCCCACGCTGCCGACCACGACGTCGTCCATCATCACCGGCGAATTTGACTCCATCGTCAGGACATTCGCGAGCTCGACGTGGTAGATATCGGCGCCCGCTCCGCGCCCCACCGCGCCGGGCAACGGTATCGAGTTGAGACCGTGGAAGGCGCACCCGGAGACGGTGACCGCCACGCAGGAACCGATGGCAAGTGCCCGGCGGAGCGGCAGCCGTCCCATCATGGCTGTGTCCCTTCCGCCGGCAGCAGCGGTGGCGGGGGCTCCGGTCTCGACGGCGGTGGCGGCAGCGGCATCGCCGCGCCCGGTATCCGCGGTAGCGGCACCGACGGTGCCGGGCCGGGCACAACCGAATCACCATTCAGGCCGGTGTATGCCGATATCGCGGGCGGGATCTCGGGCGGTCCCGGCTTAGGCCCTTCACCGCCAGGCGCGAGGCGCGGTTCGCTGTAAACAACGTTGGCCGGGTCCACCGACTTCTGAATGAATGGGTCGATGGGGAACGGCACGTTGTTGTAACTGAGCGTCCGCAGACCGGGGCCCAGGAAAAGCGCGCACAACTTGCCCGATTCGACGGCGGTAACGCTCTCCACGGTCTGCATTTGCGTGCAGCCGGGCACGGGAAGCGGAAAAAGCATGCCGGCCCACGTAGGATTGGCCTCGTTCATCAGCCCGAACCCGCCCACGATGGTTCCGGTGTCGGCGTTGTAATCATTGAAGAAGTTGCCGATCGCGTTCGGCGCGCCATGCAAAACGTTCTCCAAAGCCATGTGCTGATCGACGATGGGCTGAAGGGCATCGCCCAATCGGGCAACCTGTTCGCTGGTCTGGTCGCGGGTTTCGGCGATGAATCGCTGCACCTCACCTACTGCGCTCGACAGATCGGTCAGCGCCGCGTCCAGCTCGGATTTGCTGTCATTCACCACGCTGGTGAGGGTGGCCAGCCGGTCGTTGAATTGCACCATTTGGACGTTGCTGTCGCGCAGTGCGGTGACAAAGGTCTGCAGATTCTTGATGATGTCGACGATGTTGCCGCTGCCGTTGGCGAGGATGCGCCCTACCCCTGACAGTTGAGCGAGTGTTTGCCGCAACTTGTCGCCATTGCCCTGTAGTGCATTGGCGGCGCTGTCGACGAACCGCGCGATCGACGGCGTCGAGACCTTGGCATTGGGGCCCAAATCTGTTGCCAACCGCATCAATTGGGATTTGACCTCGTCCCACTCGATAGGCACGGCCGTGCGTTGCACCGGGATCACCGCCCCATCGGCCATGACCGGGCCGCTACCGCGGTAGGCGGGAGTCAGTTGGACGTAGCGGGCGGCCACCAAATTCTGGGTGACGATGACCGCTTTCGCGTCCGCCGGGATCGGCACACCGCGGTCGACCTTGAGGACCATCTTGGCCTGCGTGCCCGCCGGGTCGATGGACTTGATCGTGCCGACCTTCACACCAGATACTCGAACCTCGTCGCTCGGGTAAATCGCGGTGGCGGTGGTGAAGTACGCGGTAATTGTCCGCGGACCGAAGAACACGTCGCGCACAATCAGTCCGGTGCCGGCGACGATCAGCGCGGCCAGGACGACCGCCGCAATGGTCGTGATTCTGTTACGCGGGATCCGAGGCATCCGGGAGATCATTGCCCCCCTCCGATCCGTCCGCCCAACGTACAGCCAGGGCAGGGTGGAATACCGTTATACAGCTGCGGCACCAACGACCGCGGTACGGTTGACGGGAATCCCGGACCACGTCCGGTGTCGAAGGTGCGGAATCCCCAGAGGTAATCCATGAACGGCCCGAAGAGTTCCGGAAGAGCGGCGTTCGGGGCGAACGCTGAGTAGGCGTACATGCTGGAGATCGCCTCGCCCACCGTGATCTCAAATTTCGCGAGGCCGGGCAGTGCCTTGTTGATGTTGTCGCGGTTCTTTTCCAGCATGGCGGTCACCGAATTCA
>NZ_DATMLH010000054.1:0-48322 GCF_035570115.1 Mycobacterium sp.
GGCGCGGCACCGTCAGCGAGAACCCGCCTACCTCCCCGACCGCTTCGGTGACGCCGTCGAACAGGTCGGGCCGGTTGTCGACCAGCCATTGCGCCCCGTATTTACCGCCGTTTTCTTCGTCGGCAACGAAGGCGAACAGCAGGTCGCGCGGCGGTACGACGCCGGCCCGCCGGAACTGCCGGGCCGTCACGATCATCATGCCGACCATGTCCTTCATGTCGACCGCACCGCGGCCCCAGACGTAGCCGTCCTCGATTGCACCGGAGAACGGGTGCACGCTCCACTCGGCCGGCTCCGCGGGCACCACGTCAAGATGCCCGTGGATCAGCAGCGTGCCGCGGGAGCTATCGGCGCCCTCGAGGCGGGCAAACACATTGCCGCGTCCCGACGCGCCGGATTCGACGTATTCGACCTGGTAGCCGACCTCTTTCAGTTGAGCGGCAATCCACTGGGCACACTCGGCCTCCCCCTTGGTGGTTGCCAGATCACCGGTGTTGGTGGTGTCGAACCTAATCAGCCTGCTGACAACGTCCACCACGTCGTCGACGGGTGGTTCGGTTGGCACCGTCACAGTCACCTTTCCTACCATTGCCACCGGCGTGGCCGCGCGGCGTCTACCGTCGGCTTACCCGTTTGGGTGCTGGCAGGCCAATCCGATAGCCTTAGCTGCCAATTGATTGGCCTGGGTCCGAGTGGCGGAATGGCAGACGCGCTAGCTTGAGGTGCTAGTGCCCTACTAATGGGCGTGGGGGTTCAAGTCCCCCCTCGGACACTCGCAAACGCCGTCGCAATGCGACGTTCTCACGCTGCGAACTACCAAGTCCCACATCCTAGTTCGTAGCACCCGATGCGGGAGAACTGTGCGCAGGCCTGCCTTCAGTGAAAATGGGATGCGGGCGGTGGCCGCTATTCGTCGGAGCTGAAGTTGCGCCGCAGCGTCTCCCCGTTCGGCTTTCCGCCCAACGCGGCAGAGATCTGATCCCAGGACCAGTCGGCTGCGCGGGCCTCGCGCACGGCCAGCGCAATGGCCTTTTGCGCGATACGCCTGGCGTCGGTCGCGGCTTGGATCAACTCTTCAACTGGTGTCGCCATGCCATAAAATATGGCATATTTCATGGCATATTCCAAGGGGCGCGGCGGAGTGTCGCAGCGGCATCGGGTTTCCCGCCGCACCCGCGCGGGAAACCCAAGGCGGGAACGGCGCCCCGGACCGGCCGATCTCTTCCAAGCCCGCGCGACGCGGCGAAACCGGTCGTAAGCTGCGAATTAATAAATAGGACAGACGACGGCGAGTACGACGCATGAACCGACCCGGTGGCTTTCTGCGGCGAACATCCCGACGCACCTTCCGCGACCGTCGGGAAGCCGGCCGTGTGCTGGCCGAGGAGCTGGCGGCCTACCGCGACAAGGACGGCCTGCTGGTCCTCGGATTGGCCCGCGGAGGCGTTCCGGTGGGCTGGGAAGTCGCCGCTGCTCTGCATGCGGAGCTGGACGTGTTCCTGGTGCGCAAACTTGGCGTGCCGCACTGGTCGGAACTGGCGATGGGAGCGGTGGCCAGCGGCGGCGTCGTCGTCATGAACGACAATGTGGTGTGCAGCCTCCGCGTCAGCGACGAGCAGGTGCAAGCGGTCATTGATCGCGAAACGGCCGAACTCGACCGACGCGAGCACGCCTATCGCGGCGGACGACCGGTCGCCGACCCACTCGACAAGACCGTGATCTTGGTCGATGACGGGATTGCCACCGGCGCAAGCATGCTCGCGGGAGTGCGCGCGCTGCGGGCCGCCAACCCGGAAGCGATCGTCGTCGCGGTGCCGGTGGGGCCCCTGTCAGTGTGCCAGGAGCTGGCGCGGGAGGCCGACGACGTGGTGTGCGCAACTATGCCCAGCGACTTCGAGGCAGTGGGACAGGTTTTCGTCGACTTCCACCAGGTGAGCGACGACGAGGTCCGTGAACTGCTCGCCACCCCGACGTCGGCAGACTGAGCGTTTTAGCTGGTCCTAGTGAGTGTTGTGCTCGTCGCTGGCGCCATCGCCGTGGTCGTATTCACTGATCGCGTTGGTGTCAGCACCCGTAACCGCAGGCGCTGAGGATTCGTCGTCCTCGGGGTAGTCCGCGTAGGCCGGCCCGTCGTCTCGCGAGCGTGATTCAGCAGCTGCTCCGTCGAGCTCCTTATCGACCGCCACGGCGTCGCGCCGCTTACGTTCCTGCAGCGCATCAAAGATGAGCAGCACGACGCCCAGCACACTGGCGCCTATACATACCCAGGCGACCAACTCATTGCTGGTAATGACCGCGAACACCAATGCGGCGAGACCAATCACCGCTAACACCAGCGCAATAATCAGCATCGGTAAACCTCCAGCCGACGGGGCGACATTGCCAAGTCTGCAGGATACCGACCGCCGCTGTCGGTACCTTGGCCGAGTTAGTTATTGCCTCGATTGAACTGGTTAAACCCGGCTTCATTGCTGGCGCTGGAGTCGACCGGTGCCGCCGATCCGCGCTGGCCAAGCTCTTCGAGCTGAGATTCCAGGTAGGTCTTGAGCCTCGTGCGGTACTCGCGTTCGAACGTGCGCAGCTGTTCGAGGCGACCCTCGAGCACAGTTCGCTGCTGGTTGATCGTGCCCATGATCTCGGAGTGCTTGCGCTCGGCGTCGGCCTGCAATGCATCGGCCTTCTCCTGAGCCTGGCGCAGTTGGGTCTCGGAGCGGGTTTGCGCATCGGCCAGCATCGCGTCGGCGCGCTGTCGGGCCTCGGCGACCGTGGTTTCCGCCTCGCGACGTGCATCGCCGAGGATCTGGTCGGCGTTGGCCCGGGCGTCGGCCATCAGCTTGTCCGACTCAGCCTTGGCGGTGCCGGTCAGCCGGTCGGCGGTGTCCTGGGCCAGGCTGAGCACCCTGGCCGCCTTCATCGCCTGCTCCTCGCCGATCGAACCGGACGCAGGCTGGGGGGCGGGCTGCGGGGCGGGCTGCGGCGGGGGCTTGACGGGCTCGGGCTCGGGCTCATACAGCGGAATGGCTTGGGTCACTTGAGTACTGGTGGCGGCGCCGGCCTGGGCACTGGCCAGCTCCTGGTCCAGTTCGTTGACCCGCTGACGCAGGTCGGAGTTCTCCTCGATGAGGCGGGTCAGCTCGTTTTCCACCAAGTCGAGGAAGGCGTCGACCTCGTCTTCGTTGTAACCACGCTTGCCGATCGGCGGTTTGCTGAACGCCACATTGTGGACGTCGGCGGGTGTCAGCGGCATTCTTAGCCCCCTTGAGTGTGGACAGTCAAACCGACTAGGAAAGTGTAGGTCGGGATGAACGTTGTCGTAGCCATACTGCAACTGCCGCCCATCCTGTCACACCAGACCCGCCGGTTGCCGATTCGCCCGATAAATAAGACCGAATTTCAAAGATTAAGAGGCGACAAATCAACGCCTTAAGCGAACGAAATCCGGCCCCGCAAACCGTCCGGACCCATAGTGGCCACCCGCCGATGGCACGCCCGCGGATTCAGCCGCGGTAATCCAGCGCCATTGTCATGCCGATGAAGGCCAGCAGCAGCAGGACCATGATGGACAGGTCGAAACGAACCGCACCGACGGTGAGCTGCGGTATCAGCCGTCGCAGCAGCTTCACTGGCGGATCGGTGACCGACAAAATGATCTCGAGAATGACCACGGTGATGCCCCGCGGGTGCCAGTCCCGGCTGAACGATCGAATGAACTCGACGACGACCCGAGCGATCAGCAACAGCCAGAAGATGAACAGCGCAAAACCGATGATGTGCACGAACAGCGTCAACTAGAGCCCGACCTTAACGACGAAGAAGATGTGACTTTGATGACAGCCCCGGCTGCAGCCAGCGCGGCAACGTCAGCCTACCGACTCGAGCGGCGCGTCACATCCGCCCAGCAACGGGCCCGCGCGAGGTCCGAGCTACCGACGGCTACTGGTAGGCGTAAAAGCCGGTCTCGGCGATGCGCCGGCGCTCCTCGGGCGAGACGTCGACATCGGCGGGTGAGAGCAAGAACACTTTCGTCGCGACCTTGTCAAAGGAACCACGCAGCGCGAACGCCAGCCCCGCCGCAAAGTCGACTAGCCGTTTGGCGTCGGCGTTGTCCATCGAGACCAGGTCCATGATCACCGGGGTGCCATCGCGGAACCGCTCCCCGATGGTGCGGGCCTCGCTGTAGTCCTTGGGCCGCAGCGTGGTGATCTTCGAGAGTGGGCTGCTCTCATCGAAGAGCATCGCCATCCGGCGCGGATCCATCGCCAATGCCCCGCGGGTGGAACCCCGCAGCGACCCGAAGCGCGGCCGGGCCAGGTCGCCGCGGTCGTATTCATGAGCCCGGAATCGGGGTTCGTCGGCGTACCCGCCGCGATAGCTGCCCGGCGCATACTCACCGGGCTCACCACGTGGATCGTCGTAGTCGCGCCCCTCGTAGCGGCTGTATCCGTCCTCGGCGAACCGCTGCCGCGGGTAGCCGCCCCGGGTCGGGGCGTGGTCGTCGTAGTACTCGTCGTCGTAGTCCTCCATCGGAGCCATACCGAAGTAGGCCTTGACTTTGTGAAGTGTGCTCATCGCGTGACCCCTTCTAGGCTCTGGGAGTTGCGGTGCCTGTGATGAAGATGTGACTGGAGTGACTAATTAGGGTGACGTTAGCGGTCTTCGGCCCAATAACGCGGTACCGACACGCACACACGTCGAACCATGTTTGATCGCGCTTTCGAGGTCGTTTGACATCCCGGCCGACAGTCCCGTCGCATCCGGATGCGCTCGGCGCACCCGCTGGTGCTCCGACTGCAGAAGCTCGAATGCGACATCGGGATCCCATTCCAATGGCGGAATGCCCATCAGCCCAACCAACTCCAGCGATTCGGCAGCATCGACCTGCGCGCAGATTTCGTCGACGGCCCCGGGATCGGAGACGTCGACACCGCCGCGGGAAACGTCCCCGTCGAGGCTGATCTGGACGTAGACCCGCAGCCGACCCTCCCGGCGGCCCTCGCTCAATGCCGCCGCCACAGCGCGGTCGAGGGCCCGCACCACTCGGGTACTGCCGATCGAATGGGCGGTGTGCGCCCAGTCGGCCAGCGAGCGGGCCTTGTTGCGCTGGATCTGGCCCACCATGTGCCAGTGCAGGCGTGCCGGTGTGGGATTGCCGGTCGACGAGCCGCCTAGCAACCTTGCGACTTGACCCACCTTCGCCGCCGCCTCCTGCTCCCGGGATTCACCGAAGGCGGCGCATCCCAAACTCGACAAAATCGCTACGTCGGTTGCTGGAAAGAATTTGGTAATAGGCAGAAGTTGAATTTCCGCGAGTTTGCGGCCGGCGGTTTCGGCGGCCACCGCGAGCCGCGCTCGTAGCGCCGTCAAAGCGTCCGCCAATTCCGATTCCCGGTCCGGTCGGGATGAAAGTTTTACCGCCACTCGACAGTCCTGGCTCATTCGATCCAAACCACCGATGCCAGCCGCCCGGTCGGGGCGTCGCGGCGATGACTGAAAAGGCCGAGGTCGTCGACCGTGCACCGTGGATCGACGTCGATGGCGACGACGCCCAAAGCTTTGAGCTGACAAGCGACTCCGGCACGAAGGTCGAGTCCGGGGGTCCCGGTCGAAGTGGTGGTGCGACTGCCCGGCAACGCTGCCTCGACCTCGTCGGCCATCCCAGCAGGAACTTCGTAGTTGCGACCGCTGACCGCGGGCCCCAGCAGCGCCGAGATGTCCGGCGCATGCGCGCCAGCGGCCAGCATGGCCTCGACCGCCCGTGCCACTACGCCGTCGCGCGCCCCGACTCGACCGGCGTGCACCGCGGCCACGACCCCGGCCCGCGCGTCGCCCAGTAGCACCGGCACGCAGTCGGCGCTCACCACTGCCAAGGCCAGCCGCGGCGTGGTGGTCAACAATGCGTCCGTGTTCTCGATTGGGCTCGTGCGGGGCCCGTCGACCACCTCGACCCGATCGCCGTGAACCTGGTTCATCCACACCACCCGGTCGGTGCCCAGGCCGATGGCGGTGGCCAGCCGCTTTCGGTTAGCCGCCACCGCGACCGGGTCGTCGCCGACATGGTCACCAAGGTTGAAGGTGTCGAACGGCGGCGCCGAAACGCCGCCGGCGCGGGTAGTGGTCACACGCCGAATTCGAACGCTCACATACCCAGTATCCGGCTCGCGTAGCACCGACTCGCCCCGAAGCCATGCCGCACTCCTCCCACGCCGCTTTGCGGCGGGCCTCGTCGCGCGGCTAGCGCCGCATGAAAGGCGGCACGTCGACGTCGTCGTCCTCACCGCCGATGTTCAAGGTCGCGCCATTCGTATGCAACGGAACGCTGATCGCGTCCGCCGGTTCGAACAGGCTCGAGCTGATCTTGCCGGCCTTTCCGGACTCGAATTCATGCTTGTTACCCTCGCCGACCCCGCCGAAGACCGGCTTGCGGCCAGGTCCGTTCGCGTCGAAGCCCGCCGCGATGACGGTGACCCGCACTTCGTCGCCGAGCGAGTCGTCAATGACGGTGCCGAAAATGATGTTCGCGTCCTGGTGGGCGGCGTCCTGCACCAGCGAGGCAGCCTCGTTGATCTCGAACAAACCCAAGTCGCTGCCGCCGGCGATGGACATCAGCACACCCTGCGCACCCTCCATGGACGCTTCCAGCAGCGGCGAGTTGATCGCGATCTCGGCCGCCTTGAGCGCGCGGCCGTCACCGCGGGCCGAACCGATGCCCATCAACGCCGTGCCGGCACCGGACATGATGCCCTTGACATCGGCGAAGTCGACGTTGATCAGACCCGGCGTAGTGATCAGGTCGGTGATGCCCTGCACGCCGTTCAGCAGCACCTCGTCGGCGCTGCGGAAAGCATCCATCAGCGACACCGCGGCGTCGCCCATTTGCAGCAGCCGGTCGTTGGGGATCACGATCAGGGTGTCGCAGCTTTCCCGCAGCGCGGCAATGCCGGTTTCGGCCTGGTTGCCCCGCCGTTTGCCCTCGAACGAGAACGGCCGGGTGACGACGCCGACCGTCAGCGCGCCCAGCTTGCGGGCGATGCTGGCGACGACGGGCGCCCCGCCGGTGCCGGTGCCGCCTCCTTCGCCGGCGGTCACGAACACCATGTCAGCCCCGCGAAGCAGCTCTTCGATCTCGTCCTTGGCGTCGTCGGCGGCCCTGCGGCCGACCTCGGGATCGGCACCGGCGCCCAGCCCGCGGGTCGAGTCGCGCCCGACGTCGAGCTTGACGTCGGCGTCGCTCATCAACAGCGCCTGTGCGTCGGTGTTGATCGCGATGAACTCCACACCCTTGAGGCCCTGCTCGATCATCCGGTTGACGGCGTTGACGCCGCCGCCGCCGATCCCCACGACTTTGATGACGGCCAGGTAGTTGTGCGGCGGGGTCATCATTGTGTCTTCCTCCCTGGTGGGACTAGCCCTGGTGGCACCCGTTAGCTTGCTCCGAAACCCTCAACCTCAACCATAGGCTTAGAGTTATGTCAAGTAGTTTCGCGTAAACAGAACGGTAGGGCCCTCGCGCGCGCTATCGGCGCAGGCGCGCCGACGCGCGCCGGGCAAATTTCGCAGCGATCTTCGCTATTTGACGGTGGGCAGGTCCGGACTGGACACGTCGTAGATCCGGCCCGGCTGGGTCAACAGGGCCGCCAGCTTCTCGGCCTTCTCCTCGGTGCGCTCGTTGGTCCCCCAGATCACCGTGCGCCCATCGGTGAGCGTCAAGGTGATCGACGCGACCGACGGCGCCGCAATCCGGCCCACCTGTGCGACGATCTCGGGCCGCAGCGCCAACAACACCGCAAGCGCGCCTTTGGTCGCCGGGTCGGTCGGCCCGGGGTTGCCGACGTCGATGTAGGGCAACGCCGGTGGCGGCGGGGCGGTCGCGAAGTCGACGCCGTCGCGGTCGTACAGATGCGGACCGTCGGGAAACTCCTTGACCACTACCGGAACCCGCTCGACGATGGTGATCCGCAGCGCCGACGGGTATTGGCGTTGCACCCGTGCGCTCGCCACCCGGCGAATCGCCGCCACCCGGTCGGCGACCTGGTCGGTGTTGATCTGCAGCAACGGCGTGCCGAGCCGGACCTGCGCGGCGTCGAGCACCTGGTCGCGAGTCACCGCTCCGATCCCGGTGACGATGACGCTGCGTGCGGACATCGCCGGCGTGAAGTACAGGACCAGCCCGAGGGCAACGGTGAGCACGGTCAGCCCGATCGTCGCCAGCGCCAGCTTCAAGCCCCGGACCGCCCCGCGCGGAACGGCTTTGGCCGTGACCGCGGCCCGACCGCCGGCCAGGCGTTTGGCCTCCCGGCGGGCCTGCTCGATCGCCATCGCGCGCTCCTGCGCCGCGCGGCGCTCGGCGCGTTCGCGCCTCGCCCGCCGACGGGGCCCCTCGAAAACGTCTTGCCGCTCCGGTGCGGTGCCCTCAGCGCCGCCCGCGTCGTCGTCGACCCCAGGGGCGGCAGGTATCGGTTCGGTGGCAGTTATTTCCGCCAACGGGTCCCCCACGGTGTCGCCGACCGCCTCCGGCGCCCCGCCGTCCTGCTCGGTCACTACAACACCCCCGGACGGCCCGGCGTGCTGCGGTTGTCGCGCACTCGCAACGCGGTCACGATCTCGGGCCCGAGCATGGTGACGTCGCCCGCGCCCATGGTGACGACGACATCACCCGGGCCGGCCACCTCGGCCACCGCTTCGGCGACCGAGGAGAAATCCGGCAGATACTGCACCGGCACGCTGACGTGCTCCGCGACACTCACCCCACTCACACCGGGAAGGGGATGTTCGCGTGCGCCGTAGACATCGAGCACGAAAACCTGGTCGGCGCCGTCTAGCGCGTGACCGAATTCGGCGGCGAAAGCCTTTGTCCGGGAATACAAATGCGGCTGAAAAACCACCAGTGACCGCCCGGCGCCGCTCTGTTCCAGCAGCGTCCGAACCGCTTCCAGCGTGGCGCTGATCTCGGTCGGGTGGTGGGCATAGTCGTCGAACACGCGCACCGACGCCGCGGTGCCGATCAACTCGAAGCGGCGACGCACCCCTTCGAAACCGGCCAGTCCGTCGAGCACACACTCGGCGGGCGCGCCGATCTCGATCGCGGCCAGCAGCGCGCCCAACGCATTGAGCGCCATGTGCCGGCCTGGCACCGACAGCCGCATCACCCACGGATGGATTTCGCCGTCCAGCTTGACGTGCGCGACCGCCCCGATCCCCTGCTGTTCCCAAGACAACAGCGTTGCGGCTAGCTCCTGCGCCGGGCCGTCGGGCGATCCATAGCGCAGCACCCGGATCCCCAGCGCCGCAGTGCGTTCCGCCAGGGCGGCCGCTCCCGGGTCGTCCGTACAGATCACGAGTGCTCCGCCGGGGGCAATTCGCTCCGCGAACGAGTCGAACACCGCCGTATAGGCGTCAAGACTGCCGAAGAAGTCCAGATGATCGGATTCGATATTGGTGACCACAGCGACATCGGGGGTGTACTCCAGCAGTGAGCCGTCACTCTCGTCGGCCTCGGCGACGAAGCAGTCGCCACTGCCGTGGTGAGCATTGGTGCCGGCCTCGCCCAGCTCGCCGCCAACCGCGAAGGACGGGTCACGGCCGCAATGCTGCAGGGCAACAATGAGCATCGAGGTGGTCGTCGTCTTGCCGTGCGTGCCCGTCACCATCAACGTGGTGCGCCCGGCCATCAGCTTGGCGAGCACCACCGGGCGCAGCACCACCGGGATGCCGCGTCGCCGGGCCTCGACGAGTTCGGGGTTGGTCTTCGGGATCGCGGCGTGGGTGGTGATGACGGCGGTCGCCCCGCCGGGCAGTAGGTCCAGCGACGACGCGTCGTGGCCGATCCGGATCAGGGCGCCGCGGGCGCGCAGCGCGCGCACACCGCGCGACTCCTTGGCGTCTGACCCCGACACCAGTCCGCCCCGGTCCAGCAGGATGCGGGCGATTCCCGACATGCCCGCTCCCCCGATACCGACCATGTGGACGCGCTGCAGCTCGGGGGGCAGCGGGGGCGTCACCGTCGACCTCCTCCGCCGGGGCGCTCGTCACGCATTTGGCCCGCCTGCTTCGCCAAGTCCAGCGCACTGTGGCGTTTCTTCGCGCGCTTCCCGTCTCGCGCTGCGCGCGCGACGTCCAGCGCGACGCGCGCGACCCGCTGCGCCGCATCCGGGTGACCGACCAGCGCGGCGGCCTTCGTCATCGCCGCCAGCCGCGGTGCATCGTTGAGCAGCCCGGCGACTTGATCGGCCACGAAGCCCGGCGACAGATCGACGTCGGCGACAAGCAGCCCGCCGCCGGCATTGACCACCGGTAGCGCGTTGAGCCGCTGTTCGCCGTTGCCGATCGGCAGCGGCACGTAGACCGCGGGCAGGCCGACGGCGGTCACTTCGGCGACTGTCATCGCGCCCGACCGACAGATCGCCACATCGGCGGCGGCATAAGCCAGGTCCATCCGGTTCAGGTAGGGCACTGCAACATACGGCGGGTCGCCGGGCCCGGGAGTGGGTAGCTCGATGGTGTTCTTGGCGCCGTGGGCGTGCAGCACGGCTACCCCCGCGGCCGCCAGGCCACCGGCGGCCGCGGCGACCGCGCGGTTGATCGAGGCGGCTCCCTGCGAGCCGCCGAACACCAACAACACCCGCGCGTCCTCGGCGAAGCCGAAGTGCGCGCGGGCCTCTGCCCGCAGTGCCGCACGGTCGAGCGACGTAATCGACGCCCGGACCGGCACGCCGACCACTTCGGCGTGCGGCAGACCCGGGTCCGGAACCGCCGATAGCACCCGCTTGGCGCTGCGGGCGCCGACGCGGTTGGCCAGCCCGGCGCTGGCGTTGGCTTCGTGGATCACCACCGGCACGCGCCGCCCCCGCCGGGCGGCGCCGCGGGCGGCCAGATACGCGGGCAGCGACACGTATCCGCCAAATCCGATCACCACGTCGGCGTCGACCTTGTCCAGCACAGCACGGGTCTGCCGGACGGCACGGAATACCCGTAGCGGCAGCCGGGCCAGGTCACCGGTGGGCTTTCGGGGCAACGGCACCGGGGTGATCAGCTCAAGCGAATAGCCGCGTTCGGGCACCAGCCTGGTTTCCAGACCGCGCGGGGTGCCCAATGCGGTGATGCGGACGTGCGGATCCAGGGCGACCAAGGCGTCGGCGACAGCCATCGCGGGTTCGACGTGGCCCGCTGTTCCGCCGCCGGCAAGCACCACCGACAACGAGGAGTCCCCGGTTGGCTCTTTGACCGAGTCGTTCACCCGTAGCGCTG
The DNA here is from genome assembly GCF_035570115.1 of Mycobacterium sp. GTDB lineage: Bacteria > Actinomycetota > Actinomycetes > Mycobacteriales > Mycobacteriaceae > Mycobacterium. The sequence goes on from NZ_DATMLH010000054.1 coordinate 11,245, forward strand.
ACCTTCCAGTGCGCGACGACCGGCGTGTGCACGACGCTGGCCGGTGTACCGCTGTGCGTCTCCATGATGCCCTGCTCGCGAACTCCGTCGCTCCACCACGGGTGGTCTCGCCGGCCGCTTGGCATGGGCGGCGGGTGCCTTGCGCTCCGGCTTGGCCGGCTGCGACCGGCTGCGCAGCCGGTCGCGCAGCGCTTCGACCCGAGTCGGCGCGTAGGGCTCCGGCAACGGCAACCGCAGCAGCCGGTTCATCCGGTCGTCACGCCCGGCTCGCAGCGCGGCGACGGCCTCGGGTTCGTGGCGAGCCGCGTTCGCCATCATGCCGATCATCAAAAGTGTTGTGGCCGATGATGTTCCACCGGCGGAGATGAGTGGCAGCTGGATACCGGTGACCGGCAGCAGGCCGATCACATAGCCGACGTTGATGAACGACTGGCCGATCACCCACATCGTGGTGGTCGCGGTCAACAGCCTCAGGAACGGGTCGGCAGAACGCCGCGCAATGCGCATACCGGTGTAGGCGAACAGCCCGAACAGCGCCAGCAGGCCCAGGGCACCGACCAGGCCGAGTTCCTCACCGATGATCGCGAAGATGAAGTCGTTGTGGGCGTTGGGCAAGTAGTTCCATTTGGCCGTGCCCTGGCCCAGACCGTCGCCGAAGATACCGCCATTGGCCAGCGCGAACTTCGCTTGCCTGGCCTGATAACCCGAGTCCTGCGGGTCCTGGCCGGGGTTGAGCCACGACCGGACGCGGTCGGACCGGTAGCCCGCGGACACTGCCAGGATGGCCGCCGCGACGATCGCGGCGGCCAGCGAACTCAGGAACACCCGCAGCGGCAGGCCGGCGTACCAGAACAAACCCAGCAGGATGATGCCCATCGACACCGTCTGACCCAGGTCTGGCTGCGCGACGATAAGGGCCAGCGCAATCACCGCCGCCGGCACCAGCGGGACCAGCATCTCCCGCAGCGAGGCCCGCTCCATGCGCCTGGCGGCCAGCAGATGAGCACCCCAGATCGCTAAGGCGATCTTGGTCAGCTCGGAGGGCTGCATCGAGAAGCCTGCGACCACGAACCACCCGCGGGAGCCGTTGGCCTCCTTACCGATTCCCGGGATCAGCACGAGCACCAGCATCACGAGGGTCAGCGCGAAACCGGAAAACGCCATGCGCCGCATGAACCGCACCGGCAAGCGCAGCGCCAGGTAGCACGCGACCAGCCCGATGATGGTCCACAGCACCTGGCGGCCGAAGATGACCCACGCCGATCCGTCGTCGTCGTAGGAACGGACCCCGGACGCGGAGAGCACCATGGTCAGACCCAGCGTGGTCAACAGTGCCGCCACGGCGATGATCAGGTGAAACGACGTCATCGGCCGGCCCAGCCAGGCACCGAACCGGGTGCGCGGACCGGCCGCGACCGCCGGTTTGGTCACCGCCGCGCTCTCGCCGACCTCCGCCGCGCTGGTCTGCTCCGCCGCGCCGGGCGTGCTCTCCGCCGGCTGCCCGCCCTTGGCTCCCCGGTGTAGCAACCGGGCCAACATGTTGTTCACGCGAGTTACCCGGACGTGGCACGCACGGCGGCCGCGAACGCATCGCCACGGTCGGCGTAGCCACTGAACTGGTCAAATGAGGCCCCAGCCGGTGCTAAGAGCACGGTGTCGCCGGGGCGGGCCAGGTCTCGGGCGGCGGCGACGGCAGCGTTCATCACGCGAGTGCCGACAGTCTCGTCCGACAAAGGAACCACTTTTGCCACATACGTAACAGGAGACTCAGCAGTCGCATGCATAACAGCATCCTCGCCTGTCACAACCTGTACGACGGGGACATCCGGCGCGTGTCGTGATAACGCCTCGGCAACCTCTGCCCGATCACGGCCGATCAGCACCGCTCCGACCAGCCGCGGAGCGATCCTGGCCACCGTCTCTTGCACCGATGCGCCCTTGAGCAGACCCCCGGCTATCCACACCACCCGCGGGTAGGCCAGCACAGACGCTTCGGCAGCGTGCGGATTGGTGGCTTTGGAATCGTCGACGTAGCTGATCTGGTCGACGACGGCTACCAGCTCGGCGCGGTGCCGGCCCACCCGGAACGTTGCCAGCCCGTCCGCGACCGCCTCCGCGGGCACCCCGACGCTGCGCGCCAGAGCGGCCGCCGCCAATGCGTCAAGCACCCCCACCGGCCCGGGAACCGGGATCGACGAGACCGCAGCCAGCGCTGAGCCCTCGGGAACGGCATCGGAGCTGGCTGAGGAACCGGCTTCAGAAAAAGCCCTGTCGACGAGCATGCCGTCGCGCACCCCGAGTTCCCCGACGGCGGGCTGGCCGAGCCGAAAGCCGACGCGCACCGGCGCGTCGGTAGCCGACAGCAGCGCCGCGGCGCGCGGGTCGTCCAGCCCGACCACCGCAACCCGGCCGGTCAGTACCCGCGCCTTCGCGGCGGTGTAGTCGGCGAGGTCGGAATGCCAGTCGAGATGGTCTTCGGCGATATTGAGCACCACGCCGGCCTCGGGTCGCACCGACGGCGCCCAGTGCAGCTGGAAGCTGGACAGCTCGACGGCCAGCAGCTCGGCGGGCTCGCGCAGCGCATCCAGCACCGGGCTACCGATGTTGCCGCACAGGCTGCTGCGCAGGTCTGCGGCCGTGAGCATGGCATGCAGCATGGACGTGGTCGTCGTCTTGCCATTGGTGCCGGTGACCGCGAGCCAGCGGCGCGGAGGCCCGTAGTAACCGGCCGCGTCGAGCCGCCAGGCCAGCTCGACGTCACCCCAAACGGGTACACCGGCTGACTCGGCCGCAGCCGGCACGGGCGCGGTCGGCGGGAAACCGGGACTGGTCACGACCAGGGCGTAATCGTTGATGCGCTGCGCGGCGATCGACGAACTCGTCGTCGCCGTCCCGGCATCGGTGAACCGTTGGCGGGTCGCCGGATCGTCGTCGCAGAGCGTTGCCGTCACACCCAGCGGCGCCAGCGCGGCCAGCACCGAGTGCCCGGTCACACCGCCGCCGGCGACCAGCACCGGCGTGCCGGGCCTCAGGTCGGATAGCAAACCGCGCTCGGTGTCGCGGCCGGCGCGGCTCATTGGCGCCGCTCCTCCTCATCGCTGCGCTCTGCATCGTCGCCGGCGCGGCTCATTGGCGCCGCTCCTCCTCATCGCTGCGCTCTGCATCGTCGCCGGCGCGACTCATCTCAACGGCCGCCGGTGGCCGCTAGCCACTCGCTGTAGAACAGCGCCACCCCCAGGCCGCAGCTGATCGCGGTGAGCAGCCAGAACCGGATGATCACCGTGGTTTCAGCCCAGCCGACCAGCTCGAAATGGTGATGGAACGGCGCCATCCGAAACACCCGGCGACCGGTGGTGCGGAAGGCCAGGATCTGCACCACCACCGAGGTGATCTCGGCGACGAACAACGAGCCGAGCACCACCGCCAGGACTTCGGTGCGGCTGGTCACCGATATCCCGGCGATGATGCCCCCGAGGGCCAGCGACCCGGTGTCCCCCATGAAGATCTTGGCCGGCGCCGCGTTCCACCACAGAAAGCCGATGCAGGCGCCGGCCGTCGCGGCCGCGATGATCGCCAGGTCCAGCGGATCGCGCACGTTGTAGCAACCCGGCCCGGGCATCGTTGCACAGGCGTTGCGGTACTGCCAGAAGGTGATCAGCACGTAGGCGGCGGTGACCATGGCCATGCTGCCGGCAGCCAGCCCGTCCAGGCCGTCGGTGAAGTTGACCGCGTTGGACCAAGCGCTGACGACAACCACGCAGAACAACACGAAGAGCGCGGGAGCCAGTGTGACGGTGGCGATTTCGCGTACATAGGACAGTTCGGAGGTTCCCGGTGTCAGCCCGGCGTCGTTGCGGAACTGCAATACCAGCACACCCACGAGCACCGCGGCGGTGATCTGACCAACGGTCTTGGCCGTCTTGTTGAGTCCCAGGTTGCGTGAGCGCCGGATCTTGATCAGGTCGTCGACGAATCCGACCGCGCCCAGCGTGGTGGCCAAAAACAGCACCAGCAGACCAGACGCCGACGGCCCTTCGCCGTTGAAGGCCAGACCGGCCAGATGGGTGCCCAGGTAGCCCGCCCAGATGCCGGCCAGGATCGCCACCCCGCCCATCGACGGCGTTCCGCGCTTTGTCTTGTGGCTCGGCGGGCCGTCTTCGCGAATCTCGTGACCGAAGCCCTGCCGGGTGAACAGCCGGATGAGCACCGGGGTCAACACGATGGACACCGTCAGCGCAATGGCGACGGCGATGAGGATATCGATCATCGGGGACTGCCCCGGCCCTGATCAGCTATGCCGGTGTCGTCGACCAGCGCGTCCGCTAGCGCCCCCAGCCCCGCGGCGTTGGAAGCCTTGACCAGCACCACGTCCCCGGGCTGCAGTTCGGCCCGCAGCAGAGCCAGGGCGGCGTCGGCGTCGGCGACGATGGTGGCGTCCCTTTCACCTTCTGAGCCCCACGAGCCTTCCATGACCGCGCCGTGGTGCATGGCGCTCATAGACCTCCCCATTCCGACGACAACGAGTCGAGACACATCTAATCGCACCGCCAGCCTGCCGATGCGGTCATGTTCGGATATCGCGTCGTCGCCGAGTTCGCCCATCTCGCCCAACACTGCCCAGCTGCGGCGGTTGCCGGCCCCGCCGCCGCCGCGGGCAATCCAGGCAAGTGCCTGCAACCCGGCCTGCATCGAATCGGGGTTGGCGTTGTAGGCGTCGTCGATCACGGTGACGCCGTCGGCGCGGGTGCTCACCCGCATCCGGTGTTGCGACACCGGGCCGGCGCCGGCCAGCGCCTTTGCTACCTGCTCGGTAGTGGCGCCGCATTCCAGCGCCACCGCCGTCGCGCACAGCGCGTTACTCACCTGATGGTCGCCGTGGACGGCCAGCCGGATGTCTCTCGCGCCGTCGGCCGAGTGCAAGGTGAACTGCGGCCTGGCCAGCTCGTCGAGTGTGACCGGCCCGGCCCACACGTCAGCGGGGCCGGCATCGGTCCGGCTGTGCCGGCTCACCCGTACCACCCGGGCCGCTGTCACGTCGGCCATCGCTGCCACCGCCGGGTCATCGACGTTGAGGACGACCACCCCGGATCGCGGAACAGACTGCGGCAGTTCAGATTTGGTCTGCGCGATGGCCTCGCGCGAGCCGAACTCGCCCAGATGCGCGGTACCGACATTGAGCACCACACCGATGGCCGGCGGCGCGATTGCGGCCAGCTCGGCGATGTTGCCGGGATGGCGCGCCGAGAGCTCGAGAATCAAGTAGTCGGTGCTGCCGGTGGCACGCAGGACCGTCCACGGATGGCCCAGCTCGTTGTTAAACGACCCGGGCGGCGCCACCACCTCGCCGAGCGGCTCGAGCACCGCGGCCAGCAGGTCTTTTGTCGACGTCTTGCCCGACGAGCCGGTAATGCCGACGATCGTCAGCCCGCCGGCTACCAGCTCGGCGGCCACCGCCGCGGCCAGTTTGGCCAGCGCAGCCAGCACCGCCGCGCCCGACCCGTCCTTGTCGTGCTCGAGAACACCGGCCAGCCCGCCCTGGCCATGCTGTATTGCGGGCGGGGCGACGGGGCTAACAATGACCGCGGGCACCCCGACCGGCCGGGCGGCCAATACCGCGACCGCTCCGGCTGCCACCGCCGACGCGGCGTGGTCGTGGCCGTCGGAACGGGCCCCCGGCAGCGCCAAGAACAACCCGCCGGGCGTGACCTTGCGGGAGTCGAATTCGACGGTCCCGGTGACGTGCAGATCCGCGGCGGCCTGCGCTGAGATGTCGGCCAGCTCGCCACCGACAATGTCGGCGATCTGCGCAACGGTGAGACGAATCATCAGCGCCGCTCTCCCCCACAAGCGGGCGGGGGCCGCCCCACTGCATCGTCGCCGGCGGTCACGGGCGCCGTGCCTCGAGGGCGGCTGCGAGCTCGACCCGGTCGTCGAACGGGTAGGTCTGCCCGGCACGGGTCTGACCGGTTTCGTGGCCTTTGCCGGTGATCAACACCACGTCGCCGGGGCCCGCCCAGGCGACGGCGTGGTCGATCGCCGCGCGCCGGTCGCCGATCTCGATCACCTCGGCGGCTGCACCGGCTTCGCGTGCGCCGGCAAGGATCTCGCGGCGAATTGTCGCCGGATCCTCACTCCGAGGGTTGTCGTCGGTCACGATCACCAGGTCGGCCAGCTCGGCGGCGATCCGGCCCATCGGCGCACGCTTACCCGGGTCGCGATCGCCACCGGCGCCGAACACCACGGCCAGTCGACTCTCCGGGCGCCGCAGCGATTGCAGCACCGCACCCAACGCGCCTGGCTTATGCGCGTAGTCGACCAGCGCGAGAAAGCCTTGGCCGCGGTCGATCTGCTCGAGCCGTCCGGGGACGCTCGTGTGCCGCAACCCGGTCGATGCCTGCTCCGGGGAAACTCCGAGTGCGTCAATAATCGCCAGTGCCACAAGGCAATTGGCGATGTTGTAGTCACCCGGCAGCGGGATGCCAATCCGGTGGTGCACGCCGGCCGGGTCGACTGCGGTGAACTTTTGCTCGCCGGCGTCGGCCGTCACGTCTTCGGCGCGCCAGTCCGCGGGCCGGCCCTGTGCGCTGACGGTGATCGCACCGTCGGCGCGATCGGCCATCACGCGACCGGCGTCGTCGTCGACGCACACCACCGCACGATCTGCGCGCAGCGGAGATGTGGGCTCAAACAGCCGTGCTTTGGCCTCGAAGTAGTCCTCCATGGTCGGGTGGAAGTCGAGGTGATCGCGGGAGAGGTTGGTGAAACCCCCCACCGCGAAGTGGACGCCGTCGACGCGCCCGAGCGTCAGCGCGTGACTGGACACCTCCATCACCACAGTGTCGACCCCGCGCTCGGCCATCACCGCCAGCTCGGCCTGCAATGCGGGCGCTTCGGGCGTGGTCAGCGCACTCGGCACGTCGACCCCGTCGATACGCAAACCAATCGTGCCAATCAGTCCCACCGTGCGCCCAGCCGCCCGCAGACCCGCCTCGATCAGATACGTCGTAGTCGTCTTGCCCGACGTCCCGGTGACGCCGACGACGGCGAGGCGCTCTGACGGGCGGTCGTACACGGTGGCTGCGAGTTCGCCGAGCACGCTACGGGGTTCGGGATGAACCAGGACAGGCAGCGGTGCGAACCCCTGGGCTTGGTCGGCGATTTCGGCGACGCCGGCGGCGTCGGTGAGTACCGCGACGGCCCCGCGTTCGATGGCGTCACCGAGATGGCGGACGCCATGGGTGGACGCACCAGAAAGTGCGGCGAACAGATCACCCGACCGCACATCCTGGGCTCGCAGCGTCACACCGGTGATACGCAGATCGGGGATCACCGAAGCATGTGAGCCCTCGGCGGGCACGGCGCCTACCTGCGCCGCCAACGTCGACAACGGCACACCTGAGCCGACGCTGGGGCGCAGCGCAGTGGGCACCGATACCACCTTCCTGCCGCCGATTATTGAGGCCGTTGCACCGTCTTAACCGGCCATGACCCTACCTATCCGGGGAATTCCTTCGATACGGTTCCCAGCTTTGCCGGGCCAGTGGGAGTACTCGGCACGGGTCACACTTGGGTCGTACCAGGCGGTCCCTCGCCGCCGACCGCGCGCAACGTCCCAACGTTGTCGCGCTGCATCGCCGCAAAATCGATCCCGTCGTCGTTGAGGTCCAGCGCATGACCGCCAACCCTGGTCAACAGTCTGCGCGAGGTCTCCATCCACCTCGCGGTCTTGGCGTCCAGCGCCGCCGCTGAGCTGCCCACCCAGCCCGCCCGGGCCGCCGCGAACCGGTTGTCCGACGACAAGTGCGCAGCCGCCAGGTCCTCACCCTGCCCAGACACCTGCGCCGCCGACGACGCTAAAGCCTCCAAGTCGACCCGAAACATCTCTCCAGTAGCCATCGCCACCACCTCGCCCGCCGAAACCTGACCATTCTCCTAGCAGCAGCTGGTAATCGGCCGCAAGTCAGGCCACGCCTACATGGCTTGCAATGTCAGCGGCGGCCCGGGATCGGGTGACAGCGGGACGTTTTCGCGTTGCAGCAGCCAGCCGGCGATGTTGTGGAACAACGGAGCTGCCGACGATCCGGGTGAGCCGTCGGCGGCGCGCTGCGGGTTGTCTATCATGATCCCGATGACATAGCGCGGATCATCGGCGGTGGCCATCCCGGCGAAGGTGATCCAGTAGACGTTGTCGAAGTAGCAGCCGCAGGCAGGGTTGATCTGCTGCGCCGTGCCGGTTTTGCCGGAAATCTGGTAACCGTCAACCGCGGCTGCCGACCCGGTGCCCTGCTGGATGCCCCTCGGATCATGCTGCACGACCGCGCGCAGCATATTGCGGACAGTTCGCGCAGTCTCCGGCGATACCACCCGAACCCCTTCTGGACGTGGTTCTTCGGTGCGAGTGCCGTCTGGTGCGATGGTGGCCTTGACGATCCGCGGTGGCATCCGCAGCCCGTCGTTGGCGATCGCCTGATACATGCCGGCCATCTGCAGCAGGGTCATCGAAAGGCCTTGGCCGATGGGCAGGTTGGAGAAGGTGCTGCCCGACCACTGGTCGAGCGGGGGGACCAGCCCGGCGCTCTCGCCCGGCAGCCCGACGTTGGTGCGCTGACCCAGGCCGAACTTGTGGAGCATGTCGAAGTAGCGGTCCGGACCGACGCGCTGGGCCAGCATCAGCGCACCGACGTTGGACGATTTCCCGAACACGCCGGTAGTGGTGTAGGGCGTCACGCCGTGATTCCAGGCGTCGTGCACCGTGACCCCGCCCATGTTGATCGACCCAGGCACCTGCAGCACCTCGTCGGGATTGCTGAGCCCGTATTCGATGACCGAGGAGGCGGTGATGACCTTGTTCACCGATCCCGGCTCGAACGGGGAGGTGACCGCGGGGTTGCCCATCTGCTTCTCGCCCTGACGCCCGATGTCCTGCGACGGGTCGAAGGTGTTGTCGTTCGTCATGGCCAGCACTTCGCCGGTCTTGGCATCCAGCACCACCGCCGAGACGTTGCGTGCCCCGGACAAGTTCTTGGCCTGCTGAACCTGCTGCTGGACATAAAACTGAATGTCGTCGTCGAGGGTGAGCTGGACGCTCGAGCCGTTGACCGCCTTGTGCTGATTGCGGTAGCTGCCGGGAATTACCACGCCGTCAGAGCCGCGGTCATAGGTGATGGAGCCGTCGGTGCCGGCCAACTCGGCGTCCATGGAATCCTCCAACCCGAGCAGACCGTGACCGTCCCAGTCGATTCCGCCGACGATGTTGGCCGCCAGCGATCCGCCGGGATACTGGCGTAGGTCTTGGCGTTCGGTGCCGACCTCGGGGTACTTGGTGGTAATGGCGGTGGCGATCGCCGGGTCGACGGCACGGGCGAGATAGACAAAAGTCTCGTCACTACGCAGCTTCTTGAGCAGGGTGGCCTTGTCCGGCTTGTTGTTCAGTCGCAGCGCCACTTCCTTGGCGATTTCCGTCAATCGCTGCTGCGGGTCGGGGGCTTTCGCGTTCTTCTGTCTGGCTTCGGTCAGCTGCTTGTTGATCCTGCGCGGCTGAAAGGTCAATGCGCGGGCCTCCATGGTGAAAGCGAGCTGGTCGTTATTGCGATCGATGACGCTGCCGCGCAACGCTTTTTGGACATCGGTGACCTTGAGTTGACTGGCCGCCTCCGCGCGCAGCCCCGAAGCGCTAGGCACCTGCAGATAGAACAGCTGGACGGCCGCTACCAACAGCGCCAGGAAGATGACCGCGTTGCCGGCTCGGTGTCGGAAGACGAAGGACGCGCCACGCGTCCCGAGCTCCACCGCCTGACGGGTGCGACGATCGCGCGCTGAGCGGACCGGTGGGCTCGCCTTCCCCCGCACATCTTTTTTGGGCGCCGCGGATTTCGTGGGCGTTTTCCCTGACTTGGCGCCGTCGAGAGCCTTTGCCCGCGTTGGCTTCCCAACCAGGCCTCGAGGGTGCACCGGCCGCGACGATCGGCTGCCCGACCGGTCTCCGCGGCTCACCGTGGAGCGCCGGGCGTTGTAACGGTCAAAGGGCCAAACTGCTCGCCGATGAGCGGCGCGGCCGGCGGAGCAGTGAGATGCGGTACACCCGCGGGCGGCGCGTCGACGGGAGGCGGCGCGTCGACGGGAGGCGGCGCAGCGGCGGGAGGCGGCGCAGCGGCGGGAGCGGGCATAACAGGAGCCGCCGGAGCTGCGGGCGCGGGCCCCGCGGGCATGGGCACGCCGGCCGGGGGTAGCGCGGGCGGCGACCCCGGTGCCGGCGGCGCGGCCGCGGCGGGCGGCGCGGCCGGCACACCCTGCGGCTCGGGTCCCGGTCCTGCAGCCGGTAGTTGGGGCGTGCCGGGAGGTGTCGGGAAGTGCTCGGGACCCAGCGTGGTGGCGCCGTTAGGGGTGCGGACCATCACCTGGGGTCCGGGCGCCAGTGGGACGGCCAGCCCGCCGTTGCCCGGCAAAACCCGCATCGGCACCTCGACCGAATTCATCGGCGGCGCCGCGGGCAGTGCCGGCTTTTCGTCGGGCAGCTTGGTGTTAAGCGGCGGCGGCGGAACTCCCTGGGCGGGCTTGGGAGTACCGACGACCATCCAGTTACCCGTCGGGTCCTGGATCAAGTGCGCGGTATCCCTGGTCGGGATCATCCCCAGGCCGCGAGCAGCCTCGGCCAACGCGGGTGCGGACTGCGCCTCCAGCACGTCCCGCTGGAGCGCTTCCTTCTGCTCCTGCAATAGCCGGTTCTCCTGGCGGGCAGTACTGAGCTGGTAGGAACGCTCGGCCGAGGCGGTGGACAGCCAAAGGGTCAGGCCCAGCCCGGCGCCGAGAGAACCGATCACCAACACCACGAACGGCACTTTGGCCGCCAATGTGCGCGGCCGTAGGTCAATCGACGCTAGCCGGTTGAGTAAACGTTCCCGCAACGGAGGACGAACGACTTTGGGTGCCTTGGCTTTCCGTGCCTTGGCCCGTGCCTTGGCCTGGCTGGCGTTTTTCGGCCGGGCCGGCCGCTCGACCGGCCGGGAGATCGGCGTCGTTTGCGGCCCGGATCGCGGCATCCGTGGCTCACGGGCTGGCGCTGAGGCTTTCCCGCCGCGCGGACGGGCTCGACGCACAACCGCCGGATCAGCCGGCCGGCGCCCGGTGCTCCGGGAAGTGCCGCCGTGCCCGTGTCGACGATCGGCCCCGCGAGGCGGTGGCGTTTCACGCTTGGCTTTCATCGGCCTCCCCTCCTCGCTGCCTGGTGCCCCGATTGCAGGCGTTGCAAAGCGCGCAGTCGCGCCGCGGCACTCCGTGGGTTATGCCGGACCTCGGCGTCGTCGGCACGTTCGGCGCCGCGCGTCAACGAGACGAATTGCGGTCCGTGCCCAGGGAGCTCGACCGGCAGGTCCGGCGGTGTGCTGGAGGTGGTGGCGTCGCTGAACACGCGTTTGACAATGCGGTCCTCTAGCGACTGATACGCCAGTACGACGATGCGTCCCTCGGTTGCCAGCGCGTCGAGCGCGGCGGGCAGGGCGGCGCGCAACGCATCCAGCTCACCGTTGACCGCGATACGCAGCGCCTGGAATGTGCGCTTGGCCGGGTGTCCGCCAGTACGCCGGGCCGGTGCCGGAACCGCTTGGTAGACAACCTCTACCAGCTCGCCGGTCGAACTGAACGGGGTGCGGCCACGCCGACGGATGATGTATGTGGCGATACGACGGGCGAAGCGCTCCTCGCCGTAGCGGCGCAGGATGTCGGTCAACGCGGCCTCGTCGTAGCTGTTGATGATTTCGGCGGCGGTCAGCGCTGATGTGGGGTCCATCCGCATGTCCAACGGCGCGTCGTGGGCATAGGAGAAACCGCGCTCGCTGCGGTCGAGCTGCATGGACGAGACGCCGAGATCGAACAGCATCCCATCCACCGATTCTGTTGCAGCGTAGCCCAATTCGTCCAGCGCAGGGCCGATCCCGTCATATCGGGTCTGGATCAGCGTGACTCGGTCAGCAAAACGCGCCAGCCGGGTGCGGACGATGTCCAGCGCGGTCGGGTCTCGGTCGACACCGATCAGGCGGAGTCCGGGCAGCTCGGTCAGGAACCGCTCGGCATGCCCGCCCGCACCGATGGTCGCGTCGATGAGCACCGCCCCTGAGCCGTCTGGATGGTGGCGCGTCAGCGCGGGGGTGAGCAGTGCCACGCAGCGGTCGAGGAGCACAGGCACATGACCGAAACCACCAGTGGCGTCAGGCACGACAACACCTTCCCGACGTTGGACACGGCGGTCGACTCGTCCGGCGGCCTGGGGAGCCGCCCAGGCATCGAGGTCCCTGTCCGACAGCACGAACCTGGCGTTGGGGAAGTACGTCAGGGTCGGTTCGGGCAGAGGCCACGGTGCACGGGCACGCGCCTCAGATAATGTCGCCGAGTGCTTCATCGCTGGCTGCGGAGAAGTTCTCTTCGTGGGTCTGTTGATATTCCTGCCAGGCCTGCGCATCCCAGATCTCGAGGTAGTCAACCGATCCGATGACCACGCAGTCTTTCGAAAGGTTGGCGTAGCGACGGTGGTCGGCCGACAACGTGATTCGGCCTTGTCCGTCGGGATGCTGTTCATCAGTTGCGGCGGCCAGGTTGCGCAGGAAGGCCCTGGCGTCCGGGTTGCTTCTGGACGCCTTGCTGGCCCGGCGGGCAAGTTGCTCGAATTCCGCGCGGGGATAGACAGCCAGGCTGTGGTCTTGGCTCTTGGTGACCATCAACCCTCCTGCCAGCGCGTCGCGGAACTTGGCGGGCAGCGTTAGCCGCCCCTTGTCGTCGAGCTTGGGCGTATACGTGCCGAGAAACATCTCGCCACCTCCACGCCATTCGACTTCCGCCACCATACCCCACAATCCCCCACTGCGCTCCATTTAACGGCACGAAGATCACCAAATGGTGTCGTTTCAGCAGGTTCTCGGCCACTGCGGCGACTCAGTCACGCCGGTTTCCTGCCGAAAACTCCAGCTCAACCCGCGTTGAGCTGGAGTTATCGAGAAAGTGGGGCGCAGTGGGTCAACGCTGAGGGGCCGTGTCGAGACCCGGCAGCGCACCTAGGCGGTGCGGCGCGAAACGGGCTTACCCGTCGCACAACAAGAAGGGCAGCCGCTGGCTGCCCTTCTTCTGATCGTTGACGCTATTCCTCGAAGCGGCGGCGGAACCGATCTTCCATGCGGCTGGTGAAAGACCCGCCGGCGCCCTTGCCTCGGCGCTGACGTCCGCCGGACGACGGCCCGGGGCGCTCCCCCCGACCGGACAGTCGCGGGCCGGTGATGGCAAACACCACGCCGCCGAACATCACGACGAACCCGACAATGCTGAGGATCGGAAGAGTTCCAATCCAGGTGGCGCGAAATGCCACCCCAGACACCAGCATCCCGAGTCCGAGCACAAACAGCGCCGCGCCCTGCAGCCGTCGCCGTGCGGTCGGCGCGCGCAACCCTCCGCCTCGAACGCTGGAGGCGAATTTAGGGTCTTCGGCATAGAGCGCGCTCTCGATCTGGTCGAGCATCCGCTGCTCATGATCGGAGAGTGGCATTCGTCCCTCCTTGCCGAAAAGCTGTCCGTAATACCGATAGCACGTGGATGCCCGCTGCGTGGGCAACTAATGAGAATGATACGAGGTCAATCAGCGTCATACCACTGCTTCGCTTGCTGATTGTAACCGCCGCCGTGTGGTGATCCGCGTACCGCCGCCGCATCCGATAATGGGATGGGAGCACGGCACTGGACGATCGACGAGGAGACCCGCGAGTTGGCGACATTCCTCATCAACCTGCCGCCGCACGACATGCAACGGCGTCTGGGAGATGCGCTGGGCGTTTACGTCGACGCAATGCGTTACCCGCGCGGCACCGAGAACCAGCGCGCCGCCATGTGGCTCGAGCACACCCGGCGACGCGGCTGGCAGGCCGTGGCCGCGGTGGAAGTCGACACCCCGGCCGCGGCGACGCCATCGTCTGCCGAGCTGAGCGACGCACCCCTGCTCGGCGTGGCCTACGGCTACTGCGGAGCCCCCGATCAGTGGTGGCAGCAGCAAGTCGTGGTCGGGTTGCAACGTTGCGGCTTCCCCGGCCCTGAGATCGCGGGCCTCATGGCCAGCTACTTCGAGCTGACCGAGCTGCACATTCATCCCCGCGCACAGGGCCGAGGCCTCGGAGAAGCGTTGGCACGCCGGCTGCTTGCCGAGCGCAGCGAAGCCAACGTGCTGTTATCGACTCCGGAAATCAACGGCGAAGCCAATCGGGCCTGGCGGTTGTACCGGCGGCTCGGATTTATCGACATCATCCGCGGCTACCACTTCACCGGTGACCCACGGGCGTTCGCGATCCTGGGCCGCAAACTCCCGCTGTAGCCGCACACCGCGCCGACGCGGTCTGGCACGATGACCTGGTGCCTGCCAGCAATATCCCGCCCTTCGCCCAGGTGTTCACCGCTCCTCGTCGTCGCCGCCTGGCGGCGATGACAATGCTGCTCCTGGTGATACCGGTGCTCGCCGGATGCGTCCGGATCAAAGCGTCGATCACCATCTCCCCGGACGACCTGGTGTCCGGGGAGATTATCGCGGCGGCCAAACCACACGGCGACAAAGACGCTGGACCGCAACTGGATCCCAATGTGCCGTTCAGCCAAAAGGTGGCGATTTCCAAATACGACACCGACGGCTATGTGGGTTCACAGGCGGTGTTCTCCGACTTGACCTTCGCCGAGTTGCCCGAGCTGGCGCATATGAACTCCGATGCCCAGGGCGTGAACCTGTCCCTGCGCAGGGCCGGCGACCTGGTGATTCTCGAGGGGCGAGCGGACCTGACGTCGCTGACCGATCCCGAGGCGGACGTCGAGCTGACCGTCGCCTTTCCCGGCACAGTGACGTCAACCAACGGAGACCGCGAGGACCCGGAGACGGTGCAGTGGAAACTCAAACCGGGCATCGTGAGCACGATGACCGCTCAGGCCCGCTACACCGATCCGAGCACCCGCTCGTTCCGCGGCGCCGCGCTCTGGCTGGGCCTTTCGTCGCTTGTCGTCGCGGGCGTGGTGGCGCTGCTGGCCTGGTTTGGCCGCGACCGCTCGCCCCGGTTCGCCGAGCAGAGCGACCAGCAGTCCGACTGACCCGAGGATCGACCAGCGGCCGTCAGCTCGACGGCGACCAGTAGTCGAGCAGCTTGGCGAACGTCTCGAAGGCCGGCGCAGAGTTGCCGTAGGTGGCCTCGAGATGGAGGCTCAGCGGAAATCCCAGGTCGACGAGACCGTCGATGACCCGCTTGTACAGATCGACCATCAGCTTGCGCTTCTGGGCAGGTTCGGTGGTGGCCAACGTCGAGACGAACGCCTGCTCATCAGCCACGGCGGCGTTGCCCGGATCCTGAATGAGCCAGTTGATGAATCCAACCCGGTTCTCGAGTTTCGGTACGAAGCCGAACGACAACAGGATCTCCGGCCGATGTTCCGTGGTCCTGGCGAACTCGGTTAGGAAACCCACAATCGCATCGGAGTACAGCAGCTGGGTCTGAGCGAATGTCGCACCCTGATCGCACTTGAAATTGAACCGGCCGTGTTCGCCCTCCCGGGTGGGAATCAGGATCACGCCGCGGTTGTCCACCAGCTCGCGATAGATCGACAGGGCGTCGGTCGGCGCGACTCCGGAACCTTCACCGTCGACCATGGTGCGGGGTACGCCGACGAACACGATCCCATCGATCCCGGCACCGACCAGATCACCGAGCCGCTCGCGCAAAGACTGCTCGTCCATGAAAGCGGTGACCTGGCTACACAATCCACGCACACCGGGCAACTCCGGTTTGATGATCGACCAGAAATCCAGCACGTCCAGCTTCGGCTTCATTTCGATGGGCCGGTCATCCTCCTCCTCAATCAACCCCGGCATCATCAGGTGCCCGATCCGCCCGTCGAGGCCGAATTCGGCGGACAGCCGCACCAGCTTGCGGGCGTCTTCGATCGCCTGCTCCGTACCGCGTTCGGCATTTGTCGGTACCAGCTCGAGCGCGATGGTGTTCAAGGTCAACGGGCTGTTCCTTTTCAAACGACTATGCCCCCGGCGCAGCGGAAACACTGGCCGGCGGGCGCGGATCACCCGACAGCATAGGTGCGAAATAGTGAGGCTGTCGAAGCTTCTCCGGGGCCCTGCCCGGGCCGCGTGGGGTCCGAGTCAGGCAAAACCCGCTGGACAGCGCGGCGCCGAATAGACTTGTCGGGCCACGATCGCGCCCGACGATGATGCGACCAGGAAGGGGTGTTCCGCTGAGCGTAGAAGCAGCAGCGACCGTCGAGTTGGCCGATGCCATCACCGACCGGCTGCGGAGATACCTGCAGGACCGCCGCGGTGAGGCCGCCTACATCGGAGGCGACTATGACCGCCTGACGGCCAGCCTGGAAGAGTTCGTCCTCAGCGGCGGGAAGCGGCTGCGTCCGGCCTTCGCCTACTGGGGCTGGCGCTCGGTGTCGAGCAAAGACGCCGACGCCCACGTGCTGCTGTTGTTCTCCGCGCTGGAGCTGCTGCACGCCTCGGCGCTGGTGCATGACGACGTGATCGACGGCTCGGCGACTCGCCGCGGCCGTCCGACCACGCACGTGCAATTCGCGGCGTTGCACCGCGACCGGCAGTGGCAGGGGTCATCCGACCAATTCGGCATCTCGGCGGCCATCCTGCTCGGCGATCTGGCGCTGGCGTGGGCCGACGACATCGTCGCGGGCATCGATCTGCCGCACGATGCGCGCGAGCGGGTGCGGCGAGTCTGGGTCGACATCCGCACCGAACTATTCGGCGGCCAATACCTCGATATCGTCGCCGAGGCCAGCGCCGCCGAGTCGATCGCCTCGGCGATGACCGTCAACACCTATAAGACCGCCTCCTACACGGTGTCGCGTCCGCTGCAATTGGGGGTGGCCGCCGCCGCCGACAGACCCGACGTGCAATCCCTTTTCCACCAGGTCGGCACCGACCTGGGCGTCGCATTCCAGCTACGCGACGACGTGTTGGGGGTGTTCGGGGATCCAGCGGTCACCGGTAAGCCCTCCGGAGACGACCTTCGCTCCGGCAAGCGCACGGTGCTGCTGGCAACGGCGGTGGAATTGGCCGACAAGTCAGATGCGGCCGCCGCCAAGCTGTTACGCGGCTCGATCGGCACCGACTTGACCGACACCCAGGTGGGCGAACTGCGCAAGGAGATCGAGCGGGTGGGCGCGCTGGCCGCGGTCGAGGACAGGATCGAGACGCTGACCGGGCGGGCACTGGCCACGCTCGCCGATGCACCTATCCACGCGGCGGCAAAGACCGGGCTGTCCGAGCTTGCCAGACTGGCCGCAAACCGGTCCGCGTGACGCGCATGTCCACCCCGACTTCCGTACCGACGGCTGGCTCGACTATCGGCCGGACACAACACTTTTCACGTCTGCGGGAATTCATCACCGCAGTCGAAGGCCGACCGGCACTGCTGGGCTGCCTGGGCGCGGCACTGATCACCATCGGAGGACTCGGCGCGGGCAGCACGAAACAGCATGACCCCCTGCTGGAGTCGCTGCACCTGTCGTGGATGCGCTATGGCCACGGGCTGGTGCTGTCGTCGGTAGTGCTGTGGGTGGGTGTCGCGTTGATGCTGACCGCATGGCTGTGGCTAGGCCGACGCGTTCTCGCCGGCGACGCAAGCGAATACACCATGGTGGCCACCACCGGCTTCTGGCTCGCGCCGCTACTGCTGTCGGTGCCGGTCTTCAGCCGCGACACCTACTCATATCTGGCCCAGGGCGCGCTGCTGCGCGACGGCCTGGACCCGTACGCGGTCGGGCCGATTGAGAACTCGAATCCGTTGCTGGACAACGTGAGTCCCATCTGGACCATCACCACCGCACCCTACGGTCCGGCATTCATCATGATTGCAAGGCTGGTCACGACACTGGTCGGCAACCATGTGATCGCCGGAACCATGTTGTTGCGGCTGTGCATGCTGCCCGGCCTGGCATTGCTGATCTGGGCGACACCCCGGCTGGCCCGCCATCTGAGCGCCGACGTGCCCATCGCCCTGTGGATTTGTGTGCTCAACCCCCTGGTCATCATTCATTTGATGGGCGGTGTGCACAACGAGATGCTGATGGTGGGCTTGATGACCGCCGGCATCGCGCTGACCTTTGAGCGCCATCATCTCGCAGGCATCACGCTGGTCGCCGTCGCGGTCGCGGTCAAGGCCACGGCCGGAATCGCGCTGCCGTTTCTGGTCTGGGTGTGGATGCGCCACCTACGCGAGCGGCGCGGATATCGGCCGCTCCCGGCCTTTGCCGCGGCCGGCGGGGCGTCTGTGCTGATCTTCGTCGCCGTGTTCGCGGTGTTATCCGGGGTGGCCGGAGTGGGGCTGGGCTGGCTAACCGCATTGGCCGGCTCGGTAAAGATCATCAACTGGCTGACGATCCCGACCGGCGCGGCGAACCTGATCCATGCCGTCGGCGGACTGTTCTTCCCGGTGAATTTCTATGGCGTGCTGCAGGTCACCCGGCTCATCGGGATTGGGATCATCGCGGTGTCGCTACCGCTGTTGTGGTGGCGATACCGGCGCGACGATCGGGCCGTGTTGACCGGGATCGGCTGGGCCATGGTCGTCGTCGTGTTGTTCGTACCCGGCGCGCTGCCCTGGTACTACAGCTGGCCGCTGGCGGTGGTGGCCCCGCTGGCCCAGTCGCGGCCGGCGGTCGCGGCGATCGCCGCATTCTCCACCTGGATCATGGTTATCTTCAGACCCGATGGCGCCCATGGCATGTACTCGTGGATCCAGGTCTTCATAGCGACGACGTGCGCGATGATCGCCTGGTACGCGCTGTCACGGCCGGCCCGGCCGGCCGAGATCACCGCCGAGCCCGGCTGAGTCGGCCTTCAATAGGCCATCGCCTGAGCGCGGCGCAACACTTCGCGAGCCTGGTGTGCGTGCAAGGCGTCGACCGGGCGGGCGTTGCTGATGGCGTCGCGCGTTCCGTCCCGGGTGACGGTCAGCGACGGGTCGGGAGTGAAGAGCCAGCGCACGATTTCGGTGTCGTGGTAGCCGCCGTCATGCAAAACCATCAGCAATCCCGGCAGGCTCTTGACCACGTGGCCGGTATCGGTGAAAAAGACCTGCGGCACTACCACATCACCGGCTCGCCGTACCCCGACGAGGTGACCTTCCCGTAGCTGCTGGTGAACCTTGGTGACCGGCACGCCGAGCAGCTCGGCAACGCCGGGCAGATCGAAGGTGGGTTCGTCGGGGTCCAGAACGTCGTCGCCGGCCGGAATCCTGCTCACCGACTCAGTGTACGGCCGGGCATGCGACTATTCGGGCGCGCTGAGCGAGGTTTCAGGCGGAACTCGTGGTGCCACCTACGATAAGCCCCGTGGCTGACGATCCGCTGGAGGGCGCGCTGCTGGACGGGCGGTATCGCGTCGCGGCCAAGATCGCCACCGGCGGCACGTCGACGGTGTACCGGGGCCTTGACACGCGGTTGGACCGACCGGTCGCGCTGAAGGTGATGGATTCCCGCTACGCCGGCGACCAGCAATTCCTCACCCGCTTCCAACTCGAGGCCCGCAGCGTCGCCCGGCTCAAAGACCCCGGACTGGTGGCGGTCTACGACCAGGGCCTGGACGCCCGACACCCGTTCCTGGTGATGGAACTCGTCGAGGGCGGCACGCTGCGAGAGCTGCTGAGCGAACGCGGTCCGATGCCGCCGCATGCCGTCGCGGCGGTGCTGCGCCCGGTGCTGGGCGGGCTGGCCGCCGCGCACGGTGCGGGCCTGGTGCACCGCGATGTCAAACCCGAAAACGTGTTGATCTCCGACCAGGGCGACGTCAAAATCGTCGACTTCGGCTTGGTCCGCGCCGTCGCCGCGGCCGGAATCACTTCCACCAGCGTCATTCTCGGCACCGCCGCCTACCTGTCTCCGGAACAGGTTCGGGACGGCAATGCCAGCCCGCGCAGCGATGTCTATGCCGCGGGGATCGTGGCCTACGAGCTGCTGACCGGGCAGACGCCGTTTTCCGGCGACTCGGCGTTGTCGATCGCATACCAACGTTTGGATACCGATGTGCCGGCCCCCGGCACGGTGATCTCCGGTGTTCCCGAACAATTCGACCGGCTGGTCAGGCGCGCGACGGCGCGCGATCCCGCCGACCGCTACGCTGACGCGCTTGACATGGGCGCCGAATTGGAGGCGATCGTCGACGAATTGGCGCTACCGGAATTCCGGGTCCCCGCGCCGCGCAACTCCGCTCAACACCGCTCAGCCGCGCTGCACCGCAGCCAGGTCGACCAACACCAGACCACAGAGCAGCACCGGCATCCACCCGGGCGGACGCCGGTGCACAACCCGACCCGTCAGCTGACCCGAGGGCCTCAGGACTGGCCCGCTGAACCGGACGCGCGGAACGATGACGAATACCGGGAGATATCAGGTCAATTCGCCGGAATCGCGATGGTCGAGTTCGCGCTCGCGCGCCAGCATGCCCGCCGCATGGTGTTGATCTGGGTAGCGGTCGTGTTATCGGTCACCGGGATGGTGGCCGCGGCGGCATGGACCGTCGGCAGTAACTTGAGCGGGCTGCTCTAGCGGTCTTGTGCTGAATTCGACTCAGTCGCGCAACATCTCGGCGACCAGGAACGCCAGCTCCAATGACTGCTGGGTGTTCAGCCGCGGGTCGCATGCCGTTTCGTAGCGGCCGCTCAGATCGGTGTCCGAAATGTCCTGGGCACCGCCAAGACACTCGGTGACGTTCTCCCCGGTGATCTCGACGTGGATGCCACCGGGGTACGTGCCCAGCGCCCGGTGCACCTCGAAGAAGCCCTGCACCTCGTCGACGATCCGGTCGAAATGCCTCGTCTTGTAACCAGTGGACGACTCGTGGGTGTTGCCGTGCATGGGATCGCACTGCCATATCACCCGATGACCGGTGGCCTGCACCTTCTCGATGATCGGCGGCAACAGGTCACGCACCCTGTTGTTGCCCAGCCGGCTCACCAAGGTCACTCGGCCCGGCTTGTTGTGCGGATCGAGGCGCTCCACATATTCCACAGCTTGATCGGGTGTCGTCGTCGGACCGATCTTGACGCCAATCGGGTTCGCGATCACCTCAGCCAATGCGATATGCGCGCCGTCGAGCTGCCGGGTCCGATCGCCGATCCAGAGGTAGTGCGCCGACAGGTCATACAGTTGCGGCTGGCCGTCCTGCTCGTGCGACAGCCGCAGCATGGCACGCTCGTAGTCGAGCACCAAAGCTTCATGGCTGGCGTAGATTTCGGCGGTCTGCAGATTACGGTCGGCCACCCCGCAGGCGCTCATGAACTTCAGGCCGCGGTCGATCTCGGAGGCCAGCGCCTCGTAACGCGCACCGGCCGGCGAGGTCCGGACGAATTCCCGGTTCCAGTCGTGCACCAGGTGCAGCGACGCCAGCCCCGACGATGTCAGGGCGCGCACCAGGTTCATCGCCGCACCGGCGTTGGCGTAGGCCCGCACCAGCCGCGACGGGTCGTGCTCACGCGCCGCGGCGTCCGGGGCGAATCCGTTGACCATGTCGCCGCGGTAGGAGCGCAGCCCCAGCGCGTCGAGTTCAGCCGACCGAGGCTTGGCGTATTGGCCGGCGATGCGCGCCAACTTGACCACCGGCACGCTGGCGCCATAGGTCAACACCACCGCCATCTGCAGCAAGGTGCGGATGTTCCCCCTGATGTGCGGTTCGGTGTTGTCGACGAACGTCTCCGCGCAGTCGCCGCCCTGCAGCAGGAACGCCTCACCCCGGGCAACCTGGGCCAGCATCTCCTGTAGCCGCACGATCTCTGACGGCACCGTCACCGGTGGCACACTCTCCAGCACCGTTCGCATCGGCTCGACCTGCTCGGGCGTCCAACTTGGCTGCTGTGCGGCGGGCCTTGCCAGCGCGGCGTCCAGCCGGGCCCGCAGATCCGCCGGCAGCGGAGGCAGCGCCGGCAGCTGCTCGATCGGTACATCAACGGTCCAGTTCACCCGTCCATGGTAGCTGGGCTCCGCAGCCGGCTAATCGGGCCGAAATCAGCGCGAACGCGAACAGGCCGGGCTAGCCGTGGTGACCGTCGGCGGCGGCGATCAACCGGTATCGCCGCAGCTGGTCTCGAGCGTCGACCAACGCGTCGTGCACATCCGGCGGCCGGCGCGGCAGCCGCGGACGCCCGCGATCCTCCCAAAGCTGGCGCAGCTCCCGGGTGAAGCGCGGCATCGCCGGCGGCAGATGGGTCATCGGGCCCCACAACTGACAGAGCACGACATGGTCATAGGCGCCGACCCAGGCCCACAGCTCGATCGGCTCGGCGCCGTCGATGTCGAAGAACGTTTCCAGGTCCGCGCGGATCCTGGCGCGTGGGCGCCATAGCGGCGACGCCGGTGGCGGTAGCTTCGGCAGCACGTGGGTGCGCACCCAGCTTCCGGCCCGCTCGGGATCGAATTCGGTCGAGACTGCGTAGTATTCGCGGCCGTCCTCGGCGGCCACCCCGATCGAGATCAGCTCGATGGTGCGGCCGTCATCGATGAATTCCGTGTCGTAGAAGTACCGCACGGCCGAAATTTAGCGTAGTCCGCCGGTCACCTGATGCCTGCACCGCTGGCGAGGGGGTGCCGCGGTGGTATCGGCGGCGGCGGCGCCGGGTGGACCTCGCGATCCAATAGCGCGTCGACCATGCGATGGTCGGGCCGGCGCGGCGTGCCGGCGATCGTGTACTGCACCCACAGCTTGGCCCGCACGACGGGGCGGCGCAGGGTTCGTTCCCGCTGCAGCGCACGCGCCATCTTGTCCAGCCGACTCATGTAAAGCCAGCGGGCCCACGGGGCTTGCGGGCGCGACAGCCGGATCGCCCCGATGAACAGCAGCGGGACGAAGAACATGCCGATCAGCCCGGTCCACACCTTGCCCTTGAGCACGACCAGCACCGCCAGTGGCAACGTCAGCGCCATCGCGAAGATCACACCGGCGCGCAGCGGCACCGAGTGGGTGGTGTCGTGCCACAGGCTGATGAAGAACAAGAACGGGTGCAGGCCCAGGACCAGCAGTCCGCCCACCGCCACTGCAGCGAAGACCGCGTCGACCGAAGTCCGCCCGTCTTCCTCCCAGTAGACGTCGGACAGATGCAGGATCAGCGCGTACTCGTCGAGCACCAACGCGGCTCCGATGCCGAAGACGATCGCGCTAGCGGTGTATTCGAGTTCGTTGCCGGTGACCGACAAGGCCACCAACGTCACGCCGGAGATCATCACCAGCAGAACTCCGACCACCACATGGTGGATGTGCATCTTCCCGATGTGAATGTTTCGTGGCTCCCACCACTTTGGCGGCACGCCACGGTCGGCGCGGCGGCGGATGTAGCGCACGAAGGTGCGTGTCACGAAAAAGGTGAGGATGAAGGCGACCAGACAGCACACCAGCGGCAGTCGACCGCGGCCGAGAATGTCGTCTTCGAACCAGCGGAGCACCTTAAGAAACCTACGCCCACTTCGCACCGACGGCCCTCCGCGACACCGGCTAAGGCGCCAGCACCGATAGGCTGTTCACCGACATGAGTAGATCGCGGTCGCCCGACGTGGGCAGTTGGCGCGGGCGGCTAGCGGCCGCGCGGCGAGGTATCTGGCGAAATGCCTGGTGGGCGCTGCTCCAACCGCTGGCCCTGGTCGCATTGGGCTACGCTGCGTGGCGGCTCGTCGGCCACACCCCATACCGCATCGACATCGACGTCTACCGGATGGGCGGCCAAGCCTGGCTGGATAACCGCCCGCTGTATGCGGACGGTGTGGAATTTCACACGCCGATCGGGTTGAACCTCCCGTTCACCTATCCCCCACTCGCCGCCATCGTGTTTTGCCCGTTCGCCTGGTTGGGGATGCCGGCCGCGAGCGTGACGATCACGCTGATCACCTTGGTGCTGTTGATCGTCTCCACGATGATCGTGCTGACCCGACTCGACGTGTGGAGCACCGCTCGGGTGGTGCCCGGCCCGGCTTGGCTGCGCCGGTGGTGGTTGACGGCGCTGATCGTGGCCGCAGCAGCGATCTGGCTGGAGCCCATCAAATCGAATTTCGCGTTCGGGCAGATCAACGTGGTGCTGATGACGCTGGCGATCGCCGACTGCGTGCCGCGCCGCACCCCGTGGCCACGTGGATTGCTGCTGGGGTTGGGCATTGCGCTCAAACTCACTCCGGCGGTGTTCCTGCTGTATTTCCTGCTAAACCGCGACAAACGCGCCGTGTTGACCTCGATAGCGTCCTTCCTGGTGGCAACCCTGGCCGGGTTTGCGCTGGCGTGGCGGGACTCCTGGCAGTACTGGAGCGAGACGGTCCACAACACCGATCGGATCGGCGCGGCGAGTTTGAACACCAACCAGAACGTCGCTGGGGCGCTGGCGCGGCTGGGCCTCAGCGACCATGCGCGGTTCCTGCCGTGGGTGGCCGCGTGTCTGCTGGTGCTGGCGCTGACCGTGTGGGCGGCGCGGCGGGCGCTGCGCGCCGGCGAGCCGACTCTCGCGGTGATCTGTATCGCGCTGTTCGGGCTGGTGGTTTCGCCGGTGTCCTGGTCGCACCACTGGGTGTGGATGCTGCCGACGGTGGTGGTGACCGCGGTGCTGGCCTGGCGGCAGCGGAACGCGGCGCTGGCAGCGATCAGCGCGGCCGGAGTCGCGCTGATGGTCTGGACACCGATCGACCTGCTGCCCAAGCACCATGAGCTGGGCGCGGCGTGGTGGCGCCAACTCGCCGGCGTCTCCTACTTGTGGTGGGCGCTGGCGGCCATCGTCACGGCCGGCGCCACGGTCGCTGTCAGCGGCGCCACTACCGCCGCTGCACCACGGGCGTCGAACGCGCCTCAGCCGGTGTCAGCCGTCGGCTGACCAGGGGACGGAGATCGGCTAGCCCGCCGCCGTCTCAGGGATCCGCATCGGCGATTGCGTCGACGATCCGGACCCGTTGCCGTCTTTGAGGGTGGCGGCGTAGATGTCGACGTATTCCTGACCCGACAGCCCCATCAGCTCGTAGATCACCTCGTCGATGACGGCTCGTTCGATAAAGCGGTTGCCGGCCAGCCCGTCGAAGCGGGAAAAGTCCATCGGCTTGCCGAACCGGACCTTGACCCGGCCGAACCGCCACATCTTTTTGCCGGGCGGATTGACGACGTTGGTGCCGATCATCGCCACCGGTATCACCGGAACCCCGGTCTGCAGTGCCAGACGGGCCAATCCGGTCTTGCCCTTGTACAACCTGCCATCGGGTGAGCGAGTGCCCTCGGGATACATGCCGAGCAGCTTGCCCTCGCTCAGCAACCGCTCAGCCGTATTCAAAGCGGCCTGCGCGGCATCGGCGTCGCTGCGGTCGATCGGCACTTGTCCGGTGGTGCTATAAAACCAGCGGTTGAACCAACCCTTCAGCCCGGTGCCGGTGAAATATTCGGACTTCGCCAGAAAGGTGATGCGGCGCCGCACAACCAGCGGCAGGTAGAAACTGTCAGCGACCGCCAGATGGTTGCTGGCCAGGATCGCCGGGCCGGACTGTGGGACGTATTCCAGTCCTTCGATTTTCGGACGACCGAGGACCGCGAGCAGCGGGCCCATGAAGAAGTACTTAAGAAGCCAGTACCACATGGACCCTCCCATTTGCCCGCATCGATGGGTGTTCTGCGCCAAGCGTACCGATCCACTGTGTACGGGACCACAGCGGCGCGGGCGACCTGCTTACTCTTCGACCGTGAGCCGGCTGCCGTTAACCCGAGCCGCCGCGGCTACTCCTCGACGGTGACGGTGATGGGCTGATAGCGACTCGTCGCAGCGGCATCGGCCGCCGCATCAACCTCGGCACCGCCGCTCGGCGGACCGTCGGGCGGCGGCGTCGATCCGTCGACTTGCTCGACGATGGCCCGGATCACCGCCAGCAGCGCGACGCTGTGCTCGGCGATGACCGTCAGCAACGGGTGTTCCTCCCCGGTCACGACTGCGGCCAGCGCGCAGATCGGACACCACACCTGCTGGCACTTGCCGGTGCCGGCGCCGTCGCCAAGCGCCCGCGACACCGCCAAGCGGACCGCGGGGTCGATCCCGTCGAGAATGCTCTGGGCGAGTTTGCGCAACTCCGGACCGATGTCGGGGTGGACGCCACTCATCTACGCCACTCTCCCCGGCAAGCGGGTGGTACCCCCACCCCGCCGCTGCGCTGTTGTTCGTCGTCGGCGCGACTCACTTCGGCCACACCTCCGGATCAGGTCGAAAACGCACCGTCAATTCGCTACCGCGAAGATGCGCGTCCAATACCGTGCATCGCCGCAGGACGGACGCCAACCGAACTCTGCGTCGCATCCCGCCGGCGCCAACGATCAGGTCGTCGCCGACTCGGCCAAGGGTAAGCGCGCCGGAATCGATTTGCGGCAACTCTAGCCGCAATCGGTAGACCGACTGCAGGCCGGATCCTGACTCCAGGTCCACGACGGGACGCAACGGCCCCGGCGGCGCCGACCCGTCGCGGCGGCGCGCACTGTCCAACAGCTCGGCGAGCGCTTTGGGGCCGATCGGCTCACCGGCCAGATGCGGGGTAAGGACCAGCGCTACATCGCCGATGGCGGCGTCCAGTTCGTCCAGCACCGCTCGCTGCTCACTGATTCGCTCGGAATACCAGTCGAAGGCCGGATGAGCGGGCAGATTGCGGTACTCGTAGGAATCGTCCTGCACCAGAATCTGGTTGACGATTAATTCCTCCACGCGCAGACCCATCAACGCCAACGAGCCCAGCGTCCGGAGGGCTTCGGCCGCCACCACCCGTTCCGCAGTGAGTACCAGATGTGCACCGACGCGCGTGCTGTCGGTCAGCAGCGCGCTGAGCTTTTCGACGCTTGCGCTGATGCGTTCCAGCAGTTCCACCACCGCGGTCGATCGGGCGTCGTCGGCTGCCGTGGAAAGCCTGCGATGCCGCGGCCAGGCTCGCTCGACGTACAGCGCGAACGTGGCCGGCAGGGTCAGCATCCGCATTGCGTCGGCGGTGGAGGCACAGTCGACCACGATGTGGTCCCATAGTTCGGCCGCAGCCAACTCGCCGACCTCATGCAGGCCGAGGACTTCCTGAACGCCAGGCAACGCCGAAAGTTCTTCGGGCGCAACCTCGTCCAGCTCCGATTCGGGAAAGCGCAGGCCCAACGTGTCGACCACCGTGCGCCAGCGAGCCTCGAGCAGCGCCAAGGTGTCCATCGCCAACGCGTCGAGGAAGCCGCCGCCGACGTCGGCCGCTCCCGTTTCGAGGTCTGCGAGGACTCGCACGGGATCGCGTCGGCCGGTCGGGGTGACCGCGACACCGAGCACGTCACCCAGCGAGTGCGCCTGGTCGGTAGATACCAACAACACCCGCTGACCGGCGCGCGCGTCACGCACGGCGGTCGCGGCCGCCAAAGTGGACTTTCCTACCCCACCTTTGCCGACGAAAAGACTGATCCGGGCAACAGTGGGCGCTGCCGACTCACTCAGCCTCGACTCGTTTCTTCAGATCCTTCAACGCGGAGTCGATCAACCTGCGCTCGGCCTTGCGCTTGAGCAAACCGATCATCGGAATAGCGATGTCGACCGTGAGCTCATAGGTAACGTCAGTGCCAGAGCCCTTGGACGCCAAACGATATACACCGTCGAGGGACCGCAGCAGCGAGCTGGAAACCAGCGACCAGCGCACCGAGCCGCGATCTTTCGGCCACTCGTAGGACAGCACCAGTGTGTCTTTGAGGACGCTGGTGTCCAGCACCAGCCGTGCCACCTTCGGATTGCCCTGGGGGTCGGCCTCGAGGACTTCGGCCTCCTTGTATTCCGACACCCAGTCGGGATACGAGCCGATGTCAGCGATCACGTCCATGACCGTGCTGGGGTCCGCGTCGATGTAGATCGTCTGCGCCGTCTTCTCCGCCACCTGGTCGCTTCCTTCTCCCCCGTACGCCGGTAGTGCCTTTGCCGCCATTGGGTTGGAGCCCGCTTACGGGGCACGCCTGCACCCTGTGGGCTGTACCGCCAGCCCACGGCAGAAACGGTACTCCCCGGTTGAGTTCAGACCTGGTCAAGCACCGGAGAAACGCCAACCGGTCGGGACCGTTCAAGCGCCGCCTTCACCTCGAAGGCCATTTTCTTACCCGCGACCCGGCGCCGGTGGGTCAGTCTCCGCAAGTTCATCCTGGCCAATTGCCATGCCGCGACCCCGGACGGCTCAGCATGCAGAAAGTAGTGCAGCAGCACGCCATCCAACGACGGTTCCAGCCAGATTTCCATCGTTCCGGTGAGCGGACCGGTAACCGCCCAGCGGACTCCTTTGTCGGCGCGGTCTTCGATAACTCGCAGCCGCAGGTCTGGCCACCACCGTCGCCAGCTGGCCGGATCGCCGATGGCAGCACCGACGCGTACAGGGTCGGCGGCGACGAACGTCTCGTCGGCAATTTGAACGCTGTGCACGGCCCCTAGCTTCACATACAGCAGCCGTGGCCGCATACACCAGTCTCGATCGTCCTGCTGATCGCGACCAGCCCCACTGGTCCGGCTCCTCACCGGGCCGAACTAGGCTAAATCCAGCATCCAGCCCAGCCCCCGGCGGAATAACGCAAGCGAGGTCAGAAGAGTGCGTGAATTCAATGCTCCCGCCCCGTTCACGGTAGACGAGCACGACAACATCGTCGCCGCAGTGTTCGAGCACGAGCGCGACGAACCCGACACGGTGATCTTTCAACGCCTGGTCGACGGGGTCTGGACCGACGTTACATGCGCGGTCGCCGCCGCCCAAATCCGCTCGGCCGCATTGGGTTTGATCGCACTAGGGGTGCAGGCCGGCGACCGGGTGGCTATCTTTTCCGCCACCCGCTACGAGTGGGCGATCCTCGATCTGGCGATTCTGTCGGTAGGCGCGGTCACCGTCCCGATCTACGAGACGTCGTCGGCCGAGCAAGTGCGCTGGGTACTGACCGACTCGGCAGCGGTGGTCGCGTTCGCCGAGACGGACGCCCACGCAACGATGGTCACCGCGCTCACCGGTGATTTGCCTGAGCTGCGGCGCGTGCTGCAGATCGACGGTTCGGGCGGCAAAGCCCTCGAGCAACTCGACCAGGATGGCGCCTCGGTCGACCCAGCCGAGCTGACCGCCCGTCTCGAAGCGTTGCGCAGTGAAGATCCGGCGACGCTGATCTACACCTCGGGTACCACCGGGCGCCCCAAGGGCTGCCAGCTGACCCATTCCAACCTCGTCTACGAAACCCGGGGTGCCAAGGCGGTTCTGCCGACGCTGCTGCGCAAGGGTGAGCGGCTGCTGGTGTTCCTGCCGTTGGCACACGTGTTGGCCCGCGCACTGACCTTGTGTGCCTTCCACAACAAGGTCGTCGTCGGGTTTAGCAGTGACATCAAGAATCTGGTGCCGATGTTCGCGGTGTTCAAACCGACGGTCGTGGTGTCGGTGCCGCGGGTGTTCGAGAAGGTGTACAACACCGCCGCGCAAAATGCCGCCAACGACGGCAAGGCCCGCATCTTCGAGATTGCCGCGCAGACCGCAGTCGACTGGAGCGAGGCGCAAGACAACGGCGGCCCCGGTCCGCTGCTGCGGGCCAGGCACGCGCTCTTCGACCGGCTGGTGTACCACAAGCTGCGCACCGCGCTGGGTGGCGACTGCCGCGCGTCTGTCTCGGGCGGCGCACCGCTGGGCGCGCGGCTGGGCCACTTCTACCGCGGCGTCGGTCTCACCGTGTACGAGGGCTACGGGCTGACCGAGACCAGCGCCGCGATCACGGTCAACCAGGTCGGTGCCCTGAAAGTCGGGACCGTCGGAAAGCTGTTGCCGGGCAACAGCATGCGCATCGCCGATGACGGAGAGCTGTTGGTACGCGGCGGCGTGGTGTTCCACGGCTACTGGCACAACCAGCAGGCCACCGACGAAGCGCTGGAAGACGGTTGGTTCAAGACCGGTGACCTCGGCGCGGTCGACGGCGACGGGTTCCTGACGATCACCGGCCGCAAGAAGGAAATCATCGTCACCGCGGGCGGCAAAAACGTCGCCCCCGCCGTATTGGAGGACCAGCTGCGAGCGCACCCGCTGATCAGCCAGGCGATGGTCGTCGGAGATGCCCGCCCGTTCGTTGGCGCGCTGATCACCATCGACCCCGAGGCGTTCGAGGGCTGGAAGCAGCGCAACAGCAAGCCCGCCGGAGCATCGGTGGGCGATCTGGTCAACGACCCCGACCTGATTGCCGAGGTGGACGCGGCCGTCAAGCAGGCCAACCTGGCGGTGTCGCACGCCGAGTCGATCCGCAAATTCCGCATCCTGCCCGTCGACTTCACCGAGGACACCGGGGAACTCACCCCCACGCTGAAGGTCAAGCGCAAGGTAGTGGCCGAGAAGTTCGCTCACGACATCGAGGCGATCTACGCGAAGGACTAGCCGCGCACCAACTCCGATAGCCGCGCGGCCAACGCGTCCCATTGCCATTGCGCGATGGCCCATTCTCGCCCGGCGGCGCCCATAGCGGCGGCCCGATCGGGGTCGGCGAGCAACTCGGTAACGGCGTCGACGATCTGGCTGCCCGAACGCCCGTCGACGAGTAGCCCAGTCTTGTTGTGCCGCACAGTTTCCGGAGCGCCGCCCGAGCATCCGGCGATCACCGGCACGCCGGTCGCGGATGCTTCCAGAAATACGATGCCCAGTCCCTCGACATCCAGTCCGGCGCCGCGGGTGCGACACGGCATCGCGAACACGTCGGCCATCGCGTGGTAGGCGGGGAGCTCCGCGGCCGCGATCCCGCCGGTGAACGTCACGTGTTCGCTGACGCGAAACCGCTCGGCCAGTTGGCGCAGCGTGTCTAGGTAAGGGCCACCGCCCGCGATGACCAGCGCGGCCCCATCCACGCGCCGCCGGATTTCCGGCAACGCGCGAATCAACATGTCCTGCCCCTTGCGCGGCACCAGCCGCGACAGGCACAGCACCGTGGGCCGCTGGCCCAGCCGGTAGCGGGCCCGCAGTTCGGCGCGGCTTGCCGGGTCGGGACGGAACCGGTCGATGTCCACCCCGGGCGGCAGGTGCTCCAGTGCGGCCTCCGGCCCGAACGCCGAGGCGAACCGCCCACGGGTATAGCGGCTGACGAAGGTGACCACGTCGCTGTCGTCGCCGACGCGACGCAGCACCGACCGTGCCACCGGAAGCATCGACCAACCCACCTCGTGGCCGTGGGTACTGGCCAGCACCCGGGTTGCGCCGGCTTGACGGGCGCGTTGCGCCAGCAGGCCCAACGGCGCGGCCGCGCCGAACCAGACGGTGTCGATGCCGTACTCGGCGATCAGCCGTCGCATCCGGACGTCGACGGTGGGTACGGGCAACATCAACGTCCCGGTGTGGCGCACCACCCGATAGCCCGCGGTCTGAGCATCAAAGGCGTCGGCGCCCTTCCATTGCGGCGCATACACCGTCACGGTGTGCTCCCCGGCCAGTCGACTAACCAGCTCGACCAGATAGGACTGGATGCCACCGCGCCGAGGTGGAAAGTCGTTGGTTACCAGCAGGACCCGAGACACCTGCGTAGGCTAGCCCGAAGCTGTCAGCGACTGGATTGACGGGTCAGCCACTGCTGCCAGTCGACGAGTACGCCCGCCATGTCGGAGCCCAGGACGTCATGCACGGCGGTGGGCAGGTCGGCGTGCCCGACACCACACGCGGCCCGGTAAAACGCCCGCAGCGTCGCCGTGCCGCGGGTGTCGGCGACAAAACGCGCGAACCACCATGCCCGGTCGTAGCCCAACGAACGCTGCAGCCCCGGTGCGGCCAGGTCGGCGTCCGACGGCAACGCCGTCGGCAGCGGTGTCACCTCGGGCAGCGGCGTGGCCGGCCGAGCGACGTAGTCGGCCACGCCTTCGGTCAGCCACCGGGGCGCATCCACTGCCGTGTCGGCGCGCGCGGCATAGTGAAAAAGCTCGTGGCTCAACACGATTCGTAACGCCGATGCACTCATGCCGACCGCCCCGGGCGCGAACACGATCCGCTGGCCGATCGCGATTCGCCGGGCCGGATCCACCCGGTCGGCGACGGCCACCGCGGCGATATCGGCCCACTGCGCCGCGGGCCCACCGCCGGCCTCGGTCTCGAACTGCCGCTGTGAGCCGGTGGCCACCACGGCGATATCACGCGGCCAGTCGGTCCCCCAGAATGCCTCCACCGCGTCGACAGCCTGACCGATGTCCGCCGCAACACGGTTCAGCATGACCTCCGATTGCCGGCCGCCGAGATTGGTCATCCGCACAGTGCGGTCGCGGACTTCGACGAGCCGCGGAGCTGTGGTAACGACCGCCGCGGGTGCGGCCGGGTGGTCAGCTCGCACAGGGTCCGTCCGTCCTGGACGGACCACGGCGACGGCCGCGAAGACCAGTTCGGTGGCTAGTACGCAGGCCAGCAGCCAGCGGCGACGGTGAGACCGTCGGCGGTCAGTAGCGGCGGGCGTCGTAGATCGGGCCGGACGAATTCATCGGCACCACCCGCACCGGCACGCCGTAGGTGGACGAATGGACCATGAGGCCGTCACCGATGTAGAGGCCGGCGTGGGATGCGTCGGAATAGAAGGTCAGCACGTCACCGGGCTGCAGATCCGACAGCGAGACCGGTTGGCCGCCGTGGGCCAGCGCCTGGCTGGAGTGCGGCAGCGCGATGCCGGCCTGCTGGAATGCCCACATCACCAAGCCGGAGCAGTCGAATCCGCCGGGCGCGGCGCCACCCCAGGAGTAGGGCGCGCCGACCTGGGTCAACGCGGCCTGAACAGCGATAGCGCCCTGACCGTTGCCGGGTGCGGCGCCGAACCCAGAACCACCACCCGGCTGTCCGTCGCCCGGCGGCAACGCGGCCGGAGCGGGCGCGGCGGCGGCCATGGCGGCGGGCGGCGGGACCGGCCCGGGCGCGGCCAGCTCGGTGCGCTGGTTCGGGTTCAACGCGAGGTACTGGGACTTGACGATGCCGATCTGCAGCTGCAGCTGGCTCTGCTTGGACTGCAGGCTGGCGCGCACCGCAGCGGCCTGCTCTGCCGCAGTCTTGGCGTCGGTGGCCGATTTCGCGGATGCCTTTTCGGCTTGCGCGGCCTGCTCGCGGGTGGCGCGGTAGTTGGCCATTTGCGCGAGCATGGCGGTGGACATCACCCGCTGCACGGCCAACTTGCCGATCAGTTGCTGGGGTGATTCGGCACTGAGGATGGCGTTCATACTGTCGGTGCGGCCACCCATATACATCGCTGCCGCAAACTTGTCGACACCGGCCTGAAACGTTGCCAGTCGTGACTTCGCAGCGTCGGCAGCGGCCGAGTCATCGGTGTGCTTCTTGTCGGCGGCCCGCTGCGAGGCCAGCTTGTTATTGAGGTCAAGCTGGGCGCTGTGCATCGCCTCGGTGGTCTGCTCGGCCTGCCGTGACAGCTCGCTGAGCTTTGCCATCGCGTCATTGGCTGGGTCGGCCAGCACATTGCTGGCGGCAACTCCGGAGAGGGCAACGAACCCGACTAGCGCTCCGCTAGCAAGCCTCGCGACGGCGCGCAAACGCACGCCGCCACAGTTGTACCCCAACCCCAAGACTTTGCATCCTTAAACCCGTCGGCCCAGACAGCCGAGTCTGCATTAGATCTCAGATAGGTTACGAAACGGCAACGGCGTTGTCCAACACTGGATGATTAAGAAAACAGCCAGATTTCAACGTAACGCCGTTAGGCTACTCCGGGTCGCTGTCGGTGGATCGGAACTAGCCGCAGTCGCGGAGCCAATCCCGCATCGGCAAGCACCTCCAACGCGGCGCGCTCATCCTCCAGCAAAGTTTCCGGTACCCCGAGTATCACACTGACCACGCAGTCATGGCATCCGGGACCACGCACCGCGCAGTCGTCACAGTCGATTACCACTGGTTCTCCTGCATCCGGCGGGACTGCCGCCGCCGGATCAGGCTTCCTGATGTGCGCCATCTCGCTGGTCCTCTCGGTCTTCTCGGTGGCCTTGCCGTCACGCTAACCGTCGGCACCGACACATCTCGCTGGCCCAGCCCGCACCGTCCTCTGGCGCGACGCGCCGCGCTCAATCCGAGCGATGTCGGTGCGACTGCCTAACGTCTCGGCCATGGGCACGCCCGCCGGCGAGCAGCTGAGCCTCCCCGACCTCGACGAGGCTGCCGAAATATCGCTGCGCGAAACGACATTCGTCGTCGTGGACCTGGAGACCACTGGTGGGCGTGTGACTGCCCGTGCCGGAACAGCCGCCGACGCCATCACCGAAATCGGGGCGGTCAAGGTGCGCGGCGGTATGGTCCTGGGCGAGTTCGCCACCCTCATCGACCCGCAGCGCAGCATCCCGCCGCAGATCGTGCAGCTGACCGGCATCACCACGGCGATGGTGTGCGATGCACCGACCATCGGCGCGGTGTTGCCGATGTTTTTCGAGTTCGCCCGCGGTGCGGTCCTGGTGGCCCATAACGCCAGGTTCGACGTCGGGTTTTTGCGGGCCGCCTCCGATCGGTGCGGCATCGGCTGGCGGCGGCCGCAAGTGCTGTGCACCGTTGCGCTGGCCCGCAGGGTGCTCAGCCGCGAGGAAGCTCCCAGCGTGCGGCTGGCAGCGCTGGCGCGGCTGTTCGCGGTCGCCAGCGAGCCCACCCACCGGGCACTGGACGACGCGCGGGCCACCGTCGACGTATTGCACGCGCTCATCGAGCGGGTCGGCAATCAAGGTGTGCACACATACGCCGACCTGCGCTCGTATCTGCCCGACGTGACGCCGGCACAACGGCGCAAGCGGGTGCTGGCCGAGGGGTTGCCGCACCAGCCGGGGGTTTATCTGTTCCGTGGGCCGACGGGCGAGGTGCTCTATGTCGGCACTGCAATTGACCTGCGGCGCAGGGTAAGTCAGTACTTCAACGGCTCAGATCAGCGCGGCCGGATCAAAGAGATGGTCGCGCTGGCAGGCACCGTCGAGCACGTCGAGTGCGCGCACGCGTTGGAAGCCGGTGTTCGCGAACTGCGGATGCTGAGCGCGCATGCCCCGCCCTACAACCGCCGGTCGAGATTCCCGCAGCGATGGTGGTGGATAGTGCTGAGCAACGAGGCCTTCCCCAGGTTTTCGGCGGTGCGAACGCCGCGTCACGATCGTGCCGTCGGCCCGTTTCGCTCCCGAGCCGACGCCGCCGACACCGCCGCGCTACTGGCGCGGTTCACCGGGGTGCGCACTTGTACCAAGCGGCTGGCCCATAGGGCGCTGCACGGACCGGCCTGCCCGCAACATGAGGTTTCGCCGTGCCCCGCTGCTCGTGATGTGACCGCCGGCCAATACGCCGCGGCGGCCGGTCGCGCCGCGGCATTGATCGACGGCGTGGACAACACCGCGGTGGCCGCGGCCGTTCAGCAGATCGCCGACCTGGCCGCTCGTCAGCGCTACGAGAGCGCCGCCCGGCTGCGCGACCACACTGTGACCGCGGTGGAGGTGCTCTGGCGTGGCCAGCGCCTGCGTGCGCTGGCGACGCTGCCGGAGCTGGTGGCCGCCGCCCCCGACGGCGACGGGGGCTGGCAGCTGGCCGTCATCCGCTACGGCCAGCTCGCCGCGGCAGGCACCGCCCGTCGAGGCGTGCCGCCGATGCCCGTCGTCGACGCCATCCGGGCGGGCGCGCAGGTGGTCCTGCAGCAGCCCGCCCCGCTGGGCGGGGCGCTGGTGGAGGAGACGGCCCTGATCGTGCGCTGGCTGGCCGCACCGGGGGTGCGCATCGTGCGGGCCACCGGCGGCGACGAAGCTGCCGGCTGGTGTTCGCCGTTGGGATCCGCCGGCCCGTGGGCGGGATGGGCCGCATCGGCCCGCTCGGCGCGGGTGGCCGCCGAACAAGCCGTAACGAGCCGGGACTCAGAGCTGCTCACCGAACCGGACCCACCGCGCGAGCAGCTGTTCGGCCGCTCCGCTGTCGATCGTGTCGGCGGCGCGGCGCAGCCCGTCTTCCCACGCCGGCAGCCACTCGGCGCGGCTGGATAGCCCAGTGTGGGCCACGATCGCGCCCGCGGCGTTGAGCACGACGGCGTCGCGCACCGGGCCCTTGGCGCCGGCCAGCACCGAGCGTGCCGCCGCCGCGTTGGCCGTCGCATCGCCGCCCTTCAACTCGTCGAGCTCGGCGCGGGCGAACCCGAACCCGGCGGGATCGAATATCAGCTTGTCCACCGTGCCGGCCTGTACACGCCAGATCGTGCTCGTCGTGGTGGTGGTCAGCTCGTCGAGGCCGTCGTCACCGTGCACCACCAGAACACTGGACCGGCGTGCGGCGAAAACGCCCGCCATCACTTCGGCCAGGTCGGCGAACGCACAGCCGATCAGTCCGGCTCGTGGTCGTCCCGGATTGGTCAGTGGCCCAAGAAGATTGAAGACCGTCGGCACACCGAGTTCACGACGGGCCACCGACGCGTGCCGGTACGAGGGATGAAACTGCGGCGCGAAGCAGAAGCCGATTCCGACTTCGGCGACGCTGCGTGCGACGTCGTCGGGACCCAGATCGATGCGAACCCCCAGCGCCTCCAGGGTGTCGGCGCCGCCGGCCAGCGAGGACGCTGCCCGGTTGCCGTGCTTGACCACCGGCACGCCGGCCGCCGCCACCACGATCGCCGCCATGGTGGACAGGTTGACGGTGTTGACGCCGTCACCACCGGTGCCCACCACATCGACGGTGTCGGTTCCGATCCGCTCGGTGGGCAGCCGGCGGGCGTGCTGCAGCATCACGTCGGCCAGCTCGGTGACCTCCGCGGCCGTCGGGACCTTCATCTTCAGCGCTACGGCGAAAGCGGCGATCTGTGCCGACGTCGCTGATCCGGTCATGATCTGCTCCATGGCCCACCCGGCCTGTCCGCGGGGCAAGTTCTGCCCCGCGGTCAATGTCGTGAGGATCTGCGGCCACGCCAGCGCCTCGTTCGGGGGCCGCTGGGATGACCCGGAACCTGACGCCGCCACACCGCAAATGGTCCCATGGCGATCGCAAGCGCGGCGCAGCCGGGCGCAGCGGGTCGCCATCGCAGGGCCCCAGCCGATCGCAAGCGCGGCGCAGCCGGGCGCAGCGGGTCGCCATCGCAGGGCCCCAG
>NZ_DATMLH010000055.1:0-2683 GCF_035570115.1 Mycobacterium sp.
ATGTACGGAAATCCCCGGTAGAGCGGTTTCCGTACATTATCCCATTCCGACATAGTTTGTCGTGCAGCTTTTGGCGCTCTGATTGACGCCAAACCCGCTCATCCGCCGCCTGTCGGGAATCAGATGTTTGCCGTCACCCCCCGCCGCCGCGACCACGGGGCGGCAATGGCTAAAAAGCTCGGGGTTGATCACCGTCGTCCGGGCGGCGTTCCACCTTTGTCCGCTTATGCGTATCAGAGAAGCGTTTCGTTACCTCTGGCCGCGTTGCGGCCTGCACACTCGCGCGGTCACCAAATCGTGACCGCTAATCGAAGGCTTCAGCCATTTCGTTACCTCCATGACTGCTCCGACTGCTTCCGGCTGGAGCGAACCGCCGGGTGGGCCTCGCACCCACTGCAAAGCGCCGCCTTGTCACGGCGCACGCCGAAACCGGCCGTTCGCGGGATTGCCATCGAACCGCGAGAATCGACCAATGGCAAGCTTCCGTTCTCGTTTCATCAGCCAGAGGCTGGCAACGACTATCGCGCAGGGCGCTGTGCGCACGGAGGCCAGACAGGGGTCAGCGCTATTATCCGCTGCGCGTTAAGCATGCAAGATTTGATGACTGCTGCAAGCCGACGCTGCCCTCTGGAGAGCATCACCAGGTGATGCGAAGCCCGAGATCGCCCGAGAAGCCGTCACGGCTGACGTTGTCTGGAGCGACCGCGAACTGATAGCCGGCCTGGGCATAGAAGCTGAGACGTGGGTTGAGCTTGTAGGCGACGCCACCGGCAAATTCGAGCCACGTCGCTTGTTCGACCAGCGGCACGGCGATGGCAGATGGGGCAAAGCTCGTCGCCGCGTTTGCGCCCCCGCCGTGCCAGAGATTGGCGCGCGCATAGGGTTGCCACACCGCCCCGTTGCCGCCGAGGATGGTCCACTGGGCGCGGGCGCCGAACCGCTCCGTCGTGCCCGAGGTCGAGCCCAGCGCAACCGTGCCTATTCCGTCATTGGCCGGATCAAAGCTGACATGCTGCCACACGATCTGCGCCTGCGGCTCGAGAATGAAATTCGTGCCGAACTGCAGCGGGACGGGATAGCCGCCTTCCAGTGAGGCGAGGAAGCCGGAGCCGCCCGTCGCCAGCTTAGTCGTCACCGGGAGATTGGCGGATTGCGCCATCGCGTTGCCGCCATAACCCGTGCCTTGCAGCACGGCGTCGAAATACCACCCGCCGGGGCCGTAATGCGTCCAGTAGCCACCGCCGGAATAGGAATTGAGACTGAGCGTGCCGGTATGCTGCAGGACATAGGCCGTCGCCGCCGGGTTGGTGACAAGGCCGGTCACGTCCACATTGCTGTTACCGTAGGCGAAGTACACCCCGGCGACATCGCGATGGCCGGGGATCAGGCTGCCGCGCCACAGATCGAGCCCGGTCTGGAAACCGACCTGATGACCGCTGGCACGCGGATCGGCAAAGGCCTGATAGCGATTATCGATGGTCTCGCCGAAGAAGCGGCCCCAGGCGGAGAGCGCCCAACCCTCGCCTTCAGGATAGGCCGTGGTCAGGGTGTCGCCGATGCGCTGGTGCAGGGTGCCGAGCTCGGTCAGACCCAATTCCCGGGCGATCGGCTGCACCACGCCGTAGGCCGACAGCCGCGGCCCGATAATCGGGTAGACCCCGGGTGGCAGCGGGTTCGGCGGCGGTTGCGGTGGAAATGGGTTTGCCGGCGGTGTCGGGGTCGGCGTGGGCGGCGTCGGGGTCGGAGTGGGGGGCACGACGAAGTCCGAGCGTAGAAACCAATCGCCGGGGTTGCTGCCGTCAACGCCACCGTGGAACAACCGGTAGTCGAAATCTCCGACCTCAACATCGGTGGCGGTGGCAAGCTGGAAGGCGCCGGGCGCCGTCGTGCCGCCGTTGATCGCCTGCACCACCGCAATGCCATTCGCCACTGTCTCGGCGCCGGGGCCGCCCGCATTGGTGATGCGCAACAACGAATTGCCGGTCGCGCTGCCGCCGTTGACGACAAGCTTGTCCGATGGCGAATCGTCGCCCCCCAAAAAGGTATTCATCGCGATCGTGCCGCCAGCTCCCGTGTAGCTAGTCGTCGTCAAGACCGTGCCTGGCGCCGTGTCCGTACCCAGGCTCACCAAGCCGGCATTGGTGACGCCGGATACGGTCTGACCGAAGCCGTTGAGATCGAGCGTTCCGCCGCCCGCGACGGTCACTGCCGAATTCGGGCTGAACGTGTTCGACGCGCCTGCTTGCAAACTGCCCGCGTCGACATTCGTCGCTCCGCTATAGCTGTTGGCGCCTGTTAGCGTGGTGGTGCCGGGGCCAATCTGCGCCAGGTTGCCGCTGCCCGAGATCACCCCGGCAAAACTCACCGTATCGCTGCGGTCGAAGGCCAGGGTGCCGCTGTCGGCGACATCGCCGAGGATGCTACCCGTGGTGCCGCCAGTGCCGAGCTGCAGGGTGCCGGCGCTGATCGTCGTGCCGCCCGTATAGGTGTTGTCCGCGTCCAGTACCAGCGTGCCAGCATTGCTCTTACCCAGCGCGCCGGTCCCGTCGATCGCACCGTTCATCGTCAGCGTGGTGCTCGGCGCGACATCAAACGTGCCGCCGCCGCTGTTGAGGGTCGTCGCCCGCCCCGAGGTGAAGCTCGCCGTCGTCGCCAGCGTGCCGCCATTGAAGCTCAGCGGCCC
>NZ_DATMLH010000056.1:0-10766 GCF_035570115.1 Mycobacterium sp.
CTCAAGGACTGACCCGTCGACCGCGAACTTCCAGCCGTGATAAAGACAGCGCAGGCCACCATGCTCGTTGCGGCCCAAGGCCAGCGACACACCGCGATGCATGCAGTGCTCGTCGAAAACCCCAACCCGGCCCGCGGTGTCGCGGAACACCACCAAGCCCTCACCGAGCAACGAGGTACGCAGCGGGCGCCCATCGGGTTCCCCGACCTGCGCCGTCGTGCAAATCGGCAGCCAGAATCGCCGCATCATGCGGCCCATCGGAGTCTCTCGACCCACCTGCGTCAGAATCCGATTCTCGTCCTCGGAAAGCACAGCCAGACACGTCCTTCCATCGACGCCACCACGAACCCCAAGGCTGCAGCGCTCGACAACGTTGTTACTTCCATCACAATTGGCGCTTCCATCAAAGTACGCTTCCATGGAATACTGAGTCAAGCCCGGAACGCTGTCAACGCAACCCGGGGCCCCGATTATTCTCGACACCAATCCCTCTGCCACGACAAGGAACGCTATGAACGCCATCGTTGACCAGGCAACCGACCTGGACCGGCTGCACTTCTTCGTCAACAACGAATGGGTTGCGCCGAAAGGCGCGGAAACCCACCGCGCGTTAGAGGCGGCGACCGGCGAGCTGCTCGGCACCGCCGCCCTTGGCTCGGCCGACGACATCGACGGCGCGGTGCGCGCCGCGCGGGAAGCGTTGGACCACGGTCCGTGGGGCCGGACGACGCCGGCCGACCGCGCTGCGGTCATGCATCGATTCGCCGATGCCCTTGTCGCGCGCGGAAGCTTCACGAGCACCTTGGTGAGCCGGGAGAACGGCATGCCGATCGGCTTGTCGAACGCCTTCAACGTCGATGCCCCTGCCGGCCTGCTGCGGATGTATGCCGACATGGCAACCTCGACGGACTTCGAGGAGGTCCGGCCGAGCCCCATGGGTTCGACCATCGTCCGGCGCGAACCGGTCGGCGTGGTGGGCCTGATCACACCGTGGAACTACCCGCAGGCGCTCGCGTTGCTCAACATCGCGCCCGCATTGGCCGCTGGTTGCACCGTGGTGCTCAAGCCCTCCCCCGAGACTGCGCTGGACTCCTATGTCATCGGCGAAGCCGCCAAGGAGGCCGGGCTGCCGCCGGGCGTGCTCAACATCGTGCTCGCCGACCGCGATGCGGGGGCGGCACTGGTTTCGCATCCCGGGGTGGACAAGATCGCGTTCACTGGGTCGACGGCCAGCGGCCGGGTTATCGGTGCCGAGTGCGGTCGGCTGATCCGCCGGATGACCCTCGAGCTGGGCGGTAAGTCGGCGGCGATCCTACTCGACGACTTCGACATCGACACCTTTCTCGGCGGTGTCGGGGCGGCCTGCTTCATGAACAATGCCCAGACGTGCACCGTGCAGTCGCGGATTCTCGCACCGCGGTCCCGGTATGACGAGGTCGTCAGTGCACTGGCCGGCTGGTGCGCCGATCAGACGGTGGGCGACCCGCTCGATCCGTCTGTGACGATCGGTCCGATGGCTAGTGAACGTCAACAGGACAAGGTGCTCGGCTACATCGACATCGCACGGAAGAGTGACGCCCGCCTGGTGTGTGGCGGTGGCCGTCCCGAAGGGCTCGATCGCGGCTGGTTCGTGCAGCCGACAGTGTTCGCCGATGTCAAGAACAGCGACCGGCTCGCCAGGGAAGAGGTCTTCGGTCCGGTGATGGCAGTCATCCCGTTTGACGACGACGACGACGCCGTTCACATCGCCAACGACAGCGATTACGGCCTCAGCGGCTCGGTGTGGACGACCGATGAGTCCAGGGGCATCGACATCGCCCGCCGTATCCGCACCGGCTCCATCGGAATCAATTACTACACCATGGATCTCGGCGCTCCGTTTGGCGGAATGAAGGACAGCGGGCTTGGCCGCGAGCTCGGCCCGGAAGGTCTGAACACCTTTCTGGAGTACAAGTCCATTTACGCTAGCGGCGCGCTGCTGAACGGCTGATAGTGAACCTCTGCACCCGCTGTGTGATCTGCAGAGGGACATCCCACGACGATCCGGTGGCAAATCGTTGCGTGGCTGAGATCGGGTGAACCGATCACGGCGTTGACCCGGGATACGTGCGAGCTGTCCAACGCCGAGGCGGATGGCGCCCCCCAAAGGCCGACGCGCGATCACTGAGGGATTGATCGCGCGCTCGTGGACGATCGTGGCCGGGAACGAGATGCTGGGGTACTTCATCTGTCACGGCCTTCGGTTTCCGAAGGCGTCGCGACTTTCAGACTTCGGAAGGCCGAGGACCTCCTCATGCAACGACGCGCGCTGTGATCGCGAAATCACAACTGCCCGTTTCGAGTTGAAGGGCCGACAGCTCCGCAAACTCGGCCACGTCAGGAGTGTAGCCAGTCTTGTGACAGCCGCCACGAATCGCAGAAGGTGCACTGAATCAGGTGTTCTTCGCGGTCGTCCGATAACGTCGTCCGCGCACTCGCCGGCGATTATCCCAAGCGTGGGAACAGCTTTAGCGCGTTGCCGCGCTCGACGGCGCGTAGTTGTTCGGGAGTGAACCCATCGAAACTGGTGAGATTGGCGATGTTGTGGATGACGGTAGCTTCCGGCGCCGCGGGCCAGTCGGTGCCGAACAAGATGTGATCGGCGGTGGTGACCTCCAACGTGGGTAGCAGCGAGTTGCGGCTGCCGGCCAGCGCGGTCTCGTAGTACAGGCCGCGTAACACGGTGGCGACATGGGTCGGGTCGATATCGGCGTCCTGTGGCCCGCGGCCCATCGTGGTGTGCTCCCCGACCCGCCACGCCAACGTGGGCAGGGCACCACCGCAGTGGGCCAAGATCAGTCGCAGGTTCGGATGCCGTTGGAACAGCCCGGTGTAGAGACCGTTGGTGATGTTACGGGCGGTGTCGAACAGGAACTCCACGATCGAGGACGGACGACCGAACCCCAGCACCTCGACACACGGCGAGTCCACTGGGTGCACGAACACCGGCACCCGCCGACGCTCCAGCTCCGCGAGCACCGGCTCGAGAAACGGATCCCCGAAATAGCGGCCGGCCACGTTCGACGTCAGCAACACACCATCAAGACCCAACTCGTCCAGCGCGTAGGCAATTTCGGCCAAAGCCTCCTCCGGCCCGTCGGCCGGCAAGCTGGCGAAGGCCCCGAACCGTCCGGGATACTTCGCTATCAGCTCGGCATTGCCGTCGTTTATCATCCGGCACATCCGCGTCCCGTACCCCGGATCATCGTCAGACCCCGCGAACGTCATCGGCATCGACACCACCTGCGCGGTGATCTCGTGCCGATCCATATACGTAAGTGCCGCGTCCGGCGACCAACGCACCGGAATCTGGTAACCACCGGTCAGCTTGAAGCCTCGTTCCAGCAGTGCACCGACCACGGCATCGGAGAGCGCGTGGGTGTGGACATCGATGCGTTTACTCATCGGGTGGGCCTCTCATCCGGCGGGGATCCAGTACGGTCCGGAACACCCATCACGGCGGTCAAGCGGGCAGGATTTGAGCGCTGGTCTCCTCGGCCGGGATCTGGTCGCTCCCGTATCGCTGGCGGACTACTGCAGTCGAATGTCGGTCGGCTTGGTGAGGTATCGGGTGTCGATCACGCGGCGCGCAAACTTCCACTCACCCTCGCGACGCTCGTACACGTCGTGGTAAGTCCCACCGGCGAAGCTCACCCGGCCGTCCCAGTCTTCACACACGACGGATACATAGGCCCGGCCGACGGCACGGTCCTTCGACTCGAAGCGGACGGTGTGGTTCGCCGGCGAGTGGTTACTCTGCTTCCAGATCCGTCCAACCGGATCCCGCGAAGCGCGGATCGCCGCGCTCCCACGGTATTGCTGGCCATCCGGCGGGAGAAACTCGGCATCGTCATGCCAGACGCTCATGAAAATCTCGAGATCCGGCG
Organism: Mycobacterium sp.; assembly: GCF_035570115.1. Classification (GTDB taxonomy): domain Bacteria; phylum Actinomycetota; class Actinomycetes; order Mycobacteriales; family Mycobacteriaceae; genus Mycobacterium. The sequence continues at coordinate 3,927 of NZ_DATMLH010000056.1, forward strand.
TGTCGGAGCCCTCGCTGTAGCGGGCCATCAGATCGGCGATGGCGAACCTGCTCTCGATCTCGTCGAGACGGTCCTCGGTCGATCGCTGCTGTGAATCAGTCATCTGAACGTCCCCTTTGAACTAGTGGTCAGCCGACGTCTGGCCAACCATGGCTTCCTCGAATTGGCCGTACGCGTAGTCGGTGTCGGTAAACTCCCACACGCTGGCGATTTGACCGTTCACGAACCGGTAGAAGAAGGCGTAGGTGTTGCGGTAAGGCTGGCCGCTGCCTGCCAGAGTCGTGACCAGCTCGACGTGCGCGGCACCGGTCTCGGTGTCGGCGGTGACGTGCTGAATGGTCCAGGTGCGTTCCGGTCCGTAGAGGCGCGTCACAAACGTCGTAAGCAACTCGAGCACCTCCGCGCGTCCCTCGAGGGGGCGTCTAACTAAACCACGCTGCTCTGCCGAGACCGGTGCCCACCAGCGCGCATCGGTAGTGAAATATTCGGCTAGGGCCTCCTTATCCCCTCGTCCGTTGGCTACGAAGAAATTGCGCAGTAGCTGGACATTGTGATGGACGGTCATCGCGCTACCTTCTTTCTATGTTGAGTCGGCTGTGCCCGAATCGAGTTGAGGCAAAGGACGCCGACGTTGGCGACCATTTCCGGACGGCTTGAATCCGCCGAATAGCCATCCTGTGAAATGATTTCCAGCGCCATTTATCCAGACGATGCCCGCCTTCAGCAAACTAGTCGAAATACTATTTTTCACGGTTACTGTTCTGCCGGCTCTTGCTGCAATGCGGCCAGCCGATCGAACGCGTCGCGGACCTGGCGCGCGCGCACCTCAGCGCAGGCGTTGCTGACCGATCGGGTCGCCACGATCGCTGCGTTCGCGTCCACCCCGTCGAGCGCCAGCGCGGCGACCTCATCGGGATCCTGGCCAATGCGGTGCATCTCCTCGCGCACGGCTGGATCACCCTGCTCGGGGCCGCCGAAATCGTCAGGCCGGTTGCGTCGCGCGTTCCAGACTTCGGTGGCCACGTGGCTCGGGCACAACAGCGTGACCCCGATGCTGGCGGGCGCGAGGTCGCGCCGCACACAGTCGGTCAGGCCAAGCAAAGCGGTCTTGGACGTCTGGTAAGCGGTCGCCGCAGGAACGTTCTGGGGCAGTCCGAGGGAGTTCTCCGAGCCGGTGACGAGCACATGTGCTCGTTGCCCCGTGCTCACCCGCAATTTGAGATGGGGAACCGCGGCGCGGATTGCGTGGAACACCCCGAACAGGTTCACCTGCATGATCCAGGAGAACTCCGACACTGTGAGCTCGTCGATGCTTCCTAGGCTGCCGACGCCGGCGTTGGCACACAGCACGTTGATCCCACCGAGCCGCTCAGCGGCCTCGGCGAATGTGGCCTCGACCGACCCGTAGTCGGTGACATCGCAGTATGCGGCGCGGACATCACCACCGTCGGCGCGCAGGCTCGCTGCCGCCTTCTCGGCAACTCCCTTCTCGATGTCGGCCAGCACGACCGCGGCGCCACGCGCCGCAGCCACGCGGCCGAGGGAAAGGCCGATACCTGCCGCGCCCCCGGTGACGACGACGCCGAGGCCGCTCCAGGACGGTGGTTGCCTCGGGCCCGTCACCCGCACACCACCGGCAAGGAAACCAGCTCGTTGATGAACACCGACTCGCCTCGCTTCGGCGCCCCGTCCTGGGTGATCTTGCTGTTCCGGGAAAGTAGCTCCCGCAGGAGGATCTGTACTTCGAGCCGGGCGAGGTGGGCGCCGATACAGAAGTGCGGACCGCCAAGGCCGAAGCTCTGGTGCCGGTTTGGCGTGCGGAATGCGTCGAAGTCGTGTGGGTTCTGGAAGACCTCGGCGTCGCGGTTCGCCGACACATACCACAGCAGCACCATGTCGCCCTTGCGGATAGTCTCGCCGCGCAACTTGATGTCCTTGGTCGCATGCCGGACCATGTGCTGTACGGGCGTGATGTAGCGGAGGAACTCCTCGACGAGCTGACCAATCTGGTTGTTCTCGTGGGCGATGCGAGCCTGCGCCGCGATCTCGGGGTCCTCGAGCAGCAGGCGCCAGCTCTGCGCGATGAGCGTGTGGGTGCCCTGGAACCCGGCGGTCAGCAGGGACATGAACGTCTGCATGAATTCCGAATCGGTGATCTTCATGCCGTCGCGTTCGGCCCTTGCGAGCTCGCCGAGCATGGTGTCGTCGGCGAGGATGTCCTCGCTCGCGTCGCGCAGCTCGCGCGCAAAGTTCATGAGGGCCCCGAGCGCCGCAGTGCACGCGTCGGGATGCGAAAGCTCGAACGACGTGGCGATCCATTCGACGACCTGCGTCCGCTTGTCGTCCGGGACGCCCATCACCGAGCAGATCACCTGTGCGGGCAGTTCCACCGCAACGAGCGGCACCAGGTCGCACTCCCCGCGGCCGTCGAGCCCATCGAGGATGATGCGGACGCGCTCGGTGATCCAGCCCTCGAAACGCGCTACCACCCGGGGGGCGAACGCGGTGCCGATGATCTGACGGAGCTCCCCGTGCCGAGGCTCGTCGTTGAAGATGATGTTGTCGCCCATCATCCGAACTTCCTCGTAGTTGCAGGGGTAGCGCATTCCGAGGGTATTCGTGAACGTCTCCGTATCGCGGGAGGCGGCCGCGACGTCCGCATATCGTGTCAGCGACCAGAATCCTCCGGACGAGGTGCCGATTGACGTCGGTGTCCAATGCACCGGGGCCTCGTTGCGGAGCCGTTCGAACTCCGCGTGGGGAACGGCGTCCTGAAAGTTCTTCGATTCAGACAGATCCACGCTCATGCCCACGCGCACGTCGCTGTTCTCCTTTGCAAAAGGTTTCGTTGCCGATATCGCAGGGCATCAATGGCGCGACGGTGCTTGGGCATCGGCGAACAGCGGCCTCCACGCCTGGGCGCTGCCGATCGTCGTGTCGTTGCGGCCCAAGCAGATCGGCAGCCAGAAGCGCCGCATCAAGCGGCCCACCGGGTCTCTCGACCCACCCCCGTGAGTAGCCGATTCTCGGCCTCGGACAGCACGTCAGACACGTCCTTCCGGTCGGCACCGTCCCGAACCCGGGGGTGTGGCGCTCGACAACATTGTTACTTCCGTCACAGTCATTACTTCCACAAAAGTATACTTCCGCGGAATAGTCGAATCAAGCCTTCCATGGAAGACAGAGGCAAGCCCACCGTCAACGCACCCTTCAGACGATCTCTTCTTGAGCGCTCCGGGAATATGGTTCGAAATCGACTAGCGCTGTCGGCTCAATGAACAGACCAGCGCGGTAGTGGCGCGAGCCTCATGATCACTACACCTCGGCCCGGGAGCGTCGTCGACGCGCAGTTACGCGAGGTCGGGCAAGTGCCGGAGCATGCCACCATCGATGGGGATGGAGATCCCGGTGATGTAGCCCGCGTCGTTGGAGGCGAGGAAAGCCACGGCGTTCGCGACGTCCTCTGGGGCACCGACTCGCGGCACCAGATTGTGGCCGATCAGCTCGGCAATGTGTTCTTCTGACACGCCCGCACGGGCACCTTCGGTCAGGATCACGCCCGGGGAAACGCTGACGGCGCGGATGCCGGCGGAACCGAACTGCGCCGCAGTGTGGCGCACAATGGATTCGATCGCGGCCTTCGAGGCCGCGTACATCGAGTGGAGTCGTTCGCCGATCTCGGACTTCTGCGAGGTCGTAAAGATGATCACGCCTCCCCCGTCGCGGGCCAGCTGGGCCGCGCCGTGCTTAGCGGTCAGGGCGGTGCCGATGACATTGACGGCGAGGATTCGTGCGAAGACGGCTGGGTCGATATCGGCGATACCCGTGTCGTTGAGCATGAACTCGGGCGCGGTTGCCCCGGCGTTGGCGTGAACGACGTCCAGCCGGCCGTACTCCGACACGGCCAATTTGGTCATCGCCTCGACCTGGGACTCGTCGCTGATGTCGACCTTCACGGGGACAGCCCGGCCCCCGGCGGCGACGATCGCGTCAGCGGTGGCTCGTGCGCCTTCGAGGTTCAGGTCAGCGACGACGACCGCCGCGCCGGCGGCCGCCAGAGTAGTCGCGGTAGCGCGCCCAATTCCGGATGCCGAGCCGGTGACGATGGCGACCTTGCCATTGAGATCGACCATGTGAGTAACCTTCTTTCTGAGCCCCAAGCGGCTCGCCAATGTTTTTTGATGCCCACCTGTCTGACCGCTATTGAATTAGTGATCAGCTGACGTCTGACCGGCGGCGACTTCGTCGAATCGGCCATACGAGTAATCGGTGTCGGTAAACTCGCAGAACTCGGCGATTTGACCGTTCACGAACCAGCAAGAGAAGACGTAGGCGTTGCGGAAGGCCCTCGGCTGTGTCGTTCATATTGTCGTCGTGACGACGACGCCGAGGCCGCTCCACGACCGTGCATGCCTCGGACCCGTCACTCGCAGACCACCGGCAGGGAATCCAGCTGGTTGACGAACACGGATACGCCGCGGTTCGGTGTCCCGTTCCGGGTGATCTTGATGTCTCGGGAAAACATCTCCCGCAGCAGGATCTGCACTTCGAGCCGGGCAAGGTTGGCGCCGATGCAGAAGTGTGGACCACCAATGGCCCCGAAGGCCTGGTGGCGGTTGGGCTTGCGGAATGCGTCGAAATGGTGCGGGTTCTCGAAGATCTCTGAGTCGCGGTTCGCCGACGCGTACCACAGCAGCACCATGTCGCCCTTGCGGATGGTCTGGCCGTGCAACTCGATGTCCTTGGTCGCGTGCCGGGCCATGTGCTGTACGGGCGTGATGTAGCGGAGGAACTCGTCGACGAGTTGACGAATCTGGTTGTGCTCGTGGGCGTTGCGGGCCTGCGCCGCGATCTCGGGGTCCTCGAGCAGCAGCCGCAGGCTCTGCGCGATGAGCGTGGCGGTGCTCTCGAACCCGCCGACCAACAGGGTCATGAACATCTGCATGAATTCCGAATCGGTGAACTTCGTGCCGTTGCGTTCGGCCCTGGCGAGCTCGCCGAGCATGGTGTCGTCGGCGAGGATGTCCTCGTTGGCGTCGCGCAGCTCGACTGCAAAGTTCAGCATGGCCTCGGTGGCCGCCCGCGCGACCTCCTGACCGCCATCGGGGCGCAAACGCGCGAACGACTTCTCGATCCACGTGACGACCTGCGTCCGCTTGTCCTCCGGGACACCCATCACCGAGCAGATCACCCGCGCGGGCAGTTCCACCGCAACCAGCGGCACCAGGTCGCACTCGCCGCGGCCGTCGAGCCCATCGAGGATGATGCGGACCTGCTCGGTGATCCAGCCCTCGAAACCCGCTACCACCCGGGCGGCGAACGCGGAGCTGATGTGCGCACGGAGCTCCCCGTGCCGAGGCGGGTCGGCGTAGTTGACGTTGTCGACCATCAGCGGAGGTTCGTCGTAGTTGACGGGGTAACAGATTCCGAGACTGCTCGAGAAGGTCTGCGTATCGCGGGTGGCGGCCGCGACGTCGGCATATCGTGTCAGCGACCAGAATCCACCTGTCGCGGTGCCGAATTGGGTCGGTGTCCAATGCACCGGGGCCTCGTTGCGGAGCCGTTCGAACTCCGCGTGGGGAACTGCATCCTGAAAGCTCTTCGGGTCAGCCAGATCGACGCTCATGTCGTTTTCTCCTTTGCAAATGGCTTCATTGCCGATATCGCAGGATCAATGGTCGCAACCAGCAGGGGGCGTTAGTCCACCGCGACGACGGCGGCACTGCGCATCATCGATTAGGGCGGCGCCCCATCACCTAGGGTGGGACGGCAGCGCAGAGGCGGTCTCATCAGAGGAGCGCAACGGCTGAGGGCTCCGGCAGGAGCGACTGCCAGACATCGCGGGACTCGGGCGCGGCCGGCAGGATGCGCGCCTGGTGGGTTTCGTCGTCGATCTGCGGATGGTCGACGCAGAACTCGACGGCGAATCCGCGGGCCTCGTCCTTCATGTACACCCCGACAGATCCCGAGGGGGCGTGCTTGAGGATGTCGTCGCGGAGCGGGACGTTGTGGCGCATCGCGTTGCTGCGGAAGCGCATCACGTCGTCGAGCGACGCGACCTGGATGCAGAAGTGGTTAAATCCGAACGTCGGCGTGCGTAGCAGCGCAAGCGAATGGTGGTACCGATTACCCGCCCGGTAGAACGCGACACGGTCGCTGATCCGATCGGAGACCTTGAACCCCAGCACTTCCCGGTAGAACCGGGTGACCTCGTCGAAGTTGGGGGTGCCCCACGCCCCGTGCAGAAACGTCTCGATGCCGAGCCCGCTGGGTACCGGGGCGACGCCGCGTTCCACCATGCCGGTGAACAGCTCGATCGGTGCGCCGCCGGGGTCGACGAACCGCAGCCACCGCTCTACCCGCTCGTTCGCGAGATCGCCACCCTCGGTGTACTCGATGCCCCAGTCCTTCAGGTCAGCGCGCACCCCGGCGAGGGCGTCCTCGTCGACAGCTGTGTAGCCAATGCGCTTGACACCCTGCCCGTTGCCTTCCTCTAGCCGCAGCCAGTGGTGGTCGAGCCCGCCGGTCATGAACGCGGTGGAACCGATGACTTCGGTGACATCCAGCCGGACGAAACGCGAGTAGAACTCCACCGCCTCGCGCAGGTTGGCGACGCCGATCGCGAGGTAGCCAAATCCCTGGACAACAGTCACCTGCCACTCCTCTCCTGTTATGCGGTGACCCGCGAGGTTGCAGGGACCTCGGCGACTAGTGGCCGCCACGCCCGGTCGCTGCCGATCGTCGTGTCGTTGACCGACCTGATGGTCGTGTGGTCCTCGCGGTCCACGCCGATCGGGGGCTCCCCGTTCTCGTTGCGGCGTACCGACTCCAGCAGCCGGG
>NZ_DATMLH010000057.1:0-7625 GCF_035570115.1 Mycobacterium sp.
GGCGATATCCAGCCACCCCAGGTAGCCCGCCATCTTGTAGGTGACCGCGACCGCCACCGTGCCCTGCCACCCTTGAGACAGCTGCACGGTCACCGCGCGGCAGTACGCCGACGTCTCACGCAAGCTGGCAGCCAGCTGGCCCCACGCTTCGGCGGCCTGCACCATGGACCCCGAGCCGGCGCCGTTGAACATCCGTCCCGAGTTGATTTCCGGCGGCACTCGTGCGAAGCACATTATTGGCCCGCCACACGCCGGACGACGAGAACAGCGATTGACGTCGTGAGAGTTGGCTGATAGTAATTCATTACAGGTTCACGGGGACTTTCTTTCTGGCGGAAGATGATCCGCGCGGGGGGATTGAATCCGCCGACGGCGCTGTAGCGGCGTGAGCTGAGTTGTGTCGCTAGGGACCGACGTTCGGTTGGGCGAACCAGCGAGTGCAGTGCACACATGTTTGCTGTGTCCTTTATGTCGAATCACTTTCTTTGATCGTCCGCTTCTCGGCGGCGGTCCGGTAGAGGGCTATGTGTTGTGGCATCAACCGGTTTGGATGTGACGTGAGCGTCGCCAGTGTCCGGGAAATACCCCGGCGTCTGCTTAGTGCACCGTTATGTGTTGTGACGTCAAGCGGTTTAGGTGTGACATCAATGGCAGCGAGTCTGACGCTGGCAGCAAACTCTCAGCAAGCCACAAGCTAGATATGCTTCTATGCAGTTATTATGGTGCTCAGCGCTCACATGCCCGACCTCGACTCGTTGGAGGTCTTCGTTGCGATCGCGCAGACGGGAAGCCTGGGTGGCGCTGCTCGCGAATTGGGACTCACCCAGCAGGCCGTCTCTAGAAGGTTGGCTGCATTGGAAGCCAAAACCGGTGTGACACTAGCTATTCGAACTACGCGCGGATCGCGGATCACTCCGGCAGGCACATCTCTCGCCGAGTGGGCTTCACACCTGCTCGAGGTAGCCCACGACATCGACACAGCGCTTGGCTCGTTGCGAAATGAAGGCACTCAGCGGCTCACGGTGGTGGCCAGCCCGACGATAGTTGAGTACCTAATGCCTCATTGGCTGTTGTCGTTGCGCTCGGCGGCATCCCGGCGCAACGAAACGGTGCCCAGAATCGATCTGGCCGCGGCTAACAGCGCTCAGGCGACGGCGTTGGTGCGTGACGGTGCCGTCGATCTCGGATTCGTGGAGACTCCAGAACCGCCGGAAGGGTTAAGCCACTGCGTAGTGAGCACTGATGAGTTGGTCGTCGTCGTGTCCCCAAACCACGAGTGGGCGAGGCGGTCGCACGCCGTTAGCGCGCTCGAATTGGCACAAACATCGCTAGTGTGTCGGGAACCCCGAGCAGGCATCCGTGATTCGCTCGCTGTGGCGTTGCGCCGAGCGTTGGGCGTGGAGGTGCAACAAGCGCCGCCCGTACTTGAATTACCATCCGCGGGCGCTGTGCGCGCTGCGGTCCTCGCGGGCGCCGGGCCTGCCGCGATGAGTCGGCTCGCCGTAGCAGACGACCTGCAAGCCGGGCGCCTCAAGGAAATCATGATCTCTGATGTGGATCTGCGCCGAGACCTTCGGGCGATCTGGCTCGGCGGAAGCACTCCGCCGGCCGGCGCAACCAGAAAATTGCTCAACCATATCGGTCGCTGCACAGATGAATTCGAGCACAAAACACCCCGAAAGCAGCGGCTAGCCGATGAGCAGATACGCTCGCGTACCTCCCGGGCTACCGATTGGTGACGATGCCGCCAATCGATGTTCGCGGGTTTGGGACGGCTGCGCCAGCCGAACTGCATCGATCCGTCCCCGCTGCCGAGCAGCGGGGGTAGCCAAATCGCGCGTCGATACGTGCGGTTCTCTTCAGTGCCTGTCGCCCCATGTGTCCAATCTGGGGACCAGGTGGCTGGTGGTCCGACGAAGCGGCCGCTTGTGCTGGCCGATGCAGTAGCCGCCGGGTTAGCTACGCCGCCGGGCCGAACGGCGAGTTCTCGGGCGGGCCGAAGTTGGGCAACGCACCGATCGACTGGCCACCGTCGACCACGATGTCGGCGCCGTGGATGTAGGACGCGTCGTCACTGCAAAGAAAGGCGATCGTCGGCGCGATCTCGTCGCTGGTGGCCAGGCGGCCCAGCGGTGACCACAGGTAGCGCATCTTCGGGTCATCAAGCAACGGCTGGAACTGCGGGAGGAGACGCTCGACTCCCGGCGAGGCGAAGCCGCCAAGCAGGACGGCGTTGACGCGAATGTTGTACGCGCCGTAGGAGACGGCCAAGCTCTTGGTGAATGCCGACAGCCCGGCTTTGGACACGTTGTAGTGATGGGTGATGGGGAATCCCTGGATGCCGGCGATCGACGAGATGTTGACAACGCTGCCGCCACCTTGGGCGTGCATGACCGGAAGGACGCGCTTGCAGGTTAGAAAGGCTGATTTGAGGTTGATGTCGATCACCTCGGACCAGTCGTCGCAAGTGATCTCCATCGTGGTGCCCATCGAGCCCGCCTCTGATTCTCGTTGGCTACTCAAGACCGCGGCGTTGTTGACTAGCGCGTCGATCCTGCCGTGGGTGTCCAGAGCGGATTGCACAATGCGATCGACATCTTGGGGCTTGCTGACGTCGCCGGCGGCGACCGTCGCCGGTGCGCCGTTGTCGGCGATCAGCGCGGCGGTCTCGTTTAGCTTCGACAGAGTCCGGCCGCAGATGACGACCCGCGCGCCCTCACGTGCGAACGCACGCGCCGTCGACCTGCCAAGGCCGCCTCCGGCGCCGGTGATGATCGCGACCTTGCCGTCCAACCGCCCGCTGGTCGCCCGGGCGCTTATCGTGGGGCCTTCGCGCTGCGGCGCAGCCCGTGCCGAGCGCCGAATGACCGTAGGTCTTTGAGTGTCTTGTAGCCCGGTGACGATTCGACGACGGTGGCTATGGCGTTGACGCAGCGGGCGGCCGTCATGATGACTGCGTCGTCCAATGCGGTGCCGGTTCCTCCGGCTTGACCGAGCGGAAAGTCACCGTGGTAGGGCGGAGTGGCATCGAGCTCGACGCGGTATCCACCCTTATCGCCGATGCTGGGCCACAGGGGTGCCATGTCGGCGCCCATCCTGTTGACGTGGTTGATCAAAATACGGGGCTGGCCTTCGACAACCCCCGTCATCGTCCACCGGGTCGCGCCGATCGTCCCCTCTTGTATCTTCGTTCCGCCGGGCACGGTGAATGTCCGTGGGGACAGGTAGAAATCGGTGTCGAGGCGAATCTCGTCCAGTTCGACACCGAGGCTCTCGGCGATGAGCCATGGCGCGCACCCCCACGACGCGCGCAGCGATTCGACCATCGTTACATCGAGTTGGTCGGGTCGCATGCCGAACCCGAGTTCGTTCATGACCTCCGGGACAGGGTAGTTCGCATAGTCGATGAACTCCCATGTACGCACTTGAGCAATGTCTGCCACCGAACTTGTCAATGCGATGGCGAGTGCATCGCTGACGAATCCCGGATCGACACCGGTGAAGAAGATGCTCGAATTACCCTGTGCGCAAGCAGCGTTGAGCCGGGCGACGAGCGAGTCCCCGTCGGCGAGTTGGCGGTAGTGGATCCCGGTCGCGATCGAGCTGACTACGTTCTTGCCACTAGCCAGGATCGGTATCACCTCGTCCACCCACGCTGCGCCGGGGCTCCCCGGAATGGTGGGGTCCTTCAGCGAGACGCGCGGCATGAAGAGTACGACGTCAGCGTCCACCGCCACGAGCTCATCGGCGTTCTTCGTCGCCGCCACACCTACCGGATCGCGTCCGGCGATGCTGCCTGCGTCGACGCCGGCCTTGGCGTCGGTAGCGCATTTGACGCCGACTAGTTCGAGATCGGGAGCATCCAGTACCTGCCGCAAGGCCCAGACGCCCACGCCGCCGGTACCCCACTGGATCACTTTGTAGGCAGCTGTAGCCACGGTCATTTCCTTCGCTTCGCCCGTATTACCGATAACTCCGCGATATTATATCGCGCAGGTCGTGATAACGGGGCGATCGCGGCGTAATCCCTATGGTTCGCAATCGCGGCGCTGATTGCTCGTTTTCACTTTTTTGTGGTGGTGGAATTATCCCCAGCCAGGCGGCACCTTGGCCGCGAACTCAGCGAAGCTGATCGGCGGCCGACCTGTGACGGTCTGAACGTCGCCGTTGGGTCGTGATCCGTTGCCACTGGCCACCGTTGAGGTCAGCAGTCGCAAAATCTCCGTGTAGTCCTGCGGCACGCCGGCGTCGACCATCGCCGCGATCCACGCATCCTGGTCAATGGGGACGTAGGTGATGGTGCGTCCGACCGCGTCGGAAATGATCTCCGCCGCTTGCGCGACAGTCAGAGCTTCGGGGCCCGTCAGCTCGTAGGACTTGCCGGCATGTGCCGCAGGGTCGGCCAACGTGGCGGCCACCACGGACGCGATGTCGTCGGCGTCGACGAAGGCCTCTGCGCCGTCGCCGTTGGGCACGGCGATCGCGTCGTTGAGGGGCACGAGGAAGCTCTCGCTGAAGTTCTGCATGAACCACGCGGGCCGGACGAACGAGTGGGTCAGCGCCGAACGCGACAGCAGGTCGAGTTCGACCGCACGGATCGGGACCTCGGCGGGGGCGTGCCCCATGCCGTAGGCGCTGAGGTAGGTGACATGGCCGACCCCGGCGCGCTCGGCCTCGTCGAGGAATTTGGAGACGATCGGGGCGTAGTCCGTGCGCATGACCGGCGAGAGCAGGTAGATAGCGCCGATACCGTCGAGCGCAGTCGCGTGGGTCGTGGGGTCGTCCCAGTCGAACTGGACGTCGGTGTCATGCCGTCCGGCGGTTCGCACGCCGATTCCCTGCTGTGAGAGCGTAGCGGCCACGCGCGAGCCGGTCCTGCCGGTGGCGCCCAACACCAGAACCGGGCGATCTTTGATGTTGTTCACGAGACCATATTCGCCGCTTCGCCCAAAGCGTATCAATGATCGAAGCGCTCAATTATTTGTGTGGGACGCTCATCTTGGACAGTCGACCGCGAGAAGGACGCGCGTGTGTCCCCTGAGGCGAGCGGTTGCTCGATCAACTTCAGCCACTTGTGAGGCCTCGCAGCGGTCCGCGGATCAGACGCCCAATGCTCGGTTAGACACACGCGGCAGCGCCACGGCCCGATGCTGACGCCACCGCCCGGGTGGGAGGTCATGGTGGCGGCGGAAGGCCGCGGCGAACGCGTATGGCGACTGATAGCCAGTGCGAGCAGCGATTTGGTGCAGCGTGGCCCGGCCGGCGAGGAGGAGGTCGCGCGCCAGGGCCATGCGCCAATCGGTCAGATACTGCATCGGTGTCTGGCCGAGGACAGTCGGAAAGATCCGCGCGAACGTGGCGCGGCTCACGCCGCTGATCGCAGCCAGCTCGGGCACCGTCCATTGATGGGCCGGGTCGTTGTGGATGGCTTCCAGCGCAGCCTTCAAGCGCGGGTCCCGCAGCGCGTGGTACCAGCCAGGCGCGGCGTCGCTCTGCCGAAGTCCGGCGCGGATCGCCAGAACCAGGATCACGTCAAGGAGCCGGTCGAGGACGATCTGCTGACCGGGGGAGTCGGCACCCAGTTCGTGGGAAAGCGCCGTGACCGAGTCGTGCAGCGCATCCCCGGCCGCCGCCTCCAGGATGAGGATCTGTGGTAGCGACTCGATGAGAGCCGGGGTCACATCGCCGACGAACTGGTAAGCGCCGCAGAGGAATACCGATGTGCGTGGGTCATCGGGGTCATCGCTTGCGTGCTGCTCGCCAAACGAGTCGTGATCATCGCATGGGGCGGCGGGTTCATGTGCGATGTGATGGTCGGGCCCGCCGCGGACCAGCGCGACGGCTCCTGGCCGCAACTCGACGGCTGAGTCGGCATCATCGAGCCAAAGCCAGGCGCTGCCCTTCACGACGGCGTGGATGGCCAGCTGGATGGTGCCGGCCAGGCGCAACCCCCATGGTGGGCACGCCGAGGATTTCGCAAAGGCTCCGCCGGTGGCACGGGCACGGCTTAGATGATCCTGAAAGACATCCACGACTGAGAGTCTGACACAAAGTCGTGGGTGTCATGCGCATTGATCCGCTTACCTTGCCCGCCGATGATGGGCAGGTGAGCACCTCAGCACCGACAATGCCTATTGCTGGCCGTACCGACCCAAGCGGATCGTCACTCGCTTGGCAATTAGTCTTCCGCGAGGTGTGAGAGGCGATCGTTGCCGAACCGGCGAGTAGGACACATCTGAACGGCGAGGCATTGCACAGCGCAGCAAGGGCGCTGTCTCACGGCGAGGAAGACAGCGGTCTGCTCCCGACGGACGGCTCCGAACGCTGTGTTGTCATCGACTCCCTTTTGCATGGCCGACTGTTCGAGCAACGGAGCCTGTGGGAAGCCGCGGCTTATCTTCAGTTACCCGGCGGCGGGCCGTACGTGGTGATCGCGGCCGAGGTTGAGGGAGTCGGCCGGGAAGCGCTGCCGCAGATCGAGTCGAAGCTTCGCGGCATAGACCTGTACTCCGCTTGGCGGCTGCTTCCTGATCTGCACGTCGGGATAGTGCACGTCAAGACCGAGAAACACGTTGCGGAGCTGTTGGCGCTGGTGTCTCGGATGGCCAAGAACCGGGTGGGAGTCAGCCCTCGCTTCGATAATCTGCGAGAAACCGCCGAGGCATTGCACTACGCCCGCGTCGTGCTGCGCGGCCGGTTTGATCCCGAGCACCCGGTCAGGGTGTTCGACGGCTCGATCCTTGGCTGTGCCGCGGTCAGTGCCCCGGATGTGATGGTCAAACTGGTGGCCCCGATCATCGACTGCTTCGCCGAACTTGCCGATGAGGACCGGGAGACCTTGTTCGAGACGTTTCGGGTCTGGGTGGAGAACGACGGCTCGCCGCGAGCCGTCGGCGAGGTGTTGTTCTGTCACCCCAACACCGTGCGCTACCGGCTGCACCGAATCGCGGAGCGGACCGGGCGTTCCCTGTCGCGCCCACGCGATCTCGCAGAGCTGTGCCTCGCATTCGAGGTGCATCGCCACCTCATGTAGTCGGCGCGTCATTGCAGGTCCAGGATTCGAACCTCCGTAGGCGTAAGCCGATGGATTTGCACCACAACCTCTCGTCGATGCGCTTTCATGAGATCGACCTATCAACGAGGATTGAGTCCGGCGACGTCGCCTTAGTCTGTGGCGACGCGAGCCCCTATGTCGAGAAGGTCTCCGCGAATCCAGCGATCACGCTGGCCGACTTCGTTTACCGCACAGCGTATTCCAGCTCTTTCCAGGGGTAAGTACAGCTCTGCAACGACGCCGTCACGACAACGTCGAGGGTCAACTGTGATCGATAACTGCGGCTACCCCGATGGTTGAGCCGGTGGGGGATAGACGCCGCGCAGAATCCAGGCCCACCAGTTGAGGCCGTATTCGAGTTCGTCGCTGCCGTCGTAGTCGGGAATGCCCCCAGGTGGGGTCGGCTGGTCGGCCGTGGCGAGGCTGGCCACCGAGGGGTCCTGTCCTGCGGGCATTGTCGGGGGTGGCAGCGGTTGCTGTCCGTAGACGGCCACCACGACGCTGCGATCCAGGCTATTTTCCGACCACACGCCCACCACGGTGTTGGCGCAATCCTGCATGATGGCCAGAT
>NZ_DATMLH010000058.1:0-17732 GCF_035570115.1 Mycobacterium sp.
GGAACGGTCCCTGGTGGAGGACGGAGATCGGTCCTTGGGTATGAACCCGGGAATGGGGCACAGGTAGCGCGCAGCAGTGGCCGTGGGCGTGTGCCGTACCAGCGAACGCCGGCGACGCACCCAAGATCAGGACCGCGACGGTGAGAGCGTTCCGGATGGTGAGTGCGAACGTGTTCATGGTTCCCATTAAACGCCGAATCGGGCCGCGCCCAGGGGATCTGGGGCTCCAGGCGCGGCCCGATCAACCTTGGTGGTCTTCTTCCCACATTGAGACGGGGCCTCGGCCGCGGAGTCGGTAGTGCGGTCCCGGCTGTTCACGGCTACTGGTTGTTGTGGCCGGCCATGGCCAAGGGGTGCAGCGGCCCGGTTTGGAGCTCCTCGTGGTGCTCGGTCGCGCCACTGTAAGCCGTTTCCGGCTGCGGGGGGCCGGGCGAGTTCTAGCTGTTCGACGGCGGTGTGACCGGCGGCCCGACGTACGCGACGTCGTTGCCGGACGCTTCCCCTTCGGAAACGATTGCGACTAGGTAATCGTCGCTCCCCTGGTCGAGAGCCAGCTTGATCGACGCAAGGTTGACGTAGCCCAAGGTGTAACCGTAGGTGGTGTGCGAATGCCCTAGCAGCATCTGCACCTGCGGCTGCAATTTCTGCAACTCGGCGACCTGCTGCTGTAGAGCGGCAACCTGTTTTTGGAGGTCGCTGATCTGCGACATTGTTTCGAGCCCGGTTGTGTCCACTGTGGTGGGCTGCGGCAGCTGCTGACTGGCGGTGCCGACAGCATTCGCTGGCGGGGGAGTTGTCAGATGTTCGGCGGGTGGCTCATCGGCCAGCGGGTGTGGTGTCGTCATGATCGAACGCAATACGAGCCCGTGTGAAAACGCAACCCCCGGTCCGCTGAGCGGGTCGAATCGGCAATTTCTCCCCCAATCTTGATCCCCGGTCCCGGCACAGGCCCTCAGCCTCGCTTATTCGATAGTCAACGAAAACCACCGAGGTGGCGCTCGAATGCCCGAAGACCGCCAAGACGTTGTTCTTGAAGTGGACTAGGGCGAGTCGGTTCGCGGCCCTAGCTCACCAGCTCGTCATCCGGACGGACTCAAATCTGTTCGTGGTCGCGGCGGTAGCGACATCGCAGGTGTCACCGACTGCGTATGTCTGGACTCCTCGATCGCGGCGACCTCTTCGAGGTCAAGCTGTGAAAGCCGGGCCTGCATGCCGCTCAGGTCGGCGACGGCGTCCTGGCATGCCGAGCAGTTGGCCATGTGCGCTTCGAATTCGCGGCGGTCAGCGGCAGACACCGCGCCAAACACGTATGCGGCATCCCACATCTCGGACCAGAACACGTACCAGAACACATCGCTGCACTGACTTCTCATGACAGCAGCGTGGCAGCGCGCGAAGCCGTACCACACGCGTAGTCGGCTACTCGAATTCACGGACATTCGCCAACAGGTACATAGTGACGCCCCGTCCCCGAGAGAGAAGGGGGCGGGCTGATCAACTATTTCGGCGTGGACTCGATAGATCCTGTTCCCGGCTGCCAGGTCCCGGTCCCCGGGTCGTACCTGAACCGGACATCACCACGGCCAGCGCAGCCACCAGGCGCGTCATTAGCAACATTTCTCGATCATCCTCCTGGTTCGGGTCACCGTTTATTCACCGTTTATGACTGAGAATCAGCGAGAACTACCGTCAATCGTTGGCAGCCATGGAGCCCGAAACAGGTTGCGCCGCAGCGGCTAACGACAATCCGCGACAACCTTCGCGAACCACCTATTGCAAAAGCCGGTGTCGCAGGTTCGAATCCCGCCGGGGGCACTGCCGGGGGCACTAGTGTTTTTGCAGGTAAAAGCCGTTATATGCGGGCGGCACGGCTGCTTAGAACGCGTACGGACCGAATCGCCCCCAGGCGAGGAAGACCGCGAGTAGCCCCAGTACCACAGCGGGAACCGCGTCCACTCCTTCTTTGCGGCGCAGATGCACCAGCACCGCGCCGGCCGTCACCACCGCCAGCGCGGCCGCGGCCACCGGCACCAGCGCCGGTGCGACGTGCAGCAGGGCCGGCAAGATGACGCCGAGCGCACCCGCCACCTCAGCGACGCTGATGAACTTCACCGCCGCCGGGGAGAAGTCTTCTGTCCAGATCATCCCGCGGGCGCACAGCGCCTGATTGCTCTGCGTCAGCTTTAATGACCCCGTATCGGCGAAGGCGGCTGCCAGCACACCGGCCACTAACCACAACACAAAATTCATGAACGTTTCCCCGTCACTTGAAGCTTCAGCTGAAGCGTGGAAGTACGCGCGCCGCCAAGGTGCATCGGATCGTCTTCCGCCATCTTCGGCGCATCGACGTTATTCCTTGGAGTGTCGAGCCTGGCCCCACGAGGTTCATACCCAACACACGCAAGCAATATAATCTACTATAAATTAAAAAAACTCTCGCGTCTAGAGCCGCTTCTGGTGCGAATCGGTGCGCGGTTCTACTACGATACGGAAAGCTGTCAACGAACGGCACTGTCCAGGTGTGAGCGTTAGGCTGAGGGTGCCGCCGGTCGATGCAGGACATCAGAACAATCGAACCCAAGTCGCTGCCCGCCGGCTTAACATCCGGCGCGGTTACTTTAGCGAAAAGCGCAGCGCAGCATAAGCATTCGGTATCGCTGGTCACACGAGTGACGCAGCAATTCCGACGACGACATCATGGCGGAGTGCTTGGCCGACAGTGAGGTGCATACCCAGCTCGGCGACCCCGCCGTCGAGCGGATTCCAGGCGCGGTCGGGTCGAACGCAGTTAGTGACCGGCTCCCTGCGGCTTGGCGAGTGCTCGCCATCAGGCCTAACCACTAACCCCAAAGTGTCAAGGATCAACCGAAAGAGAAACGTCAAGCATCAACCGACTCTGAACACCGCCGCAGGGCATCGGGATGGCGGCGATGTTCGAAACATGGCTGCAAAACCCATGGATCGTCGGCCTGGCTACCAACGTCATCACTACCGGAATTTTGACCGGATCCGCCAAGCTCTGGAACAAGTACCACCGCAAGACGCCGACGCAACGGCGATCCGTCACACCATCGATTTCACCGGAGGAATTATTCAGCACGCGTGCGGGAAGCACTATCGTGCAACATTATTCGATCTACGAGACTCTCATGCCTTTGAATCTTGTTGTCACAGAGACACATCTACCTTACGAGCCCAGCGATCACCGCCGACTCAGGGGAGCAAAATAGAGCCGAAGTCTGCTGGCTGGATTGCCGGCTCATAGGCCCGCGTTCTGGGCGGCGTACAGGAGTTCACGGTGGTGCTCGAGCTCTTCCCACTGCTGCTTGGGTTCGCCCGGAGCGAGCAACAACAAGACCCGGTTGAAGCCCATGCTCACGAGCTCGGCAATTCGGGCGACGCTGCCCTCCACACCAGCGAGGGTGTAGGCGGTGATCACGGTCAGATCGAGGTCGCTCATCGGCCGGCCCTTCCGTGACGACTCCGCGCGGAGGTTCGCCAGGCCTCCGACGAGGTCGGTGTGCAGCCCGTCCAAAGGGAGCCATCCGTCGCAGTACTCGACGATGTGGCGGGCGATCATCGGACCGGCGGCGGCACCGATCAGCACTGGCGGTCCGCCGGGCTGGACAGGTTTCGGCCAGCAGTACAGGGGGTCGAAGTCGACGAAGTCCCCGTGGAACTCTGCGATCTCGTTGCCCCAGATCTCCCGCACCGCAAGCATCCGTTCCCTGGTGATCCGCCAGCGGTCCTTGTGCTCGACGCCGTGATCCCGGAGTTCCTCGGCGCTCCAGCCCGCGCCGATTCCGAGGACCAGCCGGCCGCTCGACACCAGGTCCACACAGCTGGTGACCTTGGCGAGCATGATCGGGTTGTGCTCGGGCACCAGACAAACCGAGGTCCCGACCTTGATCCGCTCGGTGACCGCCGCGGCCGCCGTCATACAGATGAACGGGTCGGAAATCTCGCGGTAGTAGTCCGGCATTTCGACCTCGAGCACGAACTTCGTCTCGCGGTTGGTTGGCACGTGGGAGTGCTCACCGAAGAACACCGACTCGAAGCCGGTGTCCTCCGCCCAGCGCGCAAGCTCCGCTGGCTGGACCGTGTAGTGCGTCTGCATGGAGCAGATTCCGATGTCGACCATGTCAGAAGATTCCGATCGCGGCGTCTGGTAGCCCGAGGAGATGGGCGACGGTCGAGTGGTGCATGTCGGTGGTGCCCTCGATGATCAGGCCGCCGACGGCATCACGATGCAGGCCTTCCAGCCCGGTTTCGAACGCGTATCCGGCGCCCCCGTGCAGGGTGACGCATTCTTGGGTGACTGCCGCGGCCATCTCGGTGACCCACGGCTTGACCATGTGCTCCAGCGCGCTGTCGGGGCGGCCGTCATCACGCAGCCGGGCCGCGTCGTACAGCATGGACCGGCTCGCCTCGATCTGAGATCGCATCCGCACCAGCTTGTGCTGAATGGCCTGCATGGACGCGATCGGTCGCCGGTTCGACGTGCGGTTGCACAGGAATTCGACGGTCTGCGCGTAGGCGCCGGTCGCGAGTCCGAGTGCGATCGCCGAGGCGAACAGGACCGAGGCCGTCGCATTGCCGTCGACATCCTGGATCTGGCGGTCCGTCACCATGAATCCCAGGTCGACGGACATGTCGGCGGGCACCCGGCAGTTCGTCATCGTGACCAGGCCCCATGGCGCGCCGAAACCCATCTTCGGGATCGGTGACACCGAGACGCCGAGATGGCCGCGTTCGACATAGAAGAGCCGCTGGCTGCCCTCATAGAGCCCTGCGATGCCCATGACGTCGTAGAAGGTGCCCTGGGTAACCCAGAGCCGGGTGCCATTCAGGACGTAGTCGTCGCCGTCGCGCACCGCGATGTCGGACTGTTCTGCGTAATTGGCGACACCGGCCGGATCGCTGAACGCGCCCGCGATCATGAACTGCCCGGAGATCACCTTCTCCAGGTAGCGATCGGAGATGGCTTCGCTAAGCAGCATCACCGGCGCGAACACCATCTGCGGGATGCCGGCTATGGCCACCCCGGGCGACTCGCGGCCCAGTTCCTCGAAGATCACGCACGCGGTCGTGGCACCGTGCCCAAGGCCACCCCGGCTCTCCGGGACCAGGGTGCGCCACATCCCGAGTTCGCCGCAACGGCGGGCCATCTCGGTGATGAACTCATGCCCCTGATACGCCTCCAGCCGGCGCGGCCGGATCTCCTTCTGGGCGAACGCCCGGCTGGTCTGCTGGATCTGGCGCTGCTCGTCGGACAGAAACCGTGACACGACAATTCTCCTTCAGGGGCGCGCCGATCGTCAGTTCAAGTTTTGATAGAGTCTGTCATAGCATTTGGGAGTGACTATCAACAGTAACGCTATCACGGCGGGGGTTGTCAATTAATCCGCCCGGCAAGGACCGGAGGCAGTGGACGAGGACGGCGTTAAGATGCCCCGGATGGAGCCCGGCGGCTGGGAAAGACGCAAACTGCAGACCAGGATCGCGCTGGCCGAAGCCGCGGTCCGGCTCTTTCGCGACCGCGGTTACGAGGCGACCACCGTCGAGGACATCGCGCGCGCAGCACACAGCTCGTCGAGCACCTTCTTCCGGTACTTCCGGACGAAGGAGGATGTGCTCTTCCTCAACATCAGAGAGACACAAGACCACTTCAGGGACTTCCTCGGCCAGCCCATCCCAGGCCTGTCCTGCTGGGAGCAGATCCACCTCGGGATCAACATCGGGATGCTGCAAGTCGCCCGCCCCAGCACCGAGGTCGAGGAATTCAGCATCAGGAGCTGGCTCAACGAGCCAGCCGTCAGAGGGCGGTTTCTCGAGCTCGTCACCGAGATGGAGAACACCATGGCCGCGGCGCTCGCAGCCGAGCGCCGCACCGACCCGGATCGTGACCTCTCGGTGCAGTTGGCCGCGCGCATCGCGACCGCGATCTACACGGCGGCGTTCCACCTACATATCTGCACCGGCCGTGACCTCGTCACCCTCGTGGACGAGGGCTTCGAGATGGTGGCCCCCACCTTCGGAACTGAACCGGTGGATGAAGGCGACCGGGCCCCAGAGGACCGTCAAACTTAGGGCCGCCGCGCCAGTTCCGCCACCGGCACCCCGAGCGCCGCCGCCAACACATCCGATGCGGCCGCAGCATCGGCGTCACCCCGCCTCAGGCGGAGCCGGAGACTTTCGCGGCTGCCAGGGTCAGTCGGGCGATGCGGGGTCCCCAGCCGGCGCTTCGGCGGCGGCATTGTTGAACGGGCAGCCCCGGAAGTCAGGCCGTGACACGTCTTCGGCGATCGCGTCGAAGATCGCCAGGATCTTCGCATCGGGGTCCTGGATACCCGCCTGGACCGCCTCGACGCGCTGCCGCCAGGCGTCGTGGCGGCAGCGAAGGTAGGCGGCGTTGCCCGAGTCGGCGACGTAGAGAGCACCGGGCAGAATCTACAGCGAGACCGTTGGGGTAGCTAAGGTCGGTGAACGGCGGCGTGGTAGCGCTCAGCTTGCCAGTACTTGCAAAGGCAAACCAAATGGCGCAGCTTATCCGTATTATCCGTAAGGGTCCACACGGCCGGACGGTACGCCCCACCGCCTGCAACTTAACCCCATCTGCCCCTGCCTAGGACGGACTACGAGAGACGAGAGTTACCGTGACGAAAAAGCACCGGCTGCACTCGGCATCGGGATGATTGCGACAGGGGCAGCCCTGACGATCGCGTTCGGCACCGCCCGACAGGCACACGGTGGCAATACATTCGGCGTCGCCCGCTCGGCAGCGTCGTCGCCCGGAGGCCCCCGATGACAGGGACCACTTCTCCGGCCACTACTCGCGAGCGAGTGAGGCGCCTCGGTGGAGCCGCTTGTGACGTGCTGGCCATTCCGAGACGGTTCGAGGCGCCGCCCGCCGGAAGCGGGTTACGTCACGTCCATGGTGGTCGGGGCCTGCCGGTCGTCGGACACGTCCCCACGATGTACGTCGACCCGATCGGATGGGCGCGGCGGCGCTTCAATCGCTATGGGGCGGTGTCACCACTGAATTTGGTGGCCAAACGTGGCATCCTCGCGTTGGGCCCCGACGCCACTGCCGAAATATTGGTCAACAAGGACAAGGCATTCGCCAGCGGGTGGTCTTCGATGTTCGAGCCGCTCCTGCCGCGGGGGATCCTGCTGCTCGACTTCGAGGAGCACCTGCATCATCGCCGGATCTTGCAGCAAGCCTTCACCCGGACTCGGCTCGACGCGTACCTGCAAGCGATGATGCCCACGATCGACGGCGAGATCAGCCGCTGGCAGACCGGTGCTGGCTTTCAGATATTCCCCGCGACCAAGAAACTCATGCTCGATCTCGTCGCGGAGTTCTTCGTCGGAACTCGCTTGGACCCCGAAGCGGACCGTGTCCGCGACGCATTCCTCAGGATGACGAATGCGGCCCAGACCCCCCTGCGTGTCAATGTCCCGGGTGGGACGTGGGCGCGCGGCCTGAAGGCACGCCGCTTTCTGGAGGATTTCATACGAACGCGGTTGGCCGACAAACGAACAGGCGCCGGTGATGACCTGTTCAGCGCGCTGTGCGATGCGCAAACCGAGGACGGTGAACAGTTCAGCGACCAGGACGTGGTCAAACACATGATCTTCGTGCCGGCCGTCGCCCACGACACCGCGACGCTCACGATGAGCACCATGTGCTACTACCTCGCTAAACACCCGCAGTGGCAGGAGCGTGTCCGAGCCGAATCGGTCGCTTTTCGCAGAGGCACACTCCACTACGGCGATATGGACAGCCTTGTCTCGCTGGATCTGGTCATGAAAGAAGCGACACGGCTGGTGGCGCCGGTTCCGATGCTGATGCGCGAAACGGTCGTGGACACCGAGCTCGCCGGATTCTTCGTTCCGAAGAACACCTTCACGCTGGTGATGCCGCACTTCAACCATCACATGGGCGAATACTGGCCCGATCCCGAGCGCTTCGATCCGGAACGCTTCGCCCCTGATCGCCACGAAGACAAAATTCACAAGTACGCGTGGGCTCCGTTCGGTGGAGGAGCGCACAAGTGCATCGGCATGTTCTTCGCGGGGATGGAGATCAAGGCGATCCTGCACCAGATGCTGTTGAACTTCGAATGGAGCGTCGACCCCGGCTACCAGGCGAAGTTCGAGTTGCGCCGGCTATTCGTTCCGAAGGATGGCTTGGCGGTGCGTCTACGCCGACGCTGATCCCTATCGCGTGCAGAAGGAGCGTTAAGAGCAATTGCGGCCGACTTAGGTTGACCTCAGGCGGAGCCGGAAACTTTCGCGGCTGCCAGGGTCAGCCGGGCGATGCGTTTGGCTGTCAGTGCCTTGGCGCGCGCGGTGCCGCCCACTTCGGCGGTAGCCAAAGCTCCGTCGTAGAGGACGATGAGCGCATCGGTCAGCGCATCGGAGCCGGCGACCCCGGTTCCGGCCGCGAGCCCCGCGAACAAGCAGCGCAACCAGTCGCGGTACTCCTTGATAGCAAGTCGCTGGGCGTCCCCCGCCGGCGCTTCGGCGGCGGCATTGTTGAACGGGCAGCCCCGGAAGTCGGGCCGTGACACATCTTCGGCGATCGCGTCGAAGATCGCCAGGATCTTCGCATCGGGGTCCTCGATACCCGCCTGGACCGCCTCGACACGCTGCCGCCAGGCGTCGTGGCGGCAGCGAAGGTAGGCGGCGACCAGCTCGTCTTTGCCGCCGAAAATGTAGTACAGCGAGCCTTTTGCGACGCCGGCCTTCTCGATGACGGCATCGATTCCGGTGGAATGCACGCCATCGCGGTAGAACAACTCATCCGACGCGGCGAGTAGCCGTTCCCGCGGCGACGGCCGTTTCACTGTCCGCTCCGGCATGCAGCTAACTATATCAGACAGGGTTGTCTGAAGAACCGCTACGTTGACCTCGCAGACGGGACTTCCACTACGCTTGCGCCTTGCATTTTTAGTTCGTTCGGTCTAATTTGGCGAATGGTCGATCAGACAGATCGGTACAAAGCTCTCCGGGAGGGTCATGACAACCCCCAATTCGGTTCGGGATCTGGACGGCAAGGTGGCGCTGGTGACCGGCGCGACGTCGGGGATCGGTCAGGCCGCCGCGCTGCAGTTGGCCGCGCAGGGCGCCACGGTGATCGTGCACGGCCGCGACATCGGCCGCGGTGTCGCGGTAGTTGCCGCAATCGAAAACGCCGGCGGCTCGGCCCGATTCGTGGGTGCCGACCTGGGCCAACCCGCAGAGGCGCTGCTGCTGGCTCAGGAGGCTGGCGACGTCGACATACTGGTCAACAACGCCGGATTCGCCTGGTTCGGCCCGTCGGCAAAATTGGCCGTCAACACCCTGGATCAGCTTTTCGCCGCCAACGTGCAGGCCCCCTACCTGCTGGTGTCGGTCCTGGCCCCGAAAATGGTTGCCCGCGGCGACGGCGTGATCATCAACCTGGCCAGCAGGGCCGGCACCGTTGGTCAGCCCGACAGCGCGGCCTACGGCGCTACCAAAGCCGCCCTGGCCTCCCTGGCGCGTTCCTGGGCCGCGGAATACGGACCCGCTGGCATCCGCGTCAACGCCATCTCACCGGGACCCGTCTACACCAATGCAGCCGGTCGCGAAGTGTTTGATGCCAGCGCCCAGACGACAGTGCTGGGGCGCGCCGCCGAGCCGCAGGAGATTGCCGACCTCATCGGCTTTCTGGCGTCGCCCCGTGCCGCGTACATCACCGGCACCAACATCGCCGTCGACGGCGGGATCGCCGCCGCGCGACAGCACCGCAGGCTGGACGCGGCGTCATGACCATCTCGGTACTGGCAATCAGCTTTGACGCTCACCACGCTGCCCGACTCGCGGAGTTCTGGGCCCAGGCCCTGCACCGCACCCTCAACGACGGCGCCACTGAGGACTTCGCGTCGATCGCTGCCGACACCGGACTTGGAGCCGTCCTGATGTTTCACAAGGTCCCCGAGGACAAGACGCTCAAGAATCGCGTGCACTTCGACCTGCAGGCCTCTGATGTGGTAGCCGAGGCTGATCGGCTGACAAGCCTGGGCGCCAGGCAGATTCGCGCACTGAGCGAGAACAACAACCAGTGGATCAGCTTTACCGACCCCGAAGGCAACGAGTTCGACCTCGTCGCCGGGTGACTTCGGGCCATCGCGCAGCGGATTGACCGATCCGTTCGAATCAAGGAGGCGAGCCATGACAGACATCGAGAAGCGCAACAAGGCGCTGGTGTTAGAGGCGTTCGATACATTGTTCAACCGGCGAGATTACGCAGCCGCGCAGCGATTCTGGTCTTCTGATTACATTCAGCACAGCGCGCACATCGAACCGGGGCGTGATGGCCTCTTCGAACTTGTGAAAGGCGCACCGCCCGACATGCGCTACGAGAACGCGCTGATCGCTGCCGACGGTGACTATGTGATGCTGCACGGTCGATTCCGCAATGTCGGGCAACCCGCCGACTGGATAGTGGCAGACATCGTGAGGGTCGAAAGCGGTGTACTCGCTGAACACTGGGATGTCATCCAGGACGAGGCCACCGCCGAGGAGTCCCAAAGTGGACTGCCCATGTTCGGCGACGCCTTCCCCACACCGCGGCGGTCATGATTACAGGCTCGGATCGCCCGGAGGAGATCGCCGCCGCCGCACTGTTTTTGGCCTCCGGTGAGGCTAGCTTCGTGGCCGGCACCGAACTCAGCGTCGATGGCGGCATGGCTCCGGTCTAGCGCGAGCGAACACGGAAAGGCCCATCATGACAACGTTTCGGGCGATTCAAGTCAGCTCACCGGGAGGAGAACTGGCTCTGGTCGATCGCACAATGGTCGAACCCGGGCCCGGCAGCGTGCGCGTCGCCGTCGACGCCTGCGGCATCTGCCATTCCGACTCGCTGTTTGTCGATGACCAGTGGCCCGGTGTGCAGTTTCCGGTGACCCCCGGCCACGAGATCGCCGGGCACGTCGATGCACTGGGCGCGGGTGTTGGGGACTGGCGCGTGGGTGATCGGGTTGCTATCGGCTGGTCGGGCGGGTATTGCGGGCAGTGCCGCCCCTGTCGGCGCGGCGACTTCGTGCACTGCGAGGTCGGCATGGTGACCGGCGTCTCGTTTCCCGGCGGATACGCCGACTCCGTCGTGGCGCCGGCGAGCGCGCTGGCCCGCATTCCCGACGAACTGTCGGCGGTGGACGCCGCGCCGCTGGCGTGCGCGGGACTGACCATGTTCAACTCGTTGCGCCGCACCGGCGCCGGCCCAGGCGATCTGGTCGCGATCCTCGGCATCGGCGGCCTCGGTCACCTCGGGGTGCAGTTCGCGGTGAAGATGGGTTTTCGCACCGTGGCGATCGCGCGGGGACCCGAAAAGGGTGAGCTAGCCCGCGAACTGGGCGCACATCACTACATCGACTCCACCGCCGGCGACGTGGCCACCGAACTGCAGAAGCTGGGCGGGGCGCGTGTCGTCGCGGCCACCGCCACCAACGCCGAGGCCATCACCGCCGCGCTCGGCGGGCTGGGACTGCACGGTGAACTGCTCACCCTGGCCGCCCTCACTGACCCGGTGCGGGTCAGCCCGATACAGCTGATCACCATCTCCGGCACCGTGCACGGCCACCCGGCCGGGGTATCTTCTGACCTGCAGGACACGCTGGATTTCGCTGCACTGCAGCGCATTAAGCCGATGGTGGAGGTGCTGCCGCTGGAGAAGGCGGCCGACGGCTACCAGCGGATGATGGCCAACCAGGCCCGCTTCAGGGTGGTGCTCACGACCGCGTCTTGAGTCAGAACGTCGTATACATCGAGCGGACGCCAGCTATCCCTATTTGACGCATCCGAATAAAGTTGCAGCGATCACGGTCGCCGAGAGTCCGGATAAGGAGGGCTTGCTATGACTGAGTCCGTCAAAGCCCGCACGGGGGGACCGCCGGTCCCCGAGTCACACAATCCTGACCGCGACTACCCCCGGGTGGTAAGCGACCGGGGCCTCATTGAGCCCGCTCCACGGCGAGTACGGGGCTACTTCGACGGGACACTCGTTTTCGACACGATCCGCGCGCATTACGTTTGGGAGATCGCCTACTACCCGCAGTATTACATCCCCGTCGTCGACGTCCGCATCGAACATCTGCAGGACGAGAACCACGTCCAGAAACTCCAGCTCGGATCCTCGCGGCTGTTTTCGTTGACGTCGCCCAAGCAGACCCACAAGTCGGCTGCCCGGCTGTACGACTCGGGTCCGGTCGCAGGCAGCGTCCGGTTCGAGTGGGACGCACTCGAGTGGTTCGAGGAGGACGAGCCGATCATCGGGCACCCGCGCAGCCCCTACGTCCGTGTCGACGCGCTGCGTTCTCACCGCCACGTCAGGGTCGAACTCGACGGGGTGGTGCTGGCCGAGACACACAGCCCGGTGCTGCTTTTCGAGACGGGTCTGCCGACCCGGTACTACATCGACCGCACCGACGTCGTATTCGGGCACTTGGACACAACCAGCACCCAAACCGTATGCCCGTATAAAGGAATCACGTCGCAGTACTGGGCAGTCAGCATCGGCGACGCGATGTATCCCGATCTCGCCTGGACCTACGACTACCCGCTGCGCGAGGTCGCCCCCATCGCCGGGATGATCGCGTTCTACAACGAGAAGCTCGATATCTTCGTCGACGACAACCGATTGGCCCGGCCTTCCACCCATTTCAAATAGCGGCGGGTATTACGTGCAACGGCGTAGTGTCGCCGCATGATTCGTTCATCATCATGCAGGCGACCGGAGAGTCAGGGCCGGTGCCGTTTGCGGTGACGATCGAATAAAGCTGTGGCTGCAGAATTCGGCGCGCAGGCGCGCAGAGACGTCTAGATGGCGTCTGCGTCGCGCTCGCCGGTTCGCACGCGCACCACTGCGAGCAGCGCCGTGACCCAGACCTTGCCGTCACCGATTTTGCCGGTGCGCGCGGCGTTGACGATGCCCTCGACCACGCGGTCCACGGATTCGTCACCGACCACAATCTCGACCTTCATCCTGGGGATGAAGTCAACCTGGTATTCGGCGCCTCGGTAGACCTCGGTGTGGCCCTTTTGCCGACCGTAGCCTTGCACCTCGCTGACGGTCATACCCAGCACGCCCGCCGCTTCGACGGCGGCCTTGATTTCCTCGATGGCGAAGGGCTTGACGATTGCAGTGATCAGCTTCATCGCAGTGTCAGCTCTTCTGATCGACGCGGCCGGCGACGAGGGTTTCGTCGGGGTAGGCCTCTTCTTGGTGGATCGCGACGTCGCCGAGCTCCAGGACCTCGTCGGGTGCGCGCAGCTTCATGAACAGGCCGAGGAATCGGAGAATCACGAACGTGATCAAGGCGTCCCAGACGATGATGGTGAGCGCCGCGCCGAGCTGAATCAGGATCTGGAAGGGGTGATGGCCCCACAACCATCCCGCGCCGGTGACGTCCGCGACATCCTTGCCGTTGCCTTGATAGAAGAGAATGTGCGGATCGGCCAGCACGCCGACCAGTAGACCACCGGCCAGGCCGGCCACACCGTGGGTGTGCACGACGCCGAGCGCATCGTCGACCTTCTGGAAAAGCCGGGTGCGACCAAGCCAGTTCCAGGACATCCACACCAGCGAGGACGCCACCACGCCGATGATCAAGGCGCCGAAGCTGTTGACGAAGCCGGCCGCGGGGGTGATCGCGACCAACCCCGCGATCATGCCGTTGATGGCACCCAGGAAGGTGGGTTTGCGGTCGCGACTGGCGAGCATGTCCCAGATCACCCAGGTCAACAGCGCCACCGCGGTGGTCAGGTTGGTGTTGAGCACCGCCAGCGAGGCGTTGGTGCCGGCGAAGTAGGGGTCACCGCCGTTGAACCCGTTCCAGCCCAGCCACAGAATGCCGGCCCCTATCGCGGCCAACGGCAGGTTGTTGGGCACCGCGTGTTGACGGTCGCGGGCCAGCCGCGGTCCGATCACCGCGGCGGCGACAAAGCCACTGGTGCCGGCGGCGAGGTGGATGACATATCCACCGGAGAAGTCCAGCGCCCCCGTGGTCCAGGCTTTAATGGCGCCGGCGTGTGGCTGCGCCCAAAAGCCCCCACCCCACACCAGGAACGCATTCACCGCGTAAGCAAAGGTCGACCACAGTGGGACGAAAATCAGCCACACCTTGAAGTTGATCCGGCCGAGCACGCTGCCCAAGAACAGTAGCGGGGTAATCGCGGCGAACACGAACTGGAAGTAGGCCAGCGTGGTCTCGGAGAACCGGAACTTCGGCATGCCCGCG
This sequence comes from Mycobacterium sp., assembly GCF_035570115.1. GTDB lineage: Bacteria > Actinomycetota > Actinomycetes > Mycobacteriales > Mycobacteriaceae > Mycobacterium. The sequence continues at coordinate 14,268 of NZ_DATMLH010000058.1, forward strand.
TCGAGCAGCGGGATGCTCGCCTGATGCTGATTGTCGGAGCCCAAGATGGACCCCGGCTTGCCTATCGCGGACTGCAGGATGCCCGGGCCGAGTTTCAGGGGCTCTCCGAAACCCATTTTGAATTCCCACAGCACCCACGCCACCAGCACCAGCGAAAACCCAGTGAAGGCCATCAACATCGTGTTGACCGCCCACTTCTTCTGGACGAGACCCCCATAGAGCACCGCAATACCGGGGATGCTCATCAGTCCGACCAGCGTCGCGGCCACCAGCTGCCAGGCGTTATCCCCCGCGCTTAGCCAATCGGGATAAGGGTTCATATCGGCATCCCTCTCGAACAGTTACCGCGCCGGCGCCAACGAGCGGTGAAACTATCGCACCGGACGGTTTCCGCCAGATGATTGAGTGTTAATTTTGAATTTCCGATTGCGAGCCGATCCCGCCGAGCCGCTTACGGGCGAATTCCCGCTACCCGACATTGGGCCTGAACCGCCACGGCATGCGCGTCACGCCGGCCGTCGACGGCGCGGCACCAGTCACGTGCGGCCACACCGCACGCGTGCTCGAGTCCCCCACCCATGCTGCTCGGGAACGCGACCGTGACGCAGCCATCACCGGACCGGTCATAGGTCGACGAGTGGCCGGTCAGCCCCCAGGCAAGTGCGCCCGCCAGGACGACACACAACACAACGCCGATCACTATCAGCGCGGCGCGGCGTTCACCCGACGTGAGCGGGTCCCTTGGTGGCGTCTTACCGTTGTTGACCGTCGGAAGCTCCTTCGCCCGGCCAAGATCCGACCACAATATATGCATCTTTCCCAGAGGAGGGTGGCCCATTGAACGCACGCGCCAGGGTTCTGATCACCGCCGCGGAGTTGCGCGATCTTCTTCGCGCCGGCGATCCGGTGACGATTCTTGATGTGCGCTGGCGACTCGACCAGCCCGACGGGCATGCGACGTATCTGCAAGGCCACATACCGGGCGCGGTGTACGTATCCCTCGAGGACGAACTCAGCGACCACACGGTCACCGGGCGCGGACGCCACCCGCTGCCTCCGGGGCGCAGCGTCGAGGCCTCCGCCCGCCGTTGGGGCGTCCGGGAGGGCGTGCCCACCGTCGTCTACGACGACTGGAATCGGGCGGGTTCGGCGCGGGCGTGGTGGGTACTGACCGCGTCCGGTCTTACCGAGGTGCGCATCCTGGACGGCGGCTGGTCAGCATGGCGGTCGGCCGGCGGCAGCCTGGCCACCGGCCCGGTCACACCACCACCGGGTAATGCGAAGACGCTGCACGACGATCTGTACGCCGGCGCGCTCCCGACGCTGACGGCGCAGCAGGTGGACGCTGCCGACGTGACACTGCTCGACGCGCGGGCACCTGAACGGTTCCGCGGTGACGTCGAGCCAGTCGATCCTGTCGCCGGTCACATCCCTGGCGCGAAGAATCTCCCCAGCAGCGATCTGCTCGCAGCCGATGGCACGTTCCTGGCCGAGGGCGAGCTCAGCCAGATGCTCTCCGACCACGGCATCGAGCCCGACGACCGCATCGGTGCCTACTGCGGCTCGGGGGTCACCGCCACCATCACGCTCGCGGCGCTCACCTCGATGGGATACGCGCCGGCGCTCTTCCCGGGGTCGTGGTCGGAATGGAATTCGGATCCGTCCCGTGCCGTGGCCCGGGGATCCGAATAACCGTTTCCGGCATAAAGGTTTGTCAATCGCCGCAGACGGTAATGAGGCTTAGAAGGCGGGCGTGTTGGTCGACCTGCGCGTTCGCTCAGGTCTCGTCGGTTCAGCCGAGAGCCGACGGGACCGTCTCTTTTTCGGCCCGCACAGATCCAGCAATCCGGTGTAGACGTCCGCCTGGCCGGACGTAGTGTCACTCTCTTAGCTGTAGTAACGTGCGGCTATGGACACCGACGTCTGGATTCTCGGCGGCTACCAAAGCGATTTCGCCCGCAACCTCACTAAAGAAGGCCTCGACTTCGCGGATCTGACCGGCGAGGTGGTCGACGCCACACTCGCCGCGGCCAGAGTGGACGCCGCCGACATAGCCGCCACGGGCGTCGTCCACGTCGCGAATGCATTCGGCGAGATGTTCGCCGAACAGGGCCACCTCGGCGCCATGCCCGCCACCGTGTGCGACGGCCTGTGGGACACCCCGGCATCGCGGCACGAAGCCGCCTGCGCGTCGGGCAGTGTGGCGGCCCTGGCAGCGATGGCCGACCTGCGGTCGGGCAACTACGACAGCGCGTTGGTCGTCGGCGTCGAACTGGAGAAAACCGTGCCCGGCGACACCGCGGCCCGTCATCTCGGCGCCGCGGCCTGGACGGGTCATGAGGGGGCCGACGCACGGTTCCTTTGGCCATCGATGTTCGCCCAGGTCGCCGACGAGTACGACCGCCGCTACGGCCTGGACGACACTCATCTGCGGGCGATCGCGCAGATCAACTTCGCCAACGCCCGCCGAAACCCCAACGCGCAGACCCGCGAATGGACGGTGCCCGACCCGATCAGCGACGACGACGCGACCAACCCCGGTATCGAGGGTCGACTGCGCCGGTTCGACTGCAGCCAGATGACCGATGGCGGCGCGGGGGTCGTCCTGGTCACCGACAACTATCTGCGCGACCGTCCCGGCGCTCGTCCCATCGCCCGGATCACTGGCTGGGGGCATCGCACCGTCGGCCTGGGCCTGCGGCAGAAACTGGACCGCGCGGCCGACGACCCCTACGTGCTGCCGCATGTGCGTGCGGCGGCGCTCGACGCGTTGCGCCGCGCGCGGATGTCCCTCGATGACCTGGACGGGATCGAGGTGCACGATTGCTTCACGCCCAGCGAGTATCTGGCGATCGACCACATCGGGTTGACCGGCCCGGGTGAATCGTGGAAGGCCATCGAAAACGGTGAAATCGAGATCGACGGGCGACTGCCGATCAACCCCAGCGGCGGGCTGATCGGCGGCGGACACCCGGTCGGCGCGTCGGGAGTGCGCATGCTCGTCGACGCGGCCAAGCAAGTCAGCGGAACGGCCGGCGACTATCAAGTCGAGAACGCGAAAACCTTTGGCACGCTGAACTTCGGCGGTAGCACAGCCACCACGGTCAGCTTCGTCGTCAGCGAAGCGCAGGCCTGACCCGTGGATGCCGAGATCGTCGGCAAATTCCTGTCGACCCTGCCCGACGACGACGACCATCCGTACCGCACCGGTCCGTGGCGACCGCAGACCACCGAATGGGACGCCGACAACCTCACCGCCGTGGAGGGCGAAATCCCCCGCGACTTGGACGGTGTCTACCTGCGCAACACCGAAAACCCGCTGCACCCATCGTTGCGGACATATCACCCGTTCGACGGCGACGGCATGCTGCATGTGATCGGCTTTCGCGATGGAAAGGCCTTCTACCGCAATCGCTTTATCCGCACCGACGGTTTCCTGGCCGAGAATGAAGCGGGCGAGCCGCT
>NZ_DATMLH010000059.1:0-35555 GCF_035570115.1 Mycobacterium sp.
GAAGAAACAACTCATGCTTCCGCTGCAGATCTTCGTCAGACTCGATGCGCCTGAGTTCGGGGGCGAACTCTTCAAGCTCGGCTCGGCGCTGCGGGACGATCATGCAGATCGGCTCGTCGACCTCGAATCGCACCGGCATCATTTTGCGGGTGAATTTCCAGCTCATGCTGAAACTCGCACTTGCCCAGTCGGTTTCGACCATGCCCTCTAACGGACACACGGCGTCCTTCGGATAGTTTGCCGGTCCGCGGACCAACAGGTTATAGCCCGGCGGAGTGCGAAACAGCAGCGGCAGATGCCAAGTCAGGATGCCGTTACCGAAATGGCTGGAGGGCAGGAACTGACCGGTGTCGCGATTATCGGGTCTGATCATCACGTCCACGTCGCCTTGCTGACCGAACCACGTAGCGGTGAACCCGCACCGATTACGCAACTCCCAGCCGCTCTGGTTGGCGATCAGCATGGGCAAACACCGATTAGGCCAACCTTTACGCAGCTCTGCCATCTCTGACATCCACTCCCGGCTAATGGGCGCCGGGGTAATCTGCGGTGCGTTATCACGGGTGATGAACCCGATCAGTGGACGGGCCGGCCCATTGGACTCGTCACTCATCCGATCCTCGATTCGCTGGGGATACCCGTCATGCGTCGGCGGGTCTCGCGGTGATGCCCACACGTCCAAGCAGGAACAGTACCGCCCGACTGCCGCCGGACCTCCTTTGACCTTTGCGCTCGTGGTGATCAGAATTGAGCGCAAACCGGGGAGGAGGTCTCATGTTGCGACCACGCCGGTTCGAGGACGAATACGATCCGGGTCCGGTCCAGATCCAGGCCCGTAAGGTTCACTTCGACGTTTCCGACGTCGCGCTGCACTGGATTCCCGGGCATCCAGTGGCCTCCAATTTCGCCAGCCTGCTCAACATCGTGCTGCCCCCGATCGAGCGCTGGTTCGTCGCGGTTTTCAACGAGGCGCTGCCGCTGGTCAAAGATCCGAAACTGGCCGAGGACATGCGCGGATTCATTGGTCAGGAAGCAACGCACGCCGACGTCCACCAGCAGGTGCTCCACGACCTGATGGTGGCTCGCGGCGTCGACCCCAAGCCGCTGCTTGACCAGGTGGATTTCATCTTTTCCCGCACGCTGGCGCCCAGCACCTCCCCCGACCCGAAACGCCGGCTCAGCCACCTGTGCGACCGGCTTTGGCTCATCGCCGCGATCGAGCACTACACCGCGGTGCTCGGTGACTTCGTCCTCAACTGCCGCTGGGAGGATTACGGCGCCGATCCCACCATCGCCGACTTGTTCCGCTGGCACGGCAGCGAGGAAGTCGAACACCGCAATGTCGCCCACGACGTCGCCGCCTACTTCCACAACAGCTATCCGGACCGGATTCGGTCAATGGTGATGGCGGTGACGATGGTGTTCGTCTTTTTCCAGCGCGGCACCTGGTACCTGACGAAAACCGACCCCGACATCGACATCAGCTGGTGGAAAATGCAGTGGCTGCGGGCGCTGGATTCCAAGCATGGGCTGCTTCCAACATTCCGTAAACTGTTCGGCTCCAACACTTTGATGTACTTTCGGCCCGGCTTCTCACCCGAGGAGATGGGTTCGACGGCGCAGGCTGTGGCGTATCTGGCAAGTTCCCCCGCGGCGCGCGCTGCGCATCTTTGATGGGTGTCTTTGACGGGTTCCGGCAGGCGCCGCCGAGCGCCTCGGGTCGCTCGGCGCACGACGTACTGCTCGGCCTCGCCGACGCCGCGGTCACCGGACTGTGGGCGTTGTCGGGGTCGATCAGGCGCGTCGGGGTGCCGGCCCAGCACGATCGCAGCATCACCCTGACGGTGGTGGGACGCAGGGTGGTCGCCCACGATCAGGATGTGGTCACGCTGACCTTCGCCGACGCCGACGGTGCGCCTCTGCCGCCCTGGCGTCCCGGCGCACACCTCGACATCCACCTGCCCAGTGGACGGGTACGGCAATACTCGCTGTGCGGCGACCCAGCGCGCCCGGACGCCTATCGTATTGCGGTGCGGCGCATTCCCGACGGTGGCGGCGGCTCGGTCGAAGTGCACGAAACCCTCGGCGTCGGCAGTCAGGTCACCACGCACGGGCCGCGCAACGCCTTTCCGTTGACGGTGCCCGGCTACGGATCGCCGACGCGGCGTTTGCGGTTCGTTGCCGCCGGGATCGGCATCACGCCGATCCTGCCGATGATGCGCCACGTCGAAGGCCTCGGCGTCGAGTGGTCGATGATCTATGCCGGCCGCAGCCGTGACAGCCTGCCGTTCCTCGATGAAGTGGCGGAGTTCGGCGACCGCGTCGAAATCCGCACCGACGATCACAGTGCTTCCAGCGGGGTGCCGACGCCGGCTCAGCTGCTGGGTGACTGTGCCGACGGCACGGCGGTGTATGCCTGTGGGCCCGCGCCGATGTTGACCGCGATTCGCGCTCAGCTCGCGGGCCGTGACGACGTCGAGTTACATTTCGAGCGTTTCGCCGCGCCTCCGGTGATCGACGGCGAGGCGTTCAGCGTCTGCGTCGCCTCGACGGGCGCCACGGTGCCGGTCGGCGCCGAGGAGACACTGCTGTCGGCGTTGCAGCGGGCCGATGTCTGGCCGCCGTACTCGTGCCGACAGGGCTTCTGCGGAACCTGCCGTACCCGGGTGCTCGACGGCCGCGTCGACCACCGCGACACGCTGCTCACCGAGCCCGAGCGTGCCGACGGAATGATGCTGGTGTGCATTTCGCGCGCTGCGAAAGGACAGCGGCTCACCCTCGACCTGTAGCGCAACGCCGCTACGGGGTGGCCAGCAGGGTGCCGAACTTGGCCGCCAACCACGGCTTGCGTCCGCCGGCCCGAAGCTTGCCGCGGAGAAGTACGGGGAGCTGCCGCACTCGGCCACCGCCGACAAGCAGGAACGCGGCCGGGTCGGCGGTGATCACACAGTCGGCCTTCTCCCCTGCCGCGGTGACAACACAGGTGCCGTTGGCGATCGCCATCCGATAGCGACACCCGCCGTGCATCCGTATTTCGAAGCTGATGTTCAGGCCCTTGGTATGCGATGACCGAAGGTATTCCGGCGCAAGCGAAAGCACAGCGGGTATCACCAGCAGCGCATCTTCGCGCCCAATGCTCCACGGCCGACGCCCGGCGCGCGCGATATCCAGACCGTGAATCAATTGCTCGCCCAGCAACAAGCAGGTCATCACGGCTGGTTCGAGTACCAGGCCGTCGGCGGTGAGGACCTCGACGCGTTCGGATGTATCGATCGCGGAGGCAACGGATAAGTAGCTCGCGGCGGTCTCTTCCAATATCTCGGCGAGTTGGCGCAGGTCGCGTTCGGGAACGTCGATCAGGTGCCGGTCATTGACCGCAGTCCTGGCCCGCGCCGGCGATCCGTCCGGAATGTCGATCGCGGCGTCATCGCCGTTTACATGTCTGGCCAGCGCTTCGGTGTATTCACGCATGTCAGCCACAATGTGTGCCGCCGTCTGGCCGGCTGTCCAAGCGAGCCCGGGCACCGGCGCTGCCGAGTCCGCAACGCTGCGCCACAGTTGGGCGCCGCGGGTGACTGCAGCGGCCAGTGCGCTTCGGGCGTGAGCGTCGGCACGCCGGACGTCGTCAACCGGCCCAGCGGACACGGCGGGGATAGTTTTCATCAGGAGCACCTTCCGTCCGACTAACTTGAGATAGTGTCACTATGTCACATAGTTCTACTATGTCAATAGGCTAGGGCGATCCGTGCACGGGAGTGAGAGGCATGTCCGAGTCGACACCGCAGTCATCGTCGCTGCGCGCCCAGCAGGTTGCGCAGACCCGGGAGTCGCTGATCCGTGCAGGACGGGAGTTGTTTGGCCAGAAGGGATTTCGACAGACTTCTGTGGAGGATTTGGCACGCGCCGCTCGAGTCACGACTGGCGCGCTCTACCACCACTTCCCCACCAAGACCGCACTTTTTGAAGCGGTCTTCGAGCATGCGCACACCGAGTTGATGGCCGCGTCGATGGCAGCCGCGCAGGATGCGACCGATGACCTCGACGTGCTGGCACGCGGCTTCGAGACGTTCCTTGACGCCATATTGGAATCGGACATACAACGCATCCTCATTCTGGATGGCCCCGCGGTACTGGGCCTAGCGCGCTTCACCGAACTGGATGAGCGTTACGCATTCGCCGTTATCGTGGCGGGGCTTCGGGCCGCCACCGAAGCCGGCGCACTTCGAGTCGACGATCCCGAGACCGTCACCCGACTGCTGTTCGGTGCGCTGAACCGCGGCGCGATGCTGATTGCGAACTCACCCGATCCCGTCGCGACCCGGCACGCGGTCGCGCTGTCCATGCGCGCGCTGTTGGCCGGTTTCGTCGCCCCCGCCTCCGGCTAGTGGGCAAAGCCGTTTTCTCGCTCCCGGATCCGGGTAGTCGATCTGCATGGCAGGCACCTCGCGCGACCCGATTGACCATCACCGGACGACGGAGCCACGCGCCGGCGAATCGATGAAGAGCGCCGTGAAGACGCCCGGGTTTGTTTTGTTGGCTGCCGGCCTGGTGGCATTCGTGGTTTGCCTGGCCAGCTTCGCCCAGAGACAGGTCGGGATCGGAGTCGGCGCGGTCGCAGTCGCTTTGCTCGCGTCTGGTGCGGGCTTCGCCTGGCTGGGCATGGAATCCAGACGGATCCGCCAAGTCCAACGGGACTGGAAAACCGCCCACGACGGCGGGACCGAATGAGCGAACGCGCTCTCCGGTTCGCGGGAGTTATTGCAAGGCAGCCAAGTTGCAGATCGATTTATGAATATCGGATCTGATGATCCTCGCGACGAGTCGCCCGATTGGCCCATTGAGGACACCGCCGGTCACGTCGGAGGTCATATTAAAGGTTGACCCGGGGTGGTTGTCGGCGACCGTCATCGCCACCGCAATCCGGACCCCGCCACGGCCGCGGCCGGACAATTCGATCGCTTTTGGTTCGTCGTAGCGCGTAACCGTCCAATGGATGACGTTGCGAAAGCCTTTCACCTTGATGCAAGAGGACACCCGCGTGCCCTTCTCGATTTTATTAGGCACCGGTCCGCGCCAGCCCGCGAAAATGGTCATCCAGTCGCCGAAACGATTCAAATCGGACGCCAGCTTCCAGGCGGATTCCGGGGAAAGATCGGACGACGTCGAAACATCCACTCGGGCCACCGCGCTTAGATACCCCGGCATTGTCGCGGGATAAACCCGGCGTCCAGCGGCCCGGTCAGGCGGTCAGATGCCGGTCCAGGTCTGATCGAGTTGCTCTGCCACATCGATGACTTGCGCCTTTTGCGATCCGGGCGAATCGATTTCCTCAGCGACGTACTGCGCGATAAAGCGCCGGATCTCCCCGTCGACGCCTGCGACGATGCGCAACAGCTCACCGCGGATGCTCGTCGACGACACGTGGACGGTGATGTCGGACGAGCGCGGCTTGGCGACGTCGACGATCAGCAACAGCGGCTCGGCGGCGCGTGCGGTCGCGTTCAGTTTGATGTCGCCGTCGACCTTAAACCGCTGCTTGTCCAGGCGTAGGTCGAGGAGCAGATCGATCACAAGCGGGATGTGGATATCAAAAGTGATGCTGTCGCCGACGTTACGGCTGACCTGGGGCTGCTTGATCGTCACCTTGGCGCTGACTTTGGCGATCTTGCCTGGCCCCTGCGCCATTGGCTCCATGTCGAACTCGTTGCCGGCGATCGCGGCGAACGCGGCGCCGACCCGTTCCGCCGTCACGGCCACTTCGAAGAATCGCCGTCCAAAATCCTCGTAGCTGACATAGTCGTAGCCCTGCATAAGTGAATACCGTCTCACGTCGTCTTCCAACACTGCGGCTGATCCGATCGTGTCGGCCGAAACCGCCTTTTTCCAGAGGTGTTAGGCAAATAACGCTGTGGGTAATCCAGCGATGTCACGTCTGCTTTCCGACCGTAGCGAGGGACTCAGGTGAGGTTGCGCAGAAGCGCTGTTGACGGCCCCGGGTTTCGTCGTGTTCGTCGCGGCCGTGGCTTCTCTTACGTCTCAACTTCGGCAGCTCGTCGCGCCTCGGTCGATGCCGAATCGCTTGAGCGGATCGAGGCGCTGGTGATTCCACCGGCGTGGAAGAACGTGTGGATCTGTCCGTATCCCAACGGCCACATCCAGGCAATCGGCACCGACGCCGCCGGCCGCCGTCAGTATCTCTACCACGAACGTTGGCAGGCCGAGCGGTCCGAGGAGAAGTACGACCGGGCACTGAGCCTGGCCAAACACCTGCCCGCCTGGCGCGTCCAACTGCTCGCCGACCTGCGTGGGCGCGGACTGGGACGCGATCGCGTACTGGCGCTGGCTCAGCATCTGATCGATCAGGGCTATTTCCGTGCCGGTGGTGAGGAGTACGCCGAGGAGAATGGCAGCTTCGGATTGGCCACCCTGCTCCGTGAGCATGTGCACGTACACCGGGACAGCGTGGAATTCGATTATCCCGCCAAAAGCGGAGTGCGCCGGACGGTTTCGTTGGAAGACCCGCTTGTGATCAAAGCGATGCGATCGTTGTTGCGTTCCGAAACGAGGACGCCCCGGCTACTCGCCTACCGCACGTCGGAAGGCTGGTGCGAGGTGCACGCTGACGACCTCAACACCCGGTTCCGGGAGGTAGTGGGTGAGGACTTCAGCGTCAAGGATCTGCGGACATGGCACGGCACGGTGCTGGCCGCCGAGGCGTTCGCCATCGCGCGTGAACCGACGTCAACGACGGCTCGCCGTCGCGAGGAAGCGGCCGTGATGCGCGCAGTGGCTGAAGAATTGGGCAACACGCCGGCGGTAGCGCGGCGCTCCTACGTGGATCCGCGCGTCATCACGGCCTACGAAGAGGGCATCACCATCGCCCCGGCATTGCGCCGGGTCCGACGCCAGCGAACGCCGGAGGCGCGGCGCGAAACAATCGAACGGGCTACCACGAGGATGATCAGACGCGTCGCGCAGAGTTGACCGATGAGTTTTCAAAGTGGCTTTGGTCGAACGCAATACGCGCCACGACGAGCGTCAGAAACCGTCCGATGCGGCTGAGCGGGCACCGCGCACGAAAAATGCTGCGGCCACAGCGATCGCGCCGATCGCGGTCACCGGAATCGTCCACGACCGCCGACCGGAGAGCGCCGATTGGCATTGGGCCACAAAATCGGTGTGCGGGATGATCTGGTTGAGAATCGGAATGTTCGCCACCGACTTGTTATTCGCCGCGCGCGCGTTGGACAGGTCAGAGATCGCAGCGTTCCCACACCCGAGGCTGCCGCCGTTTCCGTCCGAAACCGAAACCGGCACCAACAACCCGATGATGCCGACGACCAGCACCAATGCCCCCACCACCAGAACAAACCGCCGCAATGTCACACCGCGCTCCTTTGCCCGTTGCCAGTCGCCAGGAAGCTAAACATCGGCCTCGATACGAAACGTACGACGCTGCGAGCCTTCGCGGCCACGATTATGCGAGAATTCAGCCATCGCACCGGCGCGAACCGGGCTGGCCGGTTTTGGTCGCGTTGTTAATCGCGCCACACATCCATCCCGTCGATTCGGTGTTCCCGGCCTTGGCCTGTCAGGCTGGCAGAACCTGGAGGTGTTTTCAGTCCGATGTGCGCCCATAAAGTGACCGAACCGCGAACCCGCGGCTCACAGATCGAGGCCCTGCTCACCTGGGTCGGTGGCGGAGAGCGCCGCGAACTCGACGAGCATCACGAGCGCTCTGCGCACGCGATCGCCGGTGTTGTGGTGATCCTCAATGCCACGCTGGCCTGGCTGGTGACAACAGTCGACATCCTGGAAGCCGCACGCTGGCCAGTGCTGGCCGTGGTGCCGTTCACCCTGGTGTTCGGCCTGCTGGTGGGCGCGATCACCCGCGGGATTGCCAGCGGACCGCTGCACGGGATACGCGGAATCGTCGGACGTGCCCTGGTGGCGATTGCCGTCGGCATGGTGGTGGGCGAGTTCGCCGCCCTGGCGGTGTTCTCCGGGTCGATCGACCGGCGGCTCGAGCTGCAGGCCGCACGCAATGCCGATTCGGCGCCAGGGGTCGTGCAGGCATCGATGAGCTTGGCGCAACTGCGCGACACCCGAGTCGCGCTCGACAAGGCCGTTGACACCGCACGCGTCCACCGCGACGAGGCACTAGAGGTCGCGCGCTGCGAATACCATCCAACCCCGGCCTGCCCGCAGACCCGCATCACCGGCGTGCCCGGTTCTGGGCCCGAAACCCGAACGGCCAACGAGCTTCTCGCAGATTCTCAGCGCGAGCTGGACGCCGCCGTCGTCGCTCGCGATCGCCAAGCTGCTGATTTGGACTTGAAAATCGGCCACGGCGAGCGGGTCCTGTCCACAGCGCATCAATCCGCGGCCGCGGAAGTCGATCATGGCTTGGGGGCGCGGTGGCTCGCCATGCAGGACCTGACATTGGCCAGTGCAGGCGCACTGATGCTGCGCCTGCTCACGATCGCGTTCTTCACACTGCTGAGCCTGCTGCCTTTAATCCTGCGACTGTGGCGCGGCGAGACGACCCATGATCGCCACGCAAAAGCCCGTGCCGAACGCGAACGCGCCGAGCTGGAGGCGGAAACGGCGATCGCGGTCAAACGCGCCGAGGTGCGTGCGGCCGCCGAAACGATGTGGGCCGAGCAACAACTGGTCCAGGCTCGACTGGCCGTCGAAGCACAGACCGAGATCGACCGCGCACAGCTTCGCCAGCGAGTGGACGCTGCGCTCGAGGTCGCGAAACCGGTAGTGGAAGACGTCTACCTGCCGATCGCCGCCGAGGCGGAGGCCGCGAGTCTTGCCGCGGCCGAATTGCCCGACGCTGCGCCGAAAGCCGATGCGATCGAGACACCGAATCTGCCCGCGACGGTTGAAACACCCGACGTGCCGGCCACACCCGTGATTCCGACCATCCCGGATGTCACCAAGGCCGCCGCTCGGTGGATTCGTCCGCTGGTTCCGGGGTTTGTTGCGCGCGCGATCGACACCTCGACTCACCCGTTGCGCACGGCGCGCCAGGTATTCGAGGAGGTCGAGGAGATCACCTTCGCGCTCAAGCGCACTCGCAAGATCGTCGTCAATACCGAAGAGAGTGTCGGCCACGGGTCTTTACCCCCATCGGCTGCTATCGACTCCGCGGACGACCGCGACCTTGAAGCGCACCACGATGCGGGACAGTCGGTGTTGTCACAACGTCTATCCGCAAAGCGTGTGGACGACTTGTCGTTAGCGCAGCATGAGCCGCAGCGTGGTGTGACTGGGCGCAAGGGCCCCGCTGAGGTTCGTGCAGCTGATGGCCCACGGCAACTGCCGCCTGCGCAATAGTGGTGAACGACACCGTGTCGTGATCACCCGTTCGAAACGCGCTGTACAAAGGCATTGCAGCGCAATATCGCTCACCAGCGAGAATAACTCTTTCGCCGAAACCGTTTGTGCCGTATGGTTTGCAGAACTGAGACCAAAATCAATGAATATTAAAGATCTGCTTAATCTTTGACGCGTGTTGAATAGCGCTTGAAAGACCTTATCTACCAGCACTTTTTGCGCCGATTTGTAACGTAAGTCATTGCGCATACGAAAAGTGATGGCCGCCACAGATTTTGGTGCGTTTCTGATCTTGTTGTTAACGTCCCGGCCCATGTTTGTTTTAGCAACGCTGATGGGCCTAATCCAGGAGATGTCAGGCACGCCGTATAGCCATGGCTATTCCCCCGCCGGGACGGACTGTTCGGGTCTGGCCTCGTTGGTATCGAATGTCGCTACCGAAAGGCCGGCTTTCGCTGGCAGGTTCAACACCGGCAATGAAGAACGGGCCTTGTTGGCACGCGGCTTCCAGTACGGAACCGCCCCGGGCGCTTTGGTGATCGGCTGGAATGGCGGTCACACCGCGGTGACGCTGCCGGATGGAACACCGGTATCCAGCGGTGAGGGCGGCGGCGTGCGTATTGGTGGCGGTGGGGCATACCAGCCCCAATTCACCCACCACATGTATCTCCCGGTGGATCCCGGTGCGCCAGACGATGCCCCACCGCCGCCATTCGGCCCGGTTCTGGTGAACGCGGTGGCTCCGGCCCCCGACGCGGCTCCCGAGCCACCTCCGCCACCCGCGCCCGGCCCCGATCCCGTCGAGCCGGTGCACAACGAGCTGCCGCCGCCGGATCCCGCACCGGCCCCTGATCAGCCAGCCGAGGCTACCTAGGTCACACATCTGGGCCAGCCGCCCGTCACGCCAGAAAGCGATCCGTATAGCGGCTGAATCGGGCGTGCAGGTCGTGCTCGTCGAGTCCGAACATCTCGGCCGACGTCGCGATCTGGCCCAACCGGCCACGCTGGTGGCCCAAGAGGTAATCGGCCATCGCCGCGCGGGCCGCGTTTGTCAGCGGCTCGCCGGCGAGGTCGTACGCCCGTTCGGCGACACCGAGCTCGTCGGCCATGAAGCCATCGAAGCGGACGTCGGTCGAGCGCTCCGGCGGGATCGCGTCCCGATCGCGCACCAGCGCGTCCAGCATCGTCTGCAAGCGGTTGATCCATGACGCCGCGATCTCCTGCACCGGCACCGGAGCGCAATGCATCCGCGCGGTGTAGGTGAGCATCGCAATCATCGACAGTGCCACCGGCACAGGGTCACGGTGGGTGCACACCACGATCACACCGGGGAAGACGGCGTCCAGCACCGGCAGCTGTTCGAGGTGCTGCGGTGACTTCAGCAGCCAACGGCGGCCGCCGCGCAGAAACTGCAGCGCTTTCAACTGGACGGCCAGGTGCTGGTACGACGATGTCTGGTCGTGCCCCAGGTAGTAGTCGCGCCACCGCGGGACGTACCCGAGAGTCTCGAACAGCATCGAGGAGAAGTCGTTGGCCAGCAGCTGGATCTCCTCGTGCACGTGCTCGGTGGTCATCTCATGCATGAGCGGAAAGAGCGGCATCGCAGCGTTCATGAAGTCGACCGCAGCGTCCATCCGTGCTTTACGCGGATCGGGCTCAACACCAATCTCGGCGGGCAGCGGAAAAGGCTCGACGCTCTCCCAATAAGGGATAGTGCGGAATGTCGTGGCAGCCGCCAGCAGATTGTGCAGATGGGTGGTCCCGGTACGCGGCAGGCCCGCGATCACGACCGGCGGTTGCAACTCGATGTCGTAGATCTCAGGGTGTCGCGCCAGCAGATCATTGAGCAGTAGCCGGTTCTTGAGCCACTGCACCAGCTGCACGTGGAAGTTGACGATTCCCGGCCCGTGCAGGCCGCTGATTTCTCGCAGCGCCGTGAGGTAGAGGTCGAGGCGCTCTCGATAATCGTCAGGCCCAAAATCGCTCAGCCCAGTATCGGCGGTGGCTTTGGTATGCAGCGCTTCGGCATCCAGCGGGCATTCTGGCGCCATCGCCGCCATGAGGTCGCGGATCTGCTCGATCTGGGGGCTGAAACGAGGCTCAGCCAGGTCATTGAGGTGGTGCACGAGGGCGGGAGCGGCGTCGGTCACGGCGACTTATGTTACTCTGAGTTTCGTAATGACGACAGAGCTTGGCCGACCCCGCGATAAGCGCATCGACAGTGCGGTGCTGTGCGCGACGGTCGAATTGCTCGCCGAGACGGGTTACGCCGACCTGTCGGTCGATGCAATCGCCCGGCGGGCCGGCACCAGCAAGCCGGCGATCTATAGGCGGTGGCCTAGCAAGGCGCACCTCGTCCACGAGGCGGTGTTCCCGATCAGCGACGGGACGGCACTGCCCGACACCGGGTCGCTGGCCGGCGACGTGCGCGAGATGGTTCGCCGTACCGCCGACGTGCTGACCACCCCGGCCGCGCGGGCCGCGCTGCCCGGCCTGGTCGGTGAGATGGCGGCCGATCTGACATTGCACTCCGCGCTGCTGGAGCGCTTCGGCGACATCCTCTCGCGGGGCCTGTCGGATCGCTTGGCGGACGCCGTCGCGCGCGGCGAGGTGCGCGCCGATGTCACCGCGGCAGAACTCGTCGAAGTCGTCGCCGGCACCACGTTCCTCGCATTACTCACCCGGGGGGACGCACTCGGCGATTCCTGGGTAGACCGCACAGCCGCTTTCATCACGAGAGGAATCAGCGCGTGACCGACCGTGAGTCCACCGCCGCGTGGCATGAATTACTCGAGACACTTGGCAGCTTGGATCGCTCCTTCCTTGACGGCGACCGCGCCGTCTCCGACGACCGGCATATCGCCGACGGCTACCGCATGATCGCGACCACCCTGGGTGTCGCCTTCGACACCTATCTGTTCGCCGAGCCCAGTCGACCCTTGTTCGTCGACGTCAATACGCCCTTCCGGCGAGATCGACGATGGGGAGGCGACAACACCGACGCTTACTACTGCATCTGCCCGGTCGATCCCAAACGCCGCTATCGCATCAGCGGCAACCGAGGCGACAGCGTCTACTTCTCGCTGACCGCCTACAACGAACCATCGCCGGGCGGGTGGTCGGATCGCATCGTGGCAATCGTCCGCGACGACGACGTTGAGATCGACGCGGCCGGCAACTTCTCGTTCGAACTCGGCCCCACACCAGACGCGGCGGTGCTGATGACCCGCGACTATCAGGCCGACCCGCTGACCGGTCGCCGGGTCAGCTGGCATATCGAGGCGCTCGACGAACCGGAACCGATCCGGCACGGCGATGTCGAGACCGCTGCGCGCCTGCGGGCCAGCGCCGCCTGGCTGCGCACGATGTTCGCGATCCTCCCGCTGGCCGTCGGGGCGCGGGTGGATGACGCGCACGCGCTGGGCCACGAGATCACGCACGCGGCCAATCAGTTCGCCGACCCGTATCAAGTCCCAGACGCCAACTTCGGCTGGTCGGCCCGAGACGCCTGTTACTCCTACGGCAGCTACGTGCTCGACGAAGACGAAGCGCTCGTCATCACCCATCGGCCGCCGTGGTGCAGGTTCTGGAACCTGGTGGTATGGAACCAGTTCATGGCCACCCACGGCGTCACCGATGCGCGCAGCTCGGTCAACGGCCATAGCGCGGCGCTCAACGCAGACGGCTCGGTGACGATCGTCATCTCCCGCGGCATCACGGCGCACCCGAATTCCCTGACCACGCTTGACTATCCCCGTGGCAATCTGGCCTTCCGGTGGTTCCTTGCCGACGAGGTCCCGGCGCGGCCAGAGGCGCGGCTGGTCAAGCTGTCCGAGGCGCCGACGAGCGTTGACACAGCATCGGGCTGAGTCGCGTTGCTTAACCCGGCGTTAACAGCTGCTCGAGAGTGCTACGGCAACCAGATGTAATGTGGAGATTCTTAGTTTATGTAGCCAATCTCGAGGGAATCTTCTGCGTCATGATTGACCGTCACTTGACTCGCCTGTTTGGTGCTGCGGTAGCCACCACATCTGGGCTGCTTGCCACTGTCTTGCCCACCGCCGCCGCTCCTTCCGCATCTGCCCAGGGATGCCCCGACACCGAGGTGGTGTTCGCCCGCGGTACGGGCGAGGATCCGGGTGTCGGCCCGACCGGACAAGCGTTCGTCGACTCCCTGCGCGGGCGCCTGGGCGGAAAGTCTATGGACGTATATCCGGTCAACTACCCCGCCAGCGACCAGTGGTCGACCGGACTCGACGGTATTCGAGACGCCGACGCTCGTGTCATGTCCGAAGCGTCAGCTTGCCCGAACACCCAGATGGTGCTCGGCGGTTACTCACAAGGCGCAGCCGTGATGGGCTTCGTCACTTCAGCTGCGGTCCCGGATTCGATACCACCCGATGTCGATCCGGCAACCCTCCCTAAACCTCTGGACCCGGCCCTAGCAAGCCACGTCGCTGCGGTCGTGCTGTTCGGATCGCCCAACGTGCGGGCGATGAACTTCCTGGGCCAGCCGCAGGTTGTCATCGGACCGCTGTACCAGGCGAAAACCATTCAGGTGTGCGCCGTCGAGGACCCGGTCTGCTCGGACGGGATGAATTTCGCCGCGCATGATTCCTACGTGGACGACGGCCACGTCATTGCTCAGGGAGCGGACTTCGCCGCCAGCCGCCTTGGCTCAGGTGGGGGCGCGCACGGAGTTGCCTCCCCGCGTCAAGGCTTTGGAGACTGACGTCCAGGGGTAGCAGGCATCGTCACGCCACCGTGGTCGGATTCGGTGCCCTGGACTAGCGTCTAGAAACGTCTGTGCGCTGGCATCCAGGGACGGAGGACACTCATGGCGATCCGCGTTGCCCACGTCGGCACCGGGAATGTCGGTCGTCTGGCGTTGATCGAGCTGGTCAGCAATCCTCAATTCGAACTGACCGGGCTGTGCGTCTCGTCGCCGGAGAAGGTGGGCAAGGACGCCGGAACACTCGCCGGGGTTGACGTCGCGACCGGCATCACGGCAGTCGACGACCTCGCCGCGGTGCTCGCCACCGCGCCTGAGTGCGTCGTCTACTGCGCGATGGGTGACACCCGCCTGCCCGAGGCGATGGCCGACGTCATGCGCATCCTGGCCGCCGGTATCAACGTGGTCGGATCGTCGCCGGGGCTGCTGCAATATCCGTGGGGTGTGATGCCCGACAAGTACATCGCCCGCATCGAAGGTGCTGCACAGCAAGGCAACTCGAGTATCTTTATCAACGGCGTCGACCCGGGATTTATCAACGACCTGATCCCTTTCGCGCTCGCCGGCACCTGCCAGCGCGTCGAGCAGGTGCGCTGTATGGAGATCGCCGATTACGCAACTTACGACGGCGCAGAGGTGATGCACTACATGGGGTTCGGCCGGCCGTTGGATGACATACCGATGCTGCTGCAACCGGGCATCCTCAGCATCGCCTGGGGCACGGCGATCCGTCAGTTGGCCGCCGGGCTCGGCATCGAGGTCGACGAGATCACCGAGTCATACCAGCGCGAGCCCGCGCCGGAAGATTTCGACATCGCGGTGGGACGGGTGGCCAAGGGAACCCTGGCCGCTTTGCAGTTCGAGATCCGCGGCATGGTCGGCGGCCGCTCCGCGATCGTCATCGAGCACATCACCCGACTGCGCCCGGACCTGCGGCCGGACTGGCCCCAGCCCGCATCGGGCGGCGGATCGTATCGCGTCGAGATCGTCGGGGAGCCTTCCTACGCCGTGGATATCGTCCCGACCAGCCTTAAGGGCGACCACAATCACGCCGCGATCGCCGGCGCCGCCGGCCGGATCGTCAACGCCATCCCGGCGGTGGTCGCGGCGCCGCCGGGAATCAGGACGACGCTCGATTTGCCGCTGATCACCGGGACCGGGCTCTACGCACGGGAGGAAATCGCGGCGATCTAAATGATCGTGCAGCACACCGTCAACCGAAAGGCTGTCCGGCATGAGCCCCACGACCTCGCCCACCGTGGTACTCGTCCACGGAGCCTGGGCTGACGGATCCAGCTGGAGTCGAGTCATCACCGGGCTGCGGCAGGCCGGGATCGAGGTCATAGCCGCCCCCATCCCGTTGACCTCTCTGGCCGACGACGTCGACGCACTGGACCGCACCATCGACAGGACCGAGGGGCCGGTCGTCGTGGCCGGACACGCCTACGCCGGCGGTGTCATCGGGGCCACCAAGCATCCACGCGTGCGTGCGCTGGTCTACGTGGCCGCGTTGGCGCCCGACGAGGGTGAAACCGTGGCCGATGTCTTCTACCGCGATCCCCCGCACCCCGACGCGCCAGAGCTCAAGCCCGACGATCACGGCTGGATCTGGCTGCCCGTCAACGCCTTTGGCAACGCATTCGCCCAGCAGGGAAATCCCGAAGAGCACGCGGTGCTGGCGGCGGTGCAGCGACCGATCGCCGTGCAGTGTATCCAGCAACCTGTACCGAAACCCGGGTGGAAAGACCGCCCATCCTGGTTCCTCATCGCCGAGCAAGACCGGATGATCAACCCGATCACCCAGAAGTTCATGGCCGAACGCATGCACGCCAACGTTCGCATTCACGATGCCGACCATGCTCCGCTGATCACCCGACCGCACACTGTGGTCGACATCATCTCCGAAGCCGTACGCGATGCCAGTACCTAGCTGAAACTCAGTCGCAAGCAAGGCATTTCGAAGATTTGGCGAATTGCGCCAAGTGCACTGTTCTGGGTGTGCCGAAATCGCCGAGAAAGCCAACCTCCGCGCAGATAAATCCGCCCTGGGTTAACGTTTTCCGATTAGCTCGGTGAAAGGGAGTACGGCCCGATGAGGATTTCTCACACGGTGATCGCCGGAGTAGTCGCGGCGTCGATGCTGGCCGGGGTGGCGCTGGCCGGCTGTAGCAGCCACTCGACGTCATCGGCGCCGACTTCGGGATCAATCACCACCACCACGCATGCCCAGGTGAGCGACTACACCACGCTTTTGATCAAGGCCAGCGATATCAAAGCCCCAGAACCTTTCACGGCCGGCCCAGCGGTCAAGAACCCGAACGGCCAACAGGGCGCGACAACCACGTTCAGCGACCAAGACCATTCCCACGCGATCATCGACACTATCCAGGTCCTGCCGGATCCTGCCGCTGCTGCGAACGCGTTGGATTCGGCGAGGGCGACGCAGCATGAAACGCTGCAGGCAAAACCGATGTCGGTTGACGTCGGGGTCGACGGCACGACGATCACTGGAACTTCGCCGGACCGGTCCAAGGGGGTGACGGTGTTGCTGTTCACCGAGGGCAAGGCGTTCGTCAGCCTGGAGTTCGACGGCCCCTCCTACGCGCTGGCACCGCCGGAGTTCATCACCGACGTCGGTGACAAGCAAGACGCCGCGATCAAAAAGGGACTTGGTGGTTAGTGCTGTCCGCTTCAGTATCCGGGGTCGAACTCGAGGGGCAGCGTGGTCGGGCCGGTGATACCGGTCATCTGCTTCCAGCGTGCCGGTCCGCTGCGGCGTGGGTTGGGCATCCGTTTCGCCATCATGCGCAGCGCTTCAATGAGTTCCAGTCGGGCGAGGTGCGAGCCCAGGCAGTAATGCGCACCGCTGCCGAACGACAGGATCGGCGCCGACAACTCACGGGTGATGTCCAGGCGGTCTGGGTCGTCGTAGACGGCTGGGTCACGGTGGGCCGAAGCGATGTTGGCAACCACGAGGGACCCGGCCGGAATGGTCACATCGCCCAATTGGACATCTTCGGCCGCCACTCGAACGAGGGCGAAAACGATTGGGGAATAACGCATCAGCTCGTTGACGGCGTTACCGGCCAGCTCCGGATGCTCGCCTAACAGTGCCCACTGGTCGGGGTGTTGAGACAAGAAGTGAACCGCCGCCGCCAGTTGGTTGCGAGTGGTGTCGGTACCGGCGATAAGGAGAGTGGAGGCGAGCATGACTAGTTCGCGGCGGCTGAGGCGGTCACCGTCTTCCTCGGCGCGGATCAGGTCCGAGATCAGGTCGTCGGTGAGATTGTCCCGCCGTTGGGTGAGCATCTCTTCGAGATAGGCGTCAAGCTCGGCCCACGCCGCGGTGATGGCGGGCTCGTCGTTGGCGACGTTCCATTCGAATACTTTCTTGATGTCATCGGCCCATGCGGAGAACAGCTGCCAGTCCTGACGCGGTACGCCAAGCAGAGCGCAGATGATTGGAGTGGGGTACCGGCGGGCGATATCGGCGACCACGTCGCAGCGCCCGGCGGCGGCGAGCGGGTCGATGAGTTCAGTCATGACGTCGACGATGAGCGTCCTTAGCCGCTCGGCGCCGCGTGGGTTGAATGCTTTTGAGACAAGTCGGCGCAGCCGGTTGTGCGTCTCGCCCTCGAGTCCCAGGATGCTCTGGTTGGCCCTGTCCCACACCGGGCCGGACGTGATGCCCTGCGCGGCCATCACCGGCTTCACCGCAGGGGCGAAGCGGGGGTCGCGTGTCACCACGCGGACCAGTTCGTAGCTCAACACCTCCACTCCGTGTGGTCCCATCGCGATCGGCCCCCGCCGGCGTGCCTGCGCGATGACGCGGTGCGCCTCGTCGGGGTCGGTGAGGTGGTCATAGGCAATCGATGGCAGGCCCGCTTCCAAGACCGTCGGGCAGATGCTGGTTGTCATGATCCGACGATCGCCCAGCGCGAGTCTCAGACCATCCGCCATAACTCGTAGATTTCGACGAGCGGGGGCGTAGATTGCGCCGCCGCGGGCCGCGATCTACGCGTTTGTGCTGATGTTTTGCGGTTCGCGGGGCCCCATGCTGGCTAGCATGAGCGAGATCGATCCCCGCGCGGACCTACCGCTGGTGGACTGGAGCGAGCTGGGCGTGAGCGGGCTGTTGCCGACGGGCACCGTGACGTTGCTGCTGGCCGACGTCGAGGGCTCCACGCGACTGTGGGAAACCCAGCCCGACGAGATGACCGCCGCGATCGCGCGGCTCAACAGCGTCGTGTCGGAGGTCATCGCCACCCACGACGGCGTGCGGCCCGTCGAACAGGGTGAGGGCGACAGCTTCGTGGCGGCGTTCGCCCGCGCCTCCGATGCGGTGGCTGCGGCGCTGGAAATGCAGCGCGCTCCCCTGGCGCCGATCCGGCTGCGGATCGGCGTGCATACCGGCGAAATCCAGTTGCGCGACGAAGGCAACTACGCCGGCCCGACGATCAACCGGACCGCGCGGCTGCGCGATCTCGGCCACGGCGGTCAGACGCTGCTGTCGGGTGCGACGGAAGCGATGGTGCTCGACGCCCTCCCTTCCGACGCGTGGCTGTCCGATCTGGGCACCCATCCGCTGCGGGATCTGCCCCGCCCCGAGCGGGTGGTGCAGCTGTGCCACGCCGACTTGGTGAACGAGTTCCCGCCGTTGCGCGTCTCGAAAATTGTTGTCTCCACGCGGCTTCCGGTGCAGCTCACCAGTTTCGTTGGGCGCCAAGCGGAACTTTCCCAGGTGCGCGAGCTGCTGACCCAAAGCCGACTGCTGACTCTGACCGGTGCCGGCGGAGCCGGTAAAACGCGGCTGGCCATCCAGATCGCGGGCCAGCTTTCCGGCGAATTCAGCGAGTTCCCTCAAGGGATCTGGTATGTGGATCTGGCACCAATCACCGACCCCGAGGTTGTGCCAATCACGGTGGCCCGCACGCTGGGGCTGCCCGACCAACCCGGCCGCTCCACGATGGACACGCTGACCCGATTTGTCGCAGACCATCAAATGCTGATCGTGCTAGACAACTGCGAACATCTACTGGATGCGAGTGCGGCGTTGGTCAATGCGCTGCTCGCAGCGGCGGCGGGATTGACCCTGTTGACGACGAGTCGTGAGCCGATCGGGGTGGCCGGTGAGGTGAGTTGGCGGGTGCCGTCGCTGTCGCTGGCCAACGAGGCCGTCGAACTGTTTACCGACAGGGCCCGCCATGTTCGGCCCGGCTTCGCTGTCAGCGACGACAACGTCGCAACGGTGGGCGAAATCTGCCGTCGCCTGGACGGGTTGCCGCTGGCGATCGAGTTGGCGGCAGCCCGGGTGCGCGCCTTGTCGCTGGTCGAAATCCTCGACAGCCTGCATGACCGGTTCCGGCTGTTGACCGGCGGTGCGCGCACCGCGGTACGCCGCCAGCAGACCCTGCGCGCCTCAGTGGATTGGTCGCACGCGCTGTTGACCGAGCCCGAGCGCGTCTTGTTTCGCCGGCTCGCGGCGTTTATGGGCGGCTCCGACCTCGACGCCGCCCAAGCAGTCGCTGGCTCCGGTGACGTGGAGCGTTATCAGGTGCTGGATCAGCTAGGCCTGCTGGTCGACAAGTCGCTCGTGGTGGCCGACGACAGTCGGGGCCGCACCCGCTACCGGCTGTTGGAGACGGTGCGCCAGTACGCGCTGGAAAAACTTGGCGAGTCCGGCGAGGCGGATGCCGTCCGGTCGCGTCACCGTAATTACTACACGGCGATGGGCGCCGTGCTCGACGCGCCGGCAGGCAGTGATTACGAACAGCGTCTCGAGCAGGCCGAATTGGAAATCGACAATCTGCGGGCCGCGTTTGCGTGGAGTTGCGAAAACGCCGACACCGAGCTCGCCCTGGCGCTGGCGTCGTCAATGCAGCCGCTGTGGCAAGCGCGGGGACGCCTCCGGGAAGGGCTGGCCTTTTTCGACGCGGTCCTCACCGACGAGGTCGCCCAGGACGCGGAAATGGCGGCCGCGGTACGCGCCCGGGCGCTCGCCGACAGGGCAATGCTCGCAACCATTGCGGTCACGACCGGCGGCATGGATCATGCTCAGCAAGCCCTGGCGCTCGCGCGCGACATCGATGACCCGGCCGTGCTGGCCAGGGCGCTGACCGCCTGCGGCTTGACCGCCGCCTACAACGCCGAGCTGGCAGGAGCGTACTTCGCCGAGGCGATCGAACTCGCCCGGGAGCTGGACGATAAGTGGAGGCTCAGCCAGATCCTGACCTTGCAGGCGGCCGCAGCGATCGCCGCCGGTGACCCGATCGAGGCGCGCCTGGCCGCCGAAGAAGGACGCGACCTCGCCGACGCGATCGGTGACCGGTTCAACTCGCGGCACTGCCGCATGTGCCTGGGGTTGGCACAGGCAGTCCAGGGGGAGCTGGCCGGAGCCGCCGCACAATTCCGCGCGGTGGCCGCCGAAGCCGAGGCCGCCCACGACGGGCTCCATGAGGCGATTAGCCTCGCGCATCAGGGCACCGCGCTGGCGCGGCAGGGTGACACCGATGCGGCCCGCGCCGTGGTCGAGGCCAGCCTGGAGTCCGGGTGCGAGTTCGGCGGGCTCGCCGCGAGCGTTGGTTACTTTGCGTTGGCAAACACAGCCTTGGCCGCCGGCGATGTTGGGGCGGCGCTGGCCGCGGCCACGGCGACCTGGGAGCACGGCAGTGTTCTGCCCGGGTACGCGGCACACCTGCGCCCCATCATTGCGCAGGCCACACTGGCGGGCGGGGATCAGATCGCGGCCCGGCGCTGGGCCGACGACGCGGTCGCGACCCCGACGGGCTATGTCCTAATACAGGCGCTGAGCGCGCGCGCCCGCGTGGCGATCGCACAGGGTGAACAAGAGCAGGCTGAGCGTGACGCCCACGACGCGCTCCCACTCGCCGCCGAAATCAAGGCGTACCTGTTTATCCCCGACACCCTGGAATGCCTCGCCGTTCTAGCGGGCGAGGCCGGCAGTCACCGCGAAGCGGCCCGTCTGTTCGGCGCCGCGGAGTCCATCCGGGGACGCATGAGCATCGCTCGCTTCAAGGTGTGGAAGGCCGGCTATGAGGGCTCGGTTGCGGCGCTGCGAAATGCCATGAGCCAGCAAGACTTTGAATCCGCGTGGGCCGAGGGTGCTGTCCTGTCGACCGAGGAAGCGATCGGCTACGCGCAACGCGGCCGCGGCGAACGCAAACGCCCGACCACCGGCTGGGCCTCACTCACGCCCACCGAGCGCGACGTCGTCCGTCTGGTCAGCGAGGGCTTGGGCAACAACGCCATCGCCGCAAGGCTGTTCGTCTCACCGCGCACCGTGCAGAGTCACCTCACCCACGTCTACACCAAACTGGGCCTGAGTTCGCGCGTCCAGCTTGTCCAAGAAGCGGCGCGCCACAGCTGACTCAAGAGGCTTCGTGCGCTTGAGCCAGCAGCGCCCGCGCGTTCTCCACGCCGGGCAGCAACCGGTCGTAGGCACTGACGCCGGCCTCGGCGCGGGAAAGCATCGGCACCTCCAACCCGACGACGCGATCACTTGGCAGGGCCGCGAGCATCTCGGCCAGCGGCAACTCGCCTTCACCCGGCGCCATTCGGTGAAACATGGCCTCCTCGGCGTAGTTGTACTGCCCAGTGGACCGCAACGGGACGTCGCAGAGCTGGATGTGACCGATGCGCTCTGCGGGCAGCGATCGAAGATCGTCCGCGCCGGCGCCGGAGCGGGCCACATGCATCGTGTCGATCAGCAGGCTGATCTCGTCTCGGCCTACGTGTTCGACGGCGGCCATGGCGGTCGGCAGGTCAGCGATGGCCAGGCCGGGAACGGGTTCGACGCTTGTCAGAAGGCCGCGATCGGCGGCCAGGCCGGTGAGCACGGCAAGTTCGTCGAACGTGCGGGCCCGGTCCGCCTCCAAGCTGACCGTGTTGATCCGCGGGATACCCAGTTCGGCCATGATGTCCAGATCGGCGGTGTATGAACGAACGTCGACACCGGGCGCGATGAGCAGGCCCTCCCCCAACGAGATCGACACGCCACGATCGTCCATCGCGGCAAGAAGATCCCGACGCAGCTGAGCATCGTCGCGCAGCGAAAATGGTTGGTATCCAAGTTGTTTGAGTACGAAGCCGTCCAACCCAGTGGTGATATAGCGGCATCCCAGATCGGCGGTCAGGCCGACGTATTCGATCGGCGGCATGCCGAAGACGCAGAGCATCTCAATGCCGAGGCGGTCCATCGCTGTCTTCCCGCTCAGCCGCCGACCATGGCGAGGCCACCGTCAACGGGGATCAACTGCCCGGTGATGAACCCGGCCCCGTCGCCGGCGAGGAATACCAACACCGGCCCCAGGTCAGCGGCAGGATCACCGAGCTTGCCGCCGAGCGGAATTGACAACCTCATCTGCTGATCGATGAATGCCGCGGCGCCCGGACCGAGGAATTCCCGCAGCCGATCCGCGCCCGGCGTTTGGACCGCCGGCGCCAGCGCATTGACGGTGACCCGGTCTGCGCCCCAGGCCTTGGCCGCCGACCGGGTCCAGGCTTGCACTGCGCCCTTGGTCGCGGCGTACACCGCCGAGATCTGGCTGCCCATAACCGCCTCGGCGGAACCGAAATTGATGATCCGTCCACCGCTGCCGCGCATCACCGCATGCGCCGCCTGATTGGTGAGAATCGTTCCTTTGACATTGGTTGCCAGCAGAAAATCGATCTCGTCGCTGGTGATCTGCCCGGGCACGCCGGCCTGCCACAAGCCGGCGGCGTTCACCAGCACATCTAGGCCGCCGAGGTCCTGCACCGCGCCGCGAAACGTGGCGTCGACCGCCTCGGCGTCCCGGACGTCGCACTGCAGCCAGGTCACCGGCGCGACGTCATCGGCAGGAGCGGTGCGATGGTATGTCGCGACCACCCGCGCGCCCGCGTCGTGCAACACCCCCACCGCAGCGGCACCGATCCCGGTGGCACCGCCGGTAACCAGAATGCGCCGACCATCCAGCAATGAGTGCGGTACCGTCATGGCCGCGGAGTCTATCCGCCTGTAGAAAGCCAATGTCAGGTAACGGCCCATGTATTCGATGCGGTTCGACATGCGCGCCCCCGATTTCGGGGCGGCGCCGACCGAGTTGTACGAGGCCGCCGTCGACATGTGCGCATGGGCCGAAACACGAGGCTGCCTCGCCGCGGTGATCTGCGAACACCACGGTTCGCCGGATGGCTATCTGCCAACACCAATGATCCTCGGCAGTGCCATCGCCGCGCGCACGAAGCAGTTGATGATGACGCTCATTGTCATCCTCCCGTTCTACGATCCCGTTCGGCTTGCCGAAGAGATCGCCGTCCTGGACATCCTCAGCAAGGGGCGCGGAAGCTACGTGTTCGGGTTGGGTTATCGGCCTGAGGAGTACCAGCATTTCGGCCTCGATCTGCGGGCCCGCGGACGAATGGCCGACGAAAAGCTTGACCTGCTGCGTCGTCTGCTTGCCGGCGAAGTGGTGCAGCACGAGGGCCGCCGGATCAAGGTGACACCCTCGCCGTTCTCGCCGCAGGGGCCGCTAATGATGTGGGGCGGTGGAAGTTTGGCGGCGGCGCGGCGCGCGGGACGCTACGGCCTGGGCTATCTCGCGCAGGGCGACGTCCCCGGTTCGCAGGAGGCGTACGAAGAAGCGTGTCGTGCCCATGGTCATGAGCCGGGTATGACGCTGCTGCCTGATCGCGATACGCCGAGCGTGTGTTTCGTCGCCCCCGACGTCGAGCTGGCCTGGCGGGAGATCGGACCGCACCTGCTGCACGACGCACGCGCGTATGCCGAGTGGAACCCGGGAAATCAGACATCGGCGGGTATCGCGGAGGCCAGCGATGTCGATGAGCTGCGGGCGATGTCGCGGACGCACCGCATCTTCACCGCTGACGAAGCGATCGCGCATGTTCGCGGTGGTGGCATGCTCACCCTTTCGCCGTTGTGCGGTGGCCTCCCGCCCGACATCGCCTGGAAGTACCTGCGCTACGTCGACGAGGCGGTGATGCCCGCGTTGCGCAGCACGGGCGGCGGGTAGCGCTACGCGCCTGTCCCGCCCGAATGCCTACTGACCAGGACGGCCATCGTCAAAAGGCCTCGGGATCCTGCTGTATATCGAGCGGCACCGGATGGCGATACAGTCGCGAAGCGTTCTCCCAGGTAAATTTGCGGATCAGACCCGTTGGAAGATCGCCAATTTGCTCGTGGATCGTTTCTTGGGTGTGTGGCCAGGTGGAGTCGCAGTGCGGGTAGTCGGCTTCCAACATGATGTTGTCCACGCCAATGCGCTCGTGCTGTACGAAAGACGACTTGTCTTCCACTGCGCAGAACCAGAAATTGCGCGTGAAAACCTCTGCAGGAGTCAAACTCTCGCCCAACGAGGCCCAGGTTCCATACATTGCGTGGTAGCTGAGCATGTGGTCGAGGCGATCCAGCAAACCCGCGACCCAGCCGATTCCGCCTTCGGACAAACAGATCTTCAGATCGGGGAACCTGCTGGGCAGCCCGGAGTACAACCAGTCGACCGCAGCCGAGATGGCATAGGCGAAGAACAGCACGCCCTGCACATCAGGCGGTGCGTCTTCAGTGGTGGACGGCGACGAGCCTGATGATCCGATGTGAAGGTTCACGACGGTGTCGGTGTCGGCGCATGCCGCCATTATCGGATCCCAGTGTCCGGAGTGAATACTGGGCAATCCGAGCATCGCCGGGTTCTCGCTGAACGTGACGGCGTGAAAGCCGCGTTCGGCGTTCTCGTGGATCATCTTTGCGCCGAGCTCCGGGTCCAGCAGCCAGGGCAACTGGCACGGAATGATCCGGTCGGGATATGAACCCGCCCAAACCTCGTGGTGCCAGTCGTTCCAAGCGCGCACCGAAGCCAACGCCAGATCGCGATCGTTGGTCACCTGCTGCAGCCGCTGGCCGGCGAACCCCGGTAGAAACGAAGGAAAGTTGAGCGAGGCATAGATGCCGTTGAGGTCCATGTCCTTGACACGGTCGTGGATATCCCATGCGCCACGACGCATTTCATCGAATCGAACCGGCTCGAAGCCGTACTCCGACACCGGCCGTCCAACCACCGCGTTGAACCCGACATTGGGCAGTTCCTGGAAGTCGTAGACCCAGGTCTGTCCCCCGCTGTCGGTATCGACGACTTTGGGTGCGCGGTCGGCGAATCTCCGCGGCAGACGTCCAGTGAACGTGTCCGGAGGTTCGACGATGTGATCGTCGACCGAGATCACGGTGTAGCGTCGTTGCGCCCTTGGCGGGTCCGGCAGAAACGTGACGGAGCGATCTTGCCCGGTCGCGGCGGTGGTGAAGTTCAGGTTGGCGGCCAGCTCGTCGATCGATTTCATCTCTCACCCAACCTCCTTGCAGCCCAGTCGTATCGAGTGTGCACTGACGGCGAAGCCGCTCGGCGTGTCGCCGCCCTGAGTGCACATTCGGCGCCGGTGTTGCGCGCGCGACTCGTGCTTACTTGAGCACATCAGGATCGGCTTTGATCGTCATGCGTGCGGCGCCGGCCCAGTAAACGTCAGCGGCGCGTTCGATGAGCGACCGCTGCATGCCGGCCATGTCCGACCAGTTCATCGTCACCGGCTCCGTTCCGGTGAGCATGACGTCGTAGGCCAGCTTGCATACCCGCTCGATCGATGCCGCGCGGTAGACGGCGTCGGCCAGGTTTCGACCGGTGGCGATCACCCCGTGGTTGGCCAGAATCGTCAGGTTGGCGTCTCCAATGCGGGCCGCGAGATCGGCTGCGCGGGAAGCGCTGTCGATTTCACCATCGTAACTGTCGACCAGGCACAGGTCGTCCAGGAACAACGAACCGGTCTGGTGAACCAGCTCGGGCAGCCTGCCGAGTGCGGCAAGCACGCATACGTAATAGGGATGATTGTGAATGACCACCCGCGCGTCTTCGCGCACGCGATGCAGTTCGGTGTGGATGTAGATCGCGGGCGTGACATCCCAACGGCCGCGGACCACCCGCGCGTCGCTATCCACCACGCAGATATCGGATGCGGTCAGTTCTTGCCACCACAATCCCCACGGGTTAACGAACATATCGGTATGTCCGTCCGGCTGCCACGTGATGTGTCCGGCCATGTTTTCGGCGAAATCGATGTCGGCGAGGTGCCGAAAGGCCACGGCGAGCGCCTGCTCGTCGGATAGTTCGACTCCGATCGGTGGCACGACCGAAGGCGCCCACACCTCCAGGCCGCCTCGTCGTGCATCACGAGCATTCATCGTTGGCCTCCATCCTGGCTCGAATATCTTCTCGAAGCCGGCCTTTGGCGACCTTTGCGCCGGATGACCGGGGTAGTTCATCGACCACAATGAGTCGTTCGGGCAGCAGCTCCTTGGAAACACCAAGACCCAATAGGTATTCGACGAGTTCGGGCAGGTCGATGGTCTGCGAGTCAGTGAGTTCGGCGTAGAGGCAAACCTTTTCACCGAACACCGGGTCGGGCATGGCGACCGCGGCCGCCAGCGCGATCGCAGGGTGTGCCGTGGCAGCATCCTCGACCTGTGCCGCGCTGATGTTCTTGCCGCCTCGCACGATGAAATCCGAGATTCGGCCGGTGACGCTCAGATAGCCTTCCGCGTCGATCTCGCAGATGTCGCCCATGCGCATCCACCCGTCACGGGTGAACAACTGGTCGTGCTCGGCCCCGTCGAGATAGCCGAGGCTGGTCGCCGGTCCTCGGCACGCGGGCTGGCCGCGGCCGGTCGCGGTGACGTCTCTATCGCCGTCGAAGAGTCGGACCGACATCTCTGGCACGATTCGGCCGCCCGTGCGAAGTCTGCGTCGCCGCGAGTCGTGCAGGGTGGTCCCGCTGAGCAGGCCGGTTTCATTGGAACCGTAGAACTGCAGAATCTTTGCGCCGGTGAACTCCTCGAACTCGGCGGCCGGTCGGTACGGCACTGCCTCGCCGCCGGTGAAAACGACACGCAACGAGCTCAGGTCGTGATCGCGGCGAGCCCGGTCGGCCATCAGCATCGTCAATTGTGTACTGACACAGCACAGTACGCTGATCTTGTGTCGCGCGATCGCCTCACACGTTGCCTTCGGCGTGAATCGCTCCGGGATCACCGCGGTGGCACCCAGGTAGATCGGGGTGCTGTGGCTGGTCCATAGTCCGAAGCCGAATGGCGTGGGAATGACGGGCAAGAAGATGTCATCCGACGTCAGTTGCCCATTGGCAACGGCCTTCTGGTGAAAGTAGTACCACCGGTTCTGGGTGTGCACGACACACTTGGGCAGGCCCGTGGTCCCGGACGTGGAGTTGATCAGAAAGACGTCATCGGGACCGAGTTGGGACTCGACCCGCACTGCCCCGGGCTTCGCGTCGCTGTTGAGCCGCGGGACGTCCGCATCGTGGGTCAAGACCAGCGATGGGACCGGGAATTCAGCGGCCACGCGCGTCGCGGCGTCACTGCGCTGCTGGTCGCTGATCAGCAGCTTCGGTTGCGAGCTGAGCAGTATGGCGGAAGCCTCACGGATGCCGGCGCGCGCGCCGATGCCGACGACGACGGCGCCGCAACGCTCGATGGCAACAAACAGCACATGGATCGCAGTCGAGTCGCCGTGCCAGACCGCAACCCGATCACCCGGTAGCACGCCCGCGCCGGCCAGCTGCTCAGCCAGGGCGCGGGCCGACGAGTCGAATTCACGCCACGTCATGGCCAGGCCGGGATCGTCGGCGTAGGCGCACCGGTCCGGCGAGTGTTCGGCGTTATGACGTACCGCGTCCGACAGCGTCGAGTCGGACCACCAGCCGGTGGCGCGGTAGCGAGCCGACTCCTCGTCGGTGAATGCCGGCGAGCCCACGGTATCCAGCCCACCGGCACTCATCACCCGATGATATGGCGACGGGCCTTACTTGCCCGCGGCATTACCGACTCGCGCTCTTGCGGGGCGGTGAGGTGCAGAGACAAGTAGTGCACTACTCGTGTCTGCGGGCGCCTACCGGCCATACGTTGCTTGCGAGCAATGGCCGGTTGGACCGGTCAAAGGCACACCGCACAGGAGCCGAAAGAAATGTCCTCTTCAAGAGCGGCATCCGCCAGCACCGCAGATGCCCCACACGAGCCCGTACTTCGGGCAGCCACGGTCGCGCCCGCGGATAAGGCGGCATCGTCCGAGGTGCTGATCACCGAACGAGAGGTACTTTTCAGCACCGCGGCCGCTTTGCCGGCACGCCGCGAGAGCATGCGCCGCCGATTCGTCGCACTGATGCGGCGGATGTTCGCGGTTTCGGCGTACACATCGCGTCCACCTCGACGGGACGTCCCGAAGCGTTACGAGTTCCTCGAACGTGCCCTCAAACGTGCCCTCCTGGGACGCGAAATGGACAGGCTGTGAACGCCGTGACCGTCGTCGGCACCGCTGTATTTCTGGTGATGACCGCGGCGGGAATCTACGACCTGCAGCCCCGGCTCGAGCGGTGGGACTATCAGCGCCATTTCGACGACTGAAGCCCGCGCGACGCAGGCGTCAGGCTATCCTGACAGTTATGAGCGTTGCAGACGCGTGGGAGCAGGCCCGACAGGCATGGCGCCGGCTTGCCTCTAACAGCGAACGCCCAGGTGGCGACGACGATGGGCTGGCTTCCTTGTCCGACATCGGTGTTGTCCGCCGCACGTTGGACCAGGCGGAATTAGCGGCCGTTCGAACTGCCCGGCGCACCGGCAAGTCCTGGGCCGAGATTGCCACTCATTTGGGGGTCACGCGGCAATCCGCCTGGGAACGGTGGCGTGATCTCGACGACTCCCCTCGTGGCGATGACTCGGGCAGCGGTGCTGAATCGACAGTTCTGGATGACGCGGCATCGCACCTGATCCAGATACGCGCGCGAGGGCTGCGGCGGGCCGCGAAAACACTAGTGCCCAACGTGGTCGGGCTCGAGTGGATCGAGGCGCGCGACGTGCTGGCCGGTGAAGGTCTGGTGGCGATCAATGCCCGTCCAGACAGCCCTTCCGACCCGGCAAGCCGCGGCTGGGTCGTGACCGACCAAAGCCCCGAGTCCGGCGCACGGGTCAGCGCCGGATCGGTAGTCCGACTGTGGATGCGAGGTGACGGCGATGCGGGGGTGCGGGAACCGCGGCGTCCGCGACCCACGCCTCGATCGGCTCGGGAGGCGTTGCCAGAACCCCACGACCAGGCGATCGGCTAACACGAATCTGGAGAGCCGCTCAGATCATGCCCATGCCCTGGGCCACCAGTGCGAGCCCAACGAATGTCAACATGACGACCAGAATCTGCCGGCGATAGCAGCGCGCCCAGTCGTGTAGCCGGCGCAGTGACGCTTCGGTCTTGGTTGGCGCGAATAGGTTGCTGAGCAGCACGATCTCGACAATCGCAAGCGTCTCGACGACGAACACGATGGCGGCGCCGATCTGGGTGCCGATCGCCGCTCCCGACGTCGGGATGGTGGCGAGCCCGAATACGACCAACGCCGGGTTAGGCGCCGCCCACAAACCGACCGCCAACGCGATCCATAAGGATTCGCTTTCCCATGCGTCGGTGGCGCGGCTCAGCAGCCGCCGGATGGCAGCTCGGGATCCGCCCTCGGGCGCCGCATCCTGGTCATCCTTCCCGCGGCTCAGGGGCCGCTCGATCGGGTGCGGTGATGTGTTGGCGTCCCGTGCCGCTGTCTGCGCCCCCTGACGCGCCAGAAAGCGCACCGCCAACAGGGCGGCGACCAATACGACGAGCACGCCCGCCGCAATTTCAACATGCCGGACGGTGGAGCTGGCGGAGGTAGCCGGGTTGGCCAAGTCGTGCACAAAAGACGAGAGCGTCGGTGTGAAATGCAACGCCAAAATCGGGACCAGCAGTAAGACAACGCCGGCCAGCGCGCAACCGATCCAGTAGACGAGCAGGTTTTGCGCGGGCCGCGGCCTGGAAATGAGGAGAACATTGAAGCCCAGACGCACCGGGTCGAATGCTATGGGAAGCGCCAGCAGCACCAGCGAGCTCCACATAGCCCAAAACTTACCCGGCCGCCCTGGGCATCGATCAGCTAAGGGTTGGCCGTGAAATTAGCCATCGGGCTTGTGCTTTCAACAATCGGTGATAGATACCACCGTGGAATTGAGTGGACTCGCCAGGCGTGTGTTGCAAAGGGGCCGAGGATATGAGGATCGACGACGCAACGGTTGCCGCCCCATTGCTGGCCGACCGGATTGCGGTGATAACCGGCGGCGCTGGCGGTATCGGCGCGGCGACCGCGCGGCTGTTCGCACACCATGGCGCCCAAGTGGTCATCGCGGATGTCGACGCCGAACGCGCTGAGCAGACTGCCGACGCAATCAGCGAGTCCGGCGGGTCTGCCGTCGCTTTGGTCACCGATGTCCGCGACGCCGACCAGGTTGCCGAATTGGCGCGATCAGTACTCGATCGCTACGGCCGGGTAGATGTCCTGGTCAACAACGTGGGCCACTGGCTGCGCCACCCGGGCGACTTCGTCGACACCGACCGGCAACTGTGGGACGACCTCTACCGAATCAACCTGCACCACGTCTTGCTCGTCACGCACGCGTTTCTGCCTGCGATGATCGACCAACACGTCGGCGCGATCGTCAATGTCTCATCCGTCGAAGGGTTGCGAGGCTACCCGGAGGACCCGGTCTACGCTGCCTTCAAAGCCGCCGTCATCCACTTCACCCGCAGCCTGGCGGTGCAGGTAGGCCGCGACGGCATACGGGTCAACGCGATCGGCCCCGACGTCACCGAATCACTTCAGGTGCCCTACTCGCAGTGGCTGTCCGCCGAAGAGCACCTGCAGTGGCCGCAATGGGTTCCCGTCGGACGGATGGGGCTGCCCGAGGACCAGGCCCGGGTGATTCTGTTCTTGGCCTCCGACCTGTCGGCGTTCGTCACCGGCCACACCATCCCGACCGACGGCGGCACCGGCGCGGCGGGCGGGTGGTTTCGCTCGTCACGCCGAACCGACCGGGAATGGACCAACCGCCCCATCGAGCCGTGACCGGGGCAGCGCCGCCGCGGGCTCAGCTGGGCTCGCGGAGCGGCAAGCCGGCAGTGCGATAAATCGCATCGACGACGATCATGTTCTCGATCGCGTCTTCCGGCGTCGTCTTCACCGGTTCGCCGCGCAGCACTGCCGCGGCGAAGGCGTCGAGCTGATACGCGTAGGAGGCGCGGCGTGGAAAACGCTCCACACGTTTGCCGGTCGATGACCGGACCGAAAGCCGGTGGTAAAGCTGCGGCAGCACCGGATTGAGCGCATGCAGCTCGCCCCGCTCACCAACCACGTGAGCGCTGATTTCCAGCAGTCGCGGCGACCACATGGAGCAACGGATCCGGCCGGTGTGCCCTTCGGCAAACCGCACCTCGGCGGTCATGGCCCGGTCAACTCGTGGATCGCGCAATTTCGGTTGCGCTGAAACAACTTCCGGCGTTGAACCCCCGAACGTGCGGACCATGTGGACGGCATAGCACCCAGCGTCCATGGTCGCGCCTCCGGCAAGCGCGTAGTTGTAGCGGATGTCGGAGGAATTCGGCAACGGGAAGCACAGGGCCGCCTCCACCCGCTGCAGCTTGCCCAGTTCGCCCGAGGCGATGATCTCCTCGATTCGCAAAGCCAGCGGATGGTAGCGGTAGTGAAATGCCTCCATCACAACTCGATCCGACTTTGCGGCCAGCTCGGCGATCTCACGGGCTTCGGCGGCGTTGGCGGTGAACGGCTTCTCGCACAGCACGTGCTTACCGGCGGCCAGTGCTGCCCGGGTCCACTTGCCGTGCAAGCCATTAGGCAGCGGGTTGTAGACGGCGTCGAGGTCCGGGTCGGCGATAAGCGCCTCATAGCTGTCGTGCACCCGGGCGATGCCGTGTTTTGCGGCAAAAGCCCGAGCACGCGAAACATCGCGCGCAGCCACGGCCGCGACCACGACGTCGGCATTTGTCTTGGCTGGTTTGATGAGCGCCGTCGGCGCAATACGCGCCGCACCCAGTACGCCGATTTGCACGGGATCAGGCTAGGCCCCGTTCGAACGTCAAGCCTGGCGAATAGGAAATTACGCCGAATTGAACAAACCCCATAATCCGAGTGGGCGGCAGACCACAATCGTCCTTTCTCAGCAAGCTCACCCGAATTCTTAATGTCGCACGCAGGGAAGACGCCTACCGTCGGCCCATGGTCGCGGTCGGCGAGCTGGTCCGGTTCCCGTCGAATCGATCGGTGCTTCCGCCCCCCATTCGCTGCCCCCGTGGTCATCTGATGCGGCCGGAGCGGATGCTGGTCGGCAGCACCGCCTGCGCATGCGGACGCCATCTGACGTGGCGATGTCATTGCGGTGCCGTGACATATGGGCCCGAGTTGGGTGACAAATGCCGTCTGCTTCGACCGGCGCAGTCGTCAAACGGAGCGGGACGCTCGGGTCCGTAAACGGCATGTCAAAGTCGCGTAAAAACCCCCCGAGGTCTCTCGCCGAGAAGCGATTGGACTGTGTACATTTTTTAAGTCGGATTGTCGGGCTTTTGGTCCGACCTACCTGAGGAAGAAGGTCATGCCTCCCCTTGAAGCGCGGCTCCGCGAAGAATTGCGCAATTGCTCCGTCGAATTACGACAACTTGCGTACACGCTGCAGAACGGGATAGGCGAGCACGACCTGCTTCGACTGTCAGAGCGAATGCGGGCTACCGCCGACGAGGTGGTCCGCAGCGGGGCATGACCCGTTGGGCCTGACCGCTTAGTTGGTTGCCCTCAGGACCCCGGCGGTTTGGCCGCATCACTGGGCGGTTTCCCCTCATCACCCGGCGGTTTCGTGTCACCCGGCGGTTTCGTGGTCCAACCCTTACCCGTCATGTATTTCGATAGGTATTTCGGGCAGTACGCGGCGGCCGACAGTGCCATGAACTCGTCGGCACCGTGCGCCGTCAAGCCCGGATTTAGCGACATAAGGTTGCTCTCGATTTCCGTGTCCGCCGTGCCGTTGTCGGCTAACGAGCACAGGTCCTTGGCAGCCGCGATCGCCTTTGTCGGGTCCTGATGGGTAAGACCGGCGTCTTTGAGTTGGGAAACGAACTCGGCGTCGACACCGGACGGGGTTGACGGAGGGTCGTCGGCGCATGCCGGCGGGGCCATCGCGACCACGGCGGCGACGCTTGTCAGGATCAGCAGACCTTTCATATTTCCCGAGTCTTCCAAAGTCGGGTCCAAGGCGCATCCCCCATCCAACAGCACCGGGGCGAAATGCGACAAGTGTTCAGACGGCAAACCCCCGGACGTAAACGGCATGTCAAAGTCCCGTAATAAGGCTTCAACGTCTCTCGGATTGACGCGACTGGACTGTGTATAGCCCGCCCTGCGCGAGGAAGAAGGTCATGGCTCCCCTTGAAGCGCGGCTCCGCTCTACCTAGGCCCTAGTTCCCCACGGCGGCTGGCGGCTTCGGCGGCTGGCCATGACCGGTCAGGTATTTCGAGCAGTACTTGCCTTGCGCCAATGTCATGAACTGGGTGGCGCCCTGCGGCGTCAAGTCTGGATTGCGCGACACAAGGTTGCTCTGGATTACGGTGTCGGGCGTGCCGTTGTCCATCAACGAGCACATGTCCTTGGCAGCCGCGATTGCTTTGGTCGGGTCCTGATCGGTAAGCCCGGCGGCATTGAGTTGGGCAATGAAGTCAGCGTCGGCACCGGACGGGGTTGACGGAGGGTCGTCGGCGTATGCGGGCGCGGCCATCCCGATCATGACGGCGACACTCGTCAGTATCAGCAGATGTTTCATAGTTCCCGCGTACCCAAAATCGCGTCCAGGACGCATCCTGCATACAACACTCGACAGGTGTTCGGACAGCGTTAACGCTGATCTTCCGTTTCTTCCTCGCGCTCGGCGTCGGCCACCGTCAACGGCAACGCCAGCTCTTCCAGTGGGCGTCCCTCGGCCGCGACACCCAGCCACAATTCGACCAGGCCCGCCGCTGCCATCACGACGGCTCCAACGACGAAAGACCAGACCACCTGGCCACGCTCTCCCGAATTGATCAACTGACCGAACAGCAACGGCCCCGTGATACCGCCGATCGCCGTGCCGACGGCGTAGAAGAAAGCGATCGCCAGCGCCCTGGTCTCCATCGGGAAGATCTCGCTCACGGTCAAATAGGCGGCGCTCGCGCCCGCTGAGGCCAAGAAGAACGTCACCGCGAGCACACCGATGAAGGTCCAGACGCCGCCAGTCTGGGTCACGAACAGCCCCGCGAGGACGAGGGCCACGACTGCCGAACCGACATAGGACAAGGTGATCATCGGTTTGCGGCCGACGGTGTCGAACAGGCGCCCAAGCAACAACGGGCCGACGAAATTGCTCAGCGCCCACAGGATGTAGAACAGTGGCACCCTTGCGGATGAGACTCCGTAGAACCCGCTCAGCAGCGTGCCGAGATTGAAGGTCACACCGTTGTAGAGGAACGCCTGCCCGATGAACAGTGCCAACCCAAGAATGGCGCGCCGCGGATAGAGCTTAAACGCCACCGCGGCGATCTCACGGAACGAAATCGTCTCGCGCTGACGAACTTTGAGCGCAGGCCCTCGCGGCTCGGGCAGTGGCCGGCCGGTGTCCCGCTGGATTTCGTCTTCGATTGAGGCGACGACCCGCTCGGCTTCCTGGTCGCGCCCGTGAATGAACAACCAGCGTGGACTTTCCGGAACGTTGCGCCGGACCAGAAGGACGAAAATGCCGAAGATGGCTCCGATGCCGAAGGCGAGCCGCCACCCGATATTGGCCGGGAAGTGCGACGTGTTCAGCACGACCAGCGCGCCGGCCGCTCCCGCGGCCGAACCCAGCCAGTAGGTCCCGTTGATTATCAGGTCGACGCGACCACGCACACGCGCGGGGATCAACTCGTCAATCGCCGAGTTGATAGCGGCGTATTCGCCCCCAATCCCGGCGCCGGTGAAAAACCGTGTGACGAAGAAATACCAGGGCGCGAACGCGAATGCCGTCGCAACTGTGGCGACCAAATACACCGCGAGGGTCAGCATGAAGAGATTGCGCCGTCCGAAGCGGTCGGTCAGGTGACCGAAGAACAATGCGCCTAAGCAGGCTCCCGCGATGTAGATCGCCGCGGCCACGCCGATCTGCGCGGGGTTGAGCTCGATGCCGCTGCCTTTTTCGGTGAGTCGGGACGACACGTTGCCGACCATCGTGACCTCGAGCCCGTCGAGGATCCACACCCCACCAAGACCGATGACGACGCGCCAGTGAAACCGCGCCCAGGGCAGTCGGTCCAGCCGTGCCGGCACCTGCGTCGTGATGATTCCGGTCTGCACGCTTTCACTCATGCTGCTCCGTTCTGGGTCGACCGAGGGTTTACCCGCTACCGCGTATCGCAAGCCTCGACGAGGCTATTTCGTCGCTCGGCGTGCTCTTCGCGCCCCAACATCGCACCATCGACGACGCCCTGGCCAGTTACGAACGGAGCACCCGCGTCGGTCCGACGATCCAGCGACGCGGGTGGCCGA
>NZ_DATMLH010000060.1:0-13836 GCF_035570115.1 Mycobacterium sp.
GGGCTAGCTGGACAGGAGCCGCTGGGAAGCCTGCTCTTGCTGCTCGTAGTTGTTGGCGTCGCGGATCAGCCCGTCACGCACACCGTGCAGCATGTTGACAATGTTGCGAAACGCCTGATTCATCTGGCCCATGGTGTCGTAGGACGTCATCTGCGCCGTCCCACTCCAGCCCGCACCGGCGATGTTCTGCGAGGACGCCCACATCTTGCGGGCCTCGTCCTCCACCGTCTGAGCGTGCATATCGAAACGGCCCGCCATCGACCGCATCTCATGCGGATCAGTCATAAAACGCGTAGACATATCTCTATCTCCTTGTCTCTTCGAACCTGCATTTGTAACGGATTGTGCTGTAGCGCAAGGTGATTCCCGGTTGCTAACCGGCGGCGGGCGGGCGTGCCATCACGACGGGTCGGAACCCGTACATCGGTTCCTCCATCTCGTGGTCGAACATGCCGGCTATCCCGCCCAGCGGCATACCTGGCATGCCCACCGGCCCACCGGGTGACACCAGAGGGGTGGCGCCCAGGGCGGGGCTCAGGGCGCTGGCGCCCGGCAACTCGGTGGCGATCCTGCTGAGTCCCGGCGCGGCCGCGGCCCAGGCTCCCGGCACCGACAAGGGGCCCAGCGGTGAGGCCTGTCCGACGCCCGCAGACACCGCCGCGCCCAGGCCGCCCAGGCCGCGCAGGCCCGCTGCCCCCAATCCCGCAGTCCCCGAGCCGAGCCCGGCCGCCAGACCCGATACATCGGAGGCCAACGCGCCGCCCGCCATGCCGGGGAACAGGTAGCTGAAGCACGTCACGGTATCGATGAACGCCGTCGGGTTGAGTAGCCCGCTCGTGGTGAAGGCATTGCTGAGGTTGGCGACGGTGCCGTTGTTGAGGAAGCTCCCCAGCAGCGACCCGTCGGCTCCGTCGAGGTAGTTGAGTATCCCGGCCAGCCCGGTGGTGGAGGTGTTCGAGTTGTCCGCGAGGATGCCGTCCAGCCATGACAACCCGCCTGTCGACGACGCGCTGGTGGCGGTACTGGCCGAGGTGCCGGCGGTGCCCGCCGAGGTGCCGCTGGCCTGGGCCACCGCGGCGGCTTGCCCAGCCAAGCCGGTCGCGCTCGTGGTCTGAGCCGGCTGGGTGAACGGGGTCAGCTGGGCGGCCGCCGCCGAGGACCCGGCGTAGCCGTACATCGCCGCGGCGTCCTGGGCCCACATGTCTCCGTATTGCGCCTCGGTGGCCGCAATCGCCGGAGCGTTCTGTCCCAAAACGTTGTCCGCCACCAGCGATGCCAGCTGCGTGCGATTGGCCGCGATCTCCGCGGGCGGCACGGTCATCGAGAACGCCGACTCGTAGGCGGACACCGCCGCCTGCGCCTGCGCGGCCGTCTGCTCAGCTTGCGTGGCAGTGGTGTTCATCCACGCCGCGTAGGGTGCGGCCGCGGCCGCCATTGAGGCCGAAGCCGGGCCCTGCCAGCTGCCACTGGTCAGATTCGTGACCACCGAGCTGTAAGAGGCCGCCGCCGAGCGCATTTCAGTTGCCAGTTGGCTCCAAGCAGCGCCGGCGGCCAGCATCGGCGTCGAGCCGGCTCCCGAATACATTCTGGCCGAATTGATTTCCGGTGGTAGCACCGCGTAGTCGATCATGACAGTTTCCCCTTGGTCTGTTATCCGGCAGCGGGCGGCCGCGCCATTATTGGCGGCAGGCGCATCCCGTATTTCGGAATCGGACGGCGAAGCCGCCCGGTCATGTTCGACATCGGCGAGGCAACGCCTCCGGGCCCGCCCGTCGCGGTCTCCGGAGCCGTGAGCGGGGTGCGGCCCAGCGCCGAGGCGATCGGGCTGGTCTGGGCGACCGCCGACCAGCTGGGCGGCGCTGACAGCGCCCCAACGCGGCCCGCCTCGCCCATCGCGGCCGACGCCCCTGATCCCAGACCGCCGAGACCTGACCCGCCTGTCGACCCCAGCGCGCCCGAATTGAACAGGTTCAACAATCCCGATCCAGCCGCGGCACCCTTGGCGCCTTGGAGGAAGTTGAAGCCCGCCATCGTCTGCAGCAGGAACTGCGGGTTGAACGGCCCGCCTGCGAGTGCTCCGTTGACCACCGCAGTACTGAAGAAGTTTCCGCTCAGGAAGGTTCCCAGGGCCGAATTGTTCGAGTTACTGAACAAATCCGTTAGCTCCGTCACCAATGACGACGATGACGAAGACCCGGTGGATGACGTGAGGTCCCCCAGCAATGACGACAACCCGGTGGTCGAGGCGCTGGTGGCATTGCTGCCGCTAGTGCCCGCCGAGGTGCCGGAGGCTTGCGCTGTTGCGGCGGCTTGTGCCGCCAAGCCGGTCGCATTGGTGGTCGGGGCCGGCTGGCTGAACGGGGTCAGCTGCGAGGCCGCCGCCGACGACCCCGCATAGCCGTACATCGCCGCGGCATCTTGCGCCCACATTTCGCCGTACAGGGTCTCGGTGGCCGCGATCGCCGGAGTGTTTTGCCCGAAGATGTTGGTCGCCACCAGGGACGCGAGCTGAGCCCGATTGGCCGCGATCTCCGCGGGCGGCACGGTCATCGAGAACGCCGACTCGTAGGCGGTCACCGCCGCTTGCGCCTGCGCGGCCGTCTGCTCGGCTTGCGCGGCGGTGGTGTTCATCCACGCCGCATACGGTGCGGCCGCGGCCGCCATCGACGTGGATGCCGGGCCCTGCCAGCTGCTGCCGGTCAGACTCGAGACGACAGAGCTGTAAGAGGCTGCCGCCGAGCGTATCTCAGCCGCCAGCTGGCTCCAGGCAGCACCAGCGGCCAGCATCGGCGCCGAGCCGGCTCCCGAATACATTCTGGCCGAATTGATTTCCGGTGGCAGTGCGGCGAAGTCCAGCATGGTACACCTCCCCTGGTCTCTCGATGGGCTGCGACGTCTCTCAGAGTGCTGCGACCGCGTTGGCCGCCTCCGTGGTCGCGTACGAGCCGGCACTTGCGCTCAAGACGCGCACGAACATCTCGTGCATCGCCGCGGCTTGCGCGCTCACCGTCTGGTACACCTGTGCGTGGCTGGCGAACTGCGCCGCGGTCAGGGCCGAAACCTCGTCGGCAGCTGCGGGAATCACCCCGGTCGTCGGGGCTGCGACGGCCTCGTTCTGGGCGACAATAGCGGTGCCGATACCTTGCAGCTGGTTGGCTGCTGCCGTCAGCATTTCTGGCTGTGTGGTTACGAAAGACATTGGACGTCTCCTTTGGCAAGGCAGGGTTAATCCACGGCGGTGGTCGCGCCAGAGCACGACAGGATCGCGCGCGCGTAAGAAAACGAAACGCGCGTGCGTTAAGTGAAGCGGCGCAGGCCGATTCAGATAGTGGAGAAAGCGCCGGGGCCGGATCCGAACGAAATGGTCACCGGTCTCGGATATGGACCGTCACTTGGACTCACTTCGCCTCACCTCCTCACGGCCAGGGCACACAGGGGTGCCTACACGGTGCACAGCGGGATGTTTGGGAGCCGGCACATCAACCGACTCGCACCCCTCTCGTCAGAGCTTTGGCACTGCACGGCGTATCCGGCTGAGCCGGAAGCCACTTGGGCTCAACCCTTAGTCCGGGAGGAGCTGTCCTGACCCTGGGCGTCTTTCGACGTTCGAGGTCAGTGGCCTGTATCCGTGCAGACGCCTCACCTAGCGAGGTGCTTGCATCCGCAATAGTTCCATCAAGATTGGCAGGAGTCAACCCGACGCGCGGCGTGGTGGTCGACAACGGCCAAGGCTTAGGCTCACCACATTTGCACGTCGGAGTCACAGCGGAGGTCGAGATCTTTTGTAGCTGTTCGTAATTCACATACACGTAGAGGGTCGGTCCGCGTGCCCGTTGCACGTGTCTATATCGGCTTCCCCCGAGTCTGCGCGAACTCGGTCCAGGACAAGGTGGACGTCCACGCTGGGTTCGGCGCCAACTTCGGCGCCCCTTGCCTGTCGTCGTGGGCTTGACGCTCACGGCGTGACTCCCTTCTGCTATCCGGCAGCCGGCGGATGCGCTACGACGGTGGGCTTGAACCCATATCGCGGAGCGGCAAAGCCCCACCCGCGTGCGGTGCCGCCCGCCATCGGCATTCCAGGCATGCCCGGCACTCCTGGCGTCGCGGACGCCTCCTCCACCCCCGGCGGCATATACCAGCCCTCTGCCGGTGACGCGGTGGCCGTGGGACTCGCCACGGGCGGGGCGGGGGCCCAACTGTGCGGTACCGACATCGTCCCGACTAACGTCGCGCGGCCCATACCGGCCGACACCGCCGATCCGCCCAGGCCGTTTGAGCCGAGCGCGCCCATCGCCGAACCGACGTGGCCCACTGTGCTCATCGCCGACGGGGCAGCAGCCGCCCCCGTAAACAAGGCCGGATTCATGCCGCCAATGCTCTGACCGGCTACCGCCAAGAACCCGATATCA
Organism: Mycobacterium sp.; assembly: GCF_035570115.1. Classification (GTDB taxonomy): domain Bacteria; phylum Actinomycetota; class Actinomycetes; order Mycobacteriales; family Mycobacteriaceae; genus Mycobacterium. Next base: position 4,410 of record NZ_DATMLH010000060.1, read on the forward strand.
CCGAACGAGCTTGTCACAGCCGGCATGATGCTGGCCGGGTTGAACCAGTTACCCGAGAGGATTCCGTTCGCAAACCCCGAGGTTATGAAGCTCCCGAAGGCCGATCCACTCTCTCCGCTCAGGAGGTTCAGCAATCCGGAGATCCCCGTCGTGGCGGTATTCGATCCTGGCGCAAACGGATTGCTTCCCGCCGCCGACACCGGCGATGCGAGCTGCTGCAGGCTATTGGGAACCGTGGAGACCACCTGCGACAGCGTTGACTGCACGCCGGCGCTCGACGACGTGCCGGTGGCCTGGGCAACCGCGCCGGCTTGGCTGCCCGCTCCGCCCTCGTTGGTGGTTTGCGGCGGCGAACTGAACGGTGTCACCGTCGCGGCGGCAGCCGAGGAGCCGGCGTAGCCGTACATCGCCGCGGCGTCTTGAGCCCACATTTCGCCGTAGAGGGCTTCGGTGGCCGCGATCGCAGCAGTGTTCTGACCCAGGACATTCGTGGCGACCAGCGCCGCCAGCTGAGTGCGGTTGGCCGCGACTTCCGCGGGCGGCACCGTCATGGTGAACGCAGCCTCGTACGCGGCTGCCGCAGCCTTGGCCTGGAAGCCCGTTTGCTCAGCCTCGGTGGCGGTCGCGCTCATCCAATCCACGTACGGCGCGGCCGCGGCCGCCATCGATGCCGACGCCGGTCCCAGCCAGGATTGTTCGGCCAGGCTGGAGACCACGGAGGAATAGGTTGACCCCGCCGAATCTAGCTCGGCGGCCAGTGCGTCCCACGCCGACGCGGCTGCCAGCATCGGCCCCGAACCGGGACCGGCATACATGCGAGCGGAGTTGATCTCTGGTGGTAATGCTCCGAAATCCATTGCAACAACCCCCCTCAGCCCGCAGCGACCGCGTTGGCGGCTTCGGTGGCCGCATAGGACCCGGCACTGGCGCTCAGGGTGGACACGAACGTCTCGTGAATCGCCGCGGCTTGAGCACTGACCGCTTGATAGACCTGAGCGTGGGCGGTGAACTGGGCCGCGGTGAGCGCCGACACCTCGTCGGCCGCCGCGGGAACCAGCGCCGTGGTGGGGCTGGCTGCGGCCGCGTTGTGGGCGGCGACGTTCGTGCCGATCCCCTGTAGGTTGCCGGCTGCTGCGGACAGCGCTTCCGGCTGTGTAGTGACGAATGACATGGACTTCCCCTTCGGAAAAGTCCGACCCGGAACGGGCCTCGGCCGCTGTAAGGGTTGAGTACAAACCGATTCAGTTGGCGGAGTCGCCGTGACCGGATCGGAAAGAAACGGTCATCGATCTCGGATAGTTCGGCGAAGAACTATCGCTGGCATTCGGTCTCGGCCCCACCTCCTGACGGCCAGGACCCCGCCGTTCCGCCAAGAGAGGTAAGACGCCCGACGGAAACCGTCGGGTGGCACCCCTCTCGCCGGAGCTTTGGCACCACACGGCGTATCCGGCTGAGCCGGAAGCCACTTGGGCTCAACCCTTAACCCGGGAAGAGCTGTCCTGACCCTGGGCGTCTTTCGACGTTCGAGGTCAGTGGCCTATATCCGTGCAGACGCCTCACCTAGCGAGGTGCATGTAACGTGTTTGTAACTTCATCGTGGCAGCAGTACCGACGCCCGTCAATGCAACGTGCGGCGGATTATCGGTAAATTGCTGAAGATCGTTACAGACGCGGCGGGCCACGCCGTTCATCGGCAGCAGGCGTTAACTGACAGCGCCGTCAGGGATCGCCCCTGCGGCCCGCGGACGGCTAGTCGGTCTTTTTCTCCGCCACTGCCGCACTGAGGCCCTCGGCCAGGTCGTCGCGCGTCAGCTCTTTGAAGCGACGCAGCTGGTCCTCGCTGAACTCATCGACCTCACTGGACAACACCGCGTCGAGGTCCTCGTCGTCGAGGCGGAAGCTGCGGTGATCGCGGGCCTTTTCCACCACGTTGCGCACAAATCCGGCATTTCCCAGCACATCGATGCCGCGGATCAGATCGCCGTCTTGCGAGATGTTCTCGTCGTCGTAGAACCTGGTGTAGGCCGGCAGCAACACGTCGACCGCCTCATCGGTGATCACGTCCTCGTTTTCCCGGCCCATCAACTGCGTCAGCGCGATCAGTTCCTTGGGGTTGTAGCTGTAGAACTCGATCACCGTCGAAAACCGCCGCCGCAGGCCCTGGTTGACCTCCAGCATCTTGTCCATCGCTTTGGCATAGCCCGCCCCGAACACCACCAGCTCGTCGCGATGGTTCTCCATGTACAGCAGCAAGGTGTTGATGATCGCGTTGCCGTAGGCGTCGCCCGTGGAGTAGCCGCTCTCGTGCAGGTTGTGCATCTCGTCGAAGAAGACGGCCCCACCCCGCGCCTCTTCGAGCATCTCCTCGGTGTTCTTCTCCGCATCGGCCATGTAGCGGCCCAGCAACTTCGAACGGCTGGTCTCCACCACCAACGGCTTGCGCAGCACGGTCAAACCGCACAGTTGCTTGCTGAACGCACGCGCCACCGACGTCTTCCCGGTGCCGGGAGGTCCCAACAACAGGGTGTGCCGCGACGTCACCGGCACCGGCAGGCCCATTTTGGCCCGGGCCAGGTTCACCTTGGTCGTCGACTTGATCAGTTTGATTTCCCGCTTGGCCTGTTCCATGCCGAGCATCGCGTTGAGCTCGGCATCGCCTTCGTCCAAGTACTTCTTGGCCATCTCGGCGTGACGGGCGGCCTCGGCCTGCTCGCGGGTGGGTGCACTGTCCACATCCCACGGATCCGTCCTGGCCTCAATGGTTTCCGGGTCGGTCAGCACCAGCCGGTAGCCGGGATTGTCTAATGCATCGCGGGCCGGGGTGAACTTGGCATCGCGTGAGTACACCTGGCGTAGACACTCGGTGGCCTCTTCTTCACGGCCCAGATGCCGCAAACACATTCCCTTGGTGTACAAGGCGACATTGGCCGCGCTGGGCACCCGGTCGACTTCGATGGCCTCCTGCGCGCGCCGGCAGGCTTCCTCGAACACCCCCAGCGAAGCCAGTGCGGTGGTGGCCATCGCCGCCCCGGCGGCCTTCAACTCGGGTTGACGCCACGTCGTTCCGGGCGGGAATTGGGTGAGCACGTCCGGCCACCGGCCGGTGCGGAAATACAGTAGCCCCCGCACATACTTGAGCAGCTCCTCGTCGAACGGATGCCGTGGCTCCGTCGAATCCAGGAGTTCCGCCGCTTCCTGGAACCGCTTCGCTTCGGTGAGCGCGGCCGCGTAGGCGGCGGAAAACGATTCCACACTGGTGACCGCCAGCTTCAGGAACATCCCATCGGAGACGTCAGGGCGAAACTCCAACTCGGACAAGCTCAGTCGGCGCATCTCCCAGCCGAATGTCTTGATGGCGTGCCACGCGCCGCTGAGCACCTCAAGGCTCTGATCCCCGGCCAGCACCCGGGCCAGCCACGCGTCGCACATGTCGGGATCGAGCCGGGTGGCCGTCGTGAACATCTGCAACGCCACCTGCGGATTGTGGCTGGGCTGTAGCCCGTTGACCGAAATGCCGGACGCCAGCAGGCCCGCAACCATGGCGTTGCGGGCATCCGCCACGCCGGCCTGCGGCCGGGTCATCGCAACGCTTCGGCGCGACTACTTTGTTGTAGGGCTACCGCGCCGACCGGAACTAGGATGCCCTCGCCGTCGTCGAGTATGCGACTCGGCATGGGCAGCGGCCGACGCGAAGTCGGCGCCGGAATGCTCGCGGCTACCGCGCCCAACTGGCGGCCGGTGAGCCGGTTCAGTCCGCTGAACGTCTCTTTGCGCAGCCGTTGGTGACTGTGGTAGCGCACCCACACCGCCACATCGGCTTCACGACCGTCCGCGATCAGCCGGATCGTCATCACGGTGACGTCGGCATCGGTGCGCCACAACTCCTCGAGTGTCTCGGTGTTGATGTCCGAAGGCGAGACCCAGAAGCTGGTGACGTACCCGTCCGGGGTCTTGAGGTAGCGCCAGAACGGCCGAATGTGAGCCGGCTGGAGCCCGGCCAACACGGCGTCGTCGACCTCGAGAATCTCGTCTGCGGTCAGCGGCCGCGCGGTGCAGCTTCGCCCGTCGACATCATTAGCCAGCCGCTCGGCAGCCGCGGCCAGTGTGCAGGCGACGGAATCGCGGGCGGCCACGGCCAGGGCGTTGCGCAGCGGATCCATCCGCAGTATCACCCAGGTGTGGCGCGCCTCGGTCGGGCGTCGATGGCCGGTGGCCCCGAAATCATCTTGCACCGCCGATTTGACGCCTTTGCCGCCCGGACCTGTTCCCACCGAGACGATGTCGAGGCTGTCCAGCCGGACATCGAACTGGCGCAGCGCCTCGATGACCGCCTCCAGTGGCATAGACGGCGGTGCTGCATCCCGATGGCGATGCCGTCCCGACGATGTGTCGGCCACCCCTTCGACCGCGATCACCGCGATCAGCTGGCCGTCGTACTCGCGCACGCCGACCGTTTCGCGGCTGAAGCGGCGACGGTGGTCGATGGCCGGGGTGCAGCCGACGGTCAGCGCCTCGGGGTCGGCATACCAATTGCGCACCCGCGCAATCGGCGCAGACGCAATGGGAACTCCCCCATTGGTGACCAAGGCAACGAGCGTCACCAGCACCGCGAGACCGACACCCACCCAAAACGCCACGTCAGGCCGCACGGAACTGGGGAGGTGACTCGCAATGACCAGTAACGCAACATCAATGAGGAACACCACGGTGACCCGCGGCCACGACAGGGCTAGCCCGTATTCGCGTTGTGCCTTCATTCCGGTCTCCCTGTCTTTCGCATCAGCATCGCTGCGCCGAACACCAAGCCGGCTACTAGTAGCGCGCCACCCAATCCAGCGGCGGCTACCCACACCGGCGTCATGTTGCGCGGGGTAGGTGCCGGAGGCATTTTCAGTGGGGAACCCGATTCTTTCGGCAGGACAGACCCGTCGGGCACATCCCACGTCAGCGCCGCGACCGGGTCGACGACCCCGTAGCCGATCTGGTTGTCCACTCCGCGACCGGGTGCCCTGGCGGTGCGAGTCAACCGGTTGATGATCTGATGCGCCGACAGTTGCGGATATTTCGCCCGCACCAAAGCAGCCACACCCGAGACGATCGCGGTGGAGAAGCTGGTGCCGGCTGGCACCAGCAGCGAGTTGTCCGGACCGTCAATCGCGTTGATAAGACTGTCATCTCGCGGCGAGAGACCGACGACATCGGTACCGGGTGCCGCGATCGACACCCAGGGCCCGGCCACACTCAACTTGTCCATCGGCGTACCAGAGGAATCCACTGCGCCGACCGTCAAGACGTAGTCGCTGAACCACGACGGCGTCACCACCGTCGTCACACCATTCCAGTCGCGGGAATCACCCGGGTGCAACGGGTCGCTGAGTGGATTCTCCTTGCAGTCGCGTTGACTGGTGTCGCCGGCGGCGGCGACGATGACGGCATCTTTGTCGACGGCCGCGTAACGGACCGCGGCCCCCAAGTCGGGCTGGTCGATCAGACTGCGCGCGCTCATGCACATCACCTGGGAGATGTTGATCACCCGCGCGCCCAGGTTGGCCGCGTGCACGATCGCTCGGGCCATGGTCCGGATGTTGTCCGACTTCTGCCGCGTTTGCGGATCCTCGTCGCCGGTATATGCGTCCTTGAGGCTGAACGCCTGGCTGGACTGGCGGATCGAGATCAGCTCGGCGTCGGGGGCAATCCCGGTGAACGCGTCAGCCGGCCCTGTCGGCGGCGGCTCGAGCGGCGCTGGCGCTGCCGGTCGGGGGTAATCGACCGAGACAATCTGCCCACCACGGGAATAGCCGGGCAGCACCATCTTGCCGTGGCCACGGTTGGCGGCTCCCGGTTGCTTCGGCTCTTGCGGCGCCGGCGGAGCGCCAAACGGCGGTGGCGGACCCTGCTCCTGCGACGGTGGCGGAGGCGGAGGCGGGACCAGCGTGATCGTCTGCGGAGGCGGCGGCGCCACGCTGATCGTCTGCGGAGGCGGCGCCGGTGGCGGTGGTTCGCGGGTTGGGACTGGCGGCGGTCGCCGCGGCCCCGGCGCTGCGGGGCCCTCAGAGGGCGCCGGTGCCCCGCCGATCATCGACGCCACGAGCGTGCCGTGCGCGTCGCAGTCGGACAGACCGTCGCCGCCACCCATCACGTAGTCGCCGCCCGGAACCAGATGCGGCAACCTTGGGTGCGGGGTCACCCCGGTGTCGATGACCGCGATCCTCACCCCACCACCACGCCCGAAGCGCCACGCCTCGGGCAGGTTGAGCATGTCCATGTACTTCGGCTGCACCCGAAAGTCGGTGCCCGGCAACACCCCAACCTCGGTGCAGTAGGAACTCTGCTTCATGGGCGCCGAAGGTCCGGGCGGGCTGTCCGGCGGCACCGCGGCCGGATCGATCCCCGGAGGGTTGATCGCGTACGCGGGCGACCCGGAAAGCGCTACCGAGGCGACGATGAGGGTCGTGGCAGCCACTGCGGCCGCGCGGAGCGGCCGCAGCCTACCGGTAGCGGATCGCTGCATAGACATTCATCAACCACAATGCCAACGGGAAGATCGGCATCAGGCAGAGGTATTCAACCCATTCCACGAGCTTGCGGAACAGCGGGCTGTAGATGGTGTTGGGTACCACCGCCGCGGCGATCATTCCGGCCGCGGGCAGCAGCACCACGATGGCCACTCCCGCCGAGACCGCTGCCGCCGAGGACAACACTAGCGAATACCGCACCACAATCGACGCGACGATCAGGACCGACGTCACGGCCAGGATGATCGCCTGGAGACGGTCGACATAGGAGCGACCACGCAGCATCAGGAAGCCGGCGGTGCAAGCGGCCAGCAGTAGCGGCAGCCACCGGTCGCTGGTGCGCGGATCGGATACACCCGCCAGCGACACGATCGTCAGTACACCGAGACCAACCAGCAATCCGGTCAGGAACGATCGGGCCCGCTCGGCCCGCAGCACGACATCTTGGATGGACGCGGGGCCTTCCAGGGTGGGACGGCCGCCGCCGTTGACGACCACGGTGGTCGGCAGATCGGGCCGGGCCTCGAATACCCAGCGGCTGGTGGCGGACGGGAACACCGGCAGCCGGATACCGGACAACCAGCGGGCCAGCGCCGGCGCGCCGTGATAGCCGAACACGCAGACCAGAAGGATGGTGGTCAACAGTGTCACCGTGCCGGTACCAAATGCCATCCGCGCCAGGCTCGCGAGCGTCGCCGCCAAGGCGATGGTGACGATCGCGGTACCGGTACCCAACCGACGGCCGGTGAACCGCAACACCAGCATGGCGCCCACACCGATGACCGCGGACCCCATCACCGCGTGCGGCGCGCCGACTGGGCCGGGGGGTACCGCAGCCGCCGCCACCCCAAGTGGCGCCAGCCCACTCCACAGCAAGACGTCGCCCGCGCGGCGGTCCTGGACGGTCTTGGCGCGTCCCAGGATCATCAGCGCCGCCGAGATCACCATCACCGCGATGACCGCGGCATAGGGCGCCGGAAGCCACGAGTCGTGTTGGTGGCGGAACCAGCCGAGCAGCCCCGATCCCAACAGCACCCCGGCCGCGACCATTGCCGCACCCACCTGGATGGCAACCGTCGGGTTGATCGCGCTGAACCGCTTGCTCAGGTTCACCGACACGGCCGTCGAGATGTGCTCGATGACCTGGGATCGGTGTTCGGTGTCTTCGACATACCGCAGCCACAGCCGGTCGCCGTCGAAGATGTCTTGCTCGCTCAGCGACTGGGCGGCCCGCAGCGGTGTGCCGTCAACCAGACACAGCGCCCACCTGCCGCGCAGCTTGGCTTCCAGTGCCTGCAGGCCCAGCTCCCGCAGTCGGACGTTGATGACCTTGAGCAACGGGTCGACCATCACCGAGACCGGGGCGTTGGCGTCCAGCAGCACGCCGATTTGCGCGCCGTCGCCGGCGATGATGCCAATCACGACTGACTGAGGCGATGAGATTGCCTCAGTGCCAGTCTGTGGCTGCTCAGCTACTGCGGTCATTGTGCCACCCCTCTCGACGAATTCTGGGTCCATGTGTCTTGCCTCGCTATTTGTAATTGTGACGTCGCGTCCCAATTGTTGAGCAGATTCTAGAATATGATTCTAGAATATTTCGCGGCATCCGCACCCTGAGTGAATGCTGCACCGAAAAACCTTGGCATGCTGCGTATTTCGGTAACGATTAGTTAAACTCTGCGATGCGTTTTCCACTCGCCGTAGGGAAGGGTCTCCAAAACGGTCTTTACCCCGACCTGGACCAACTGCGGGGTGGCCGGGCAGATGGCTAGCCAGGACTCGTTCGACCCAGCGGTACGCGCTTGCTGGTACATCGCGATGCGCCCGCCGGACCCGTCCTTCAGCGACAGCACCGAGGCGCTGGGCGCTTTGTCGTCGTCTCGGTATTGCCTGGCGTAGACCGCGGCTTCAGCCGACGGATCTGAAAGCGCCTGCCCGAGCGCGGCTACCGTCGCCGCACTGATGCCGAGCCGCCGCAGATCGCCACCGGAGAAGACGTTAAACCCGGAGCTCTGCCAAGCCTTCGTGATCTCGAGCATTTCCTCCAGCGGCACGTTGACCGCGTTGATCGCCGCGGGATCGGCGTGATGGATGGACTCCAGCGCGTCGAAGACCAGCGATGCGATCGAGGTGGTATCCGCGATCGAGACGTCGTCGACGGTGATCTCGTCGCCGACCCGTACCGCCGACACCCAGTGCTGGTCACGGCGGGCCAGTAGCACCCGGAACTCGTTGTCGGGGATGTCGCGAGATCCCGCCGGCTCGTCGACGCCGCCTTCTTCTTTTTCCTTGACGCCGTAGAGCAGCTTGCCCCGAGACAGCAACGCGACGACCTCGAGATCGGGCGCGGCCAACACCCGCATGCGGGCGGCCACCGACTCGTTGACCGTCTCGCCCGTCACGATGCCCTGTTCGCGCATCACCGCCATGCCGGGGTGCTGGTTCAGCCACTCCATCGAATCAGTGGAAACGAATGGCCGGCAGCGTAATTCGGGCGCGACGTGGCGAATGTCCAATAGCGCCTGCAGCATCCAGAAGCCTTCGACGTTGACGGTGATGTCGGTCCGGGTGGTTTGATCCATCACTACTCTCGTATCTCGCGTATCTCGGGGTCCTCGGCTACAGCACGACGCGGCAGCACACCCGGATCGGTGTGCTGCCGCGCCGGGTGCTGACTGTCAGGCCCAGCTGGAGCCGACGGCGCTGTCGGTGGAGCTCATGTTGTTGCCGGCGTTTTGCACGCTTTGGCCGCGTTGGTTGGCCTGTTGGTAGATGACCTGGAAGTTGCGGCCCAGTTGGGTGATGAACTCCTGGCAGGCCACCGAACCCGAGCCGCCCCAGAAGTCGCCGGCGGCCAGCACATCGCGCACGATGGACTGGTGCTCCTGCTCCAGGGACGCGGCCTGGGCGCG